>NZ_CP012945.1:4395631-4714312 GCF_001402915.1 Devosia sp. A16
AACGGCTTCGTGCAGGCGCTGACCGAGGAGATGATCGGCACCAGCGTCCGCGTCACTTCGGTCTATCCCGGACATATCGAGGACACGTCGCCGCTCGAGGACAACTGGGAGCACCCCCGCGGGGTCGAGGAGGCGCTGAGCGACAGGGATGTGGTCGAGGCGATCCTGTTCGTCCTGAGCCAGCCACGCAACGTGGCGATCCGCTCGCTGGTGATCGAGCGGGCGCGGACCGAGTTCCTGAGTTAGCCTCGCGGCTTCACCGGTTCGCTCCGGAGGCGCCCTGGGCCGGCGCGGCAGGTTCGGAGGCGCTGCGGCGCGCGATCTCGGCATGCGCCGCGGCGACAGCGCTCTCGATGCTGCGCTCGAACAGCACCGCAGGCGCGCTGATGCCGTGTGCGGCCAGGGAGGCTCGCACCGCCGGGGTGGCGCCGGAAATCAGCAGTACGACCCGATGTCGGGCTGCCTTGCGCGCGATGCCGCCCATGGTGTTGGCGGCGGTCGAGTCGATGAAGGGCACCGCCGAGAAATCGATGATGAAGGCACGGTGCCGGTCTGCGATGCGTTCGAGCACCGCGCCGACGGTGGCCGCAGCGCCGAAGAAGAACGCGCCGGTGATGCGGTAGACCGCGACATCGGGATCGGTGGCGAGAGCGGGATCATAAGGGTGGCGCTCGGGCCGGGCGGCGTCCGCCTGATCCTCGGGAACCGGCGGCACGTGCACCTCTACGCCGGCATGCTGGGCCATGCGGTGGATGAACAGCAGGGCCCCCAGGGCGAAGCCGACGATGATGCCCTCGGTGAGACCGCGGAATACCGTGAGCCCGAAGGTGGCCAACAGCACCACGGCATCGCCGGGAGAGGTTCGCACCAGGGTAGCAAAGGCGTTTTTCTCAGCCATGTTCCAGGCGACGACGACCAGCACGCCGGCGAGCGCGGCGAGCGGGATGAAGCTCGCGAGCGGTGCCGCCACCAGCATGAACAGCACGATGAACACCGAATGGAACATGCCGGCCAGCGGGCTGCGCGCGCCGGAGCGGACATTGGTGGCGGTGCGGGCCACTGTGCCGGTGGCGCAGATGCCACCGAATAGTGCCGAGCCGATATTGGCGATACCCTGCGCGACCAGCTCCATGTTGGAGCGATGCCGGCGGCCGGTCATGCCATCGGCAACCATGGCGGACAACAGCGACTCGATGGCGCCCAGCAGGGCAAAGGCGATCGCATCGGGCAGGACGGCCTGAACCTTGTCCAGCGAGAGGGGCGGCAGCGACGGGCTCGGCAGCGTGCTCGGAATACCGCCGAACCGTGTACCGATGGTCTCGATCGGCAACTGCAGGATTGCACCGACCAGCGATGCGACGATCACGGCGATGAGGATGCCGGGCAGGTGCGGGCGCCAGCGCCTGAGACCGACGATGATGGCGACGGAGAGTGCGGCGATCCCAATCGCCGCCGGGTTGACGGTCCCGATGGCGGCAGCCAGGGCTGCGATCTTGGGGACGATGTCGGCGGGATCGGCCGCCGGCAGCGTCAGACCGAGCAGGTCGTGAACCTGGCCGACGAACAGGATCACCGCGATGCCTGAAATGAAGCCGACTGTCACTGGATAGGGAATGAACTTGATATAGCTGCCGAGCCGGAACGCTCCCATCAACAGCAGGAACACGCCGGCCATGATGGTAGCGAGCAGCAGGCCATCGAGCCCGTGGCGGCCGATGGTGGACGCCACCAGCACGGTGAACGCCGCCGCCGGTCCGCCGATCTGGAACCGGCTGCCGCCCAGTGCCGAGATCAGAAACCCGCCGACCGCCGCCGTGAACAGCCCGCGTTCGGGCGTTGTTCCCGATGCGATGGCAATGGCCATCGACAGGGGCAGCGCGACGATGGCGACGGTAAGTCCGGCCAGGATGTCGGCCCTGAGGTCGCCGAGCCTATATCCCTCGCGCAGGACGGTGATCAGCTTGGGCGTGAACAGCTCGGCCAGGGGCGGTGACGGAGCAGCAGGGGAGGCGGGAGCAGAACTGGCCATCGGATCATTCGCCTTTCGCGAACAAGCGCGGCAATCAGCGGTGGCTAGGGCCGTGATCGCCCAACGACGTCTAGAACTCAGTCGGTTTTTTGCGCGGGTCGTCGGAGGCGTACGCCACGGCCGCCACTGTCGCTGCGGGCGTTATCGCCGATCAGTTCGACTCCGGCCTCGTTGAGCGCCTCGATCACGCGGGTGAGGGTTTCGACGATACCGCGCACCGTACCGTCACTTGCTTCCATGCGCTGGATAGTCGGCAACGACACCCCGGCCATGCCGGCCAGGGTCTTCTGGTCGATGCCGAGCAGAGCGCGGGCGGCCCGCAATTGGGCGGCGGTCATCATCGGTTTGCTAACGCCTGGACGTGCAAGTCTAGCGCAGAAGGCCAACGAACTGATGTTCTGCACATCATTGCTGCCATTTCTAGCAGCTTAGTCCGCTGCCGGGAAGCGCCCGGCTAGCGCGCTGCCCGGATCACGTAAGCGCTGAGGAAGGCGAGATAGATCGCTCCTGGCACCGCCAGGGCGCCCACTTGCCATTGGCCGTAGCAGAACGCCCCGATCGCCGCGCCCAGCAGCAGGGCCAGCCACACCAGCAGATGCTGCAGCCAGCGCAGCGGCGGCGCCTCGCCCCGGACGGCTCGCGCCAGGTCCTGGCCGACGGCAAACAACGTACCGGTAACGAACGTGGCGCCGAGCCGCGCCGCTCCACTCTGCGGCAGTACGGCGTTCTGGGCGCCGGCCGCGGTGGCGAGCGCCAGCATGGCCTGGGCGGCGGAAAAGCCGTTGGCGTGCAGCACCAGCGTCACCATCAGGCCGGCGATGACGATCGCCAGCACGCCGATACGCCCCGCGCCCGGACCGCTGCCACCGACGAGACTGCCGAGGAAGCTGCCGACGACGAACATCACGATCAGGCCGGCAGGGAGCGCCAGGGCCGGGCCGAGGTGGGCAAGGCCTGCGCCGAGCTGCGTGGTGTTGCCGCTCATGAACGAGGTGTAGAAACCGCCCAGCTCGATAAAGCCGACGACGTCGATCATGCCGGCGGCGGCCGTCAGCAGCAGGCCCAGGCTGAGCTGCGAGGTGGGCGTCACGTCAGGCGAGGGCGGCTGCGATGGCCTTGGCCTGCGCGGCGAGCTCGGCGTCATCCGCCTTGCCTTGGCCGTGGCGACCGAGCTCCACCCCCTCGTAGATGGGGATGACGTGGAAGTGCAGATGGAACACCGACTGCCCGGCTGGCGCTTCGTTGAACTGTACGACCCGGATGCCGTCCGGGTTGAGCGCCTTCTGGGCGGCCTTGGCCACCCGCTGGACCTGCGGCATGGTGCGGGCCAGCACGGTGGGGTCGGCATCCAGCAGGTTGCGCGACGCCGCCTTGGGGATGATCAGCACGTGGCCTTTCGACTGCGGGAAGATATCCATCATGACCAGCACATCGGCATCTTCGTAGACCTTGTGGGACGGGATCTCGCCCTTGATGATCTTCGAAAAGATGTTGCTCGGGTCGTAGGCAGTCACGAGGCGGCTCCCATCACTTCGTCGGTATCGTAAAGATTGCCCGGGTAGGTCTCGATCGTCTCTTCGACGATATCGGCGGCGAGCCCGGTCCCATCCTCCAGCACCAGCCGGTCGCGCAGCTCGGCTGCGGCGATCGCGAAAGTCGGATCGGATGACAGTTCTTCCAGCGCCGAGGCGAGGATGCTCGGGGTGAGCTTGCGCAGCCGGACCGGGGCAGGGCCACAGCCCAGCTCGTAGACGCGGCGGCCCCAGTACGGCTGATCGAAGAAGTGCGGGACCACGAAGGTCGGGCGGCCCGCATAGAGCCCGGCATAGGTAGTGCCGGCGCCACCATGGTGCACGAGCGCCTTCATCAGCGGGAACAGCTTGGTGTGGGGCGCCTTGTCGATGGCGTAGACGGTATCGGGCAGGTCTTCGGCCTTGATGCCGCCCCAGCCCTTGCCGACGACGGCGCGGCCGCCCCATTCCCTGAGAGCCTTGGTGATGATCTCGGTATTGCGCTGGGCGCCCCATGGCATCGAGCCGAAGCCCAGGTAGATCGGCGCTTCGCCGGCATCGAGGAATTTCCGGAACGCGGCATCCGGCTCCCAGCCGGTGATGTCGTCGAGACGCCAGAAGCCGGTGACGGTCGTCGTTTCCGGCCAGTCGCCGGGACGCGGCGAGATCACCGGGGAATAGGCATGCAGCGCCGGGATCGGCTCGCCGCGCGCATTCTTGGAAAAGCCTGGGCGCTTGCGGCTCCTCAGCCCCAGCAGCTTGGCGCGCATGCGGTCGCGCGGGAAATCGTAGTAGCTCTGGTGCGCTGCCTGCACCACGTAGCTCAGCCGGTTGAACAGCGGATCGAGGCTTATGCGGTTGAACAGTGGCTCCGGCGGCGGGCCGTCGTAGCCGAAATACGGGAACTCGCCGGTGGGATTGATCGGCTGGAAGGCCGTCATGATTGCAGGGATGTCAAGCGCCTCGGCGACGTCGACGGCGAAGTTGGTGGTCTGATGGAAGATGATGGCGTCGACGTCCTGGGCCGTAGCCCACAGGTGCCGACAGGCCGTCTTCATGATCTTCTGGCCGTCGCGCAGCAGCTTTGGCGCATAGAGCAGCGAGTTCTTCGACATGACGTTGTCGAACTGGCTTTGCCGCATGAAGGCCTGGATGTCGCTGCCGAGCGTTGCGAATTCGACGCCGTGCCCGGTAACGAAGCCCTCGAAATCGTTGGTGGCGCAGAGCACCACCGAGTGCCCGCGCTTCTTCAGCGCCAGCGCCAGCGCGACGAAGGGCTGCACGTCTCCCATCGTACCAATCGCAGCTATGGCGATGCGCTTGTTCATTCGGTCTCCAGGGCCTCGAAGGGAGGCGGCCGTCATATCCATCGAGAGTGTGGTCTGGCTGAGGCGGCAAAGTACCGCGCCAGACCCGCGCCCGTCCAGTGTGGTGCCTTCGAACCACAGTGCCGGCGGGCGCGCAACTCTCCCTGAGGGCATTCAGGAAAAGTTGCAGACTTTTCCGGTTCGAAGGCGCGACAGATCAAAAAACGCTAATGCGGATCCCCATGTCTGAACGGGGTGTAGCGTTCGAGCTGTTCCTGCTCGCGCGCCACCGAGGCGCGCTCCTGCGCGACGAACCGTGCAACCGCGTCGCGCAGGCCCGGGTGGCCGATCCAGTGCACTGACCGGGTGGTGGCGGGCGCATAGCCGCGCGCCAGCTTGTGCTCGCCCTGCGCTCCGGCCTCGACCACCGGCAACTTGTGGGCGATCGCATAATCGATGGCCTGGTAGTAGCAGAGCTCGAAATGCAGGAACGGCACGTTACGGGTGGCGCCCCAATAGCGACCGTAGAGCCGATCGTGGCCGATCATCGAAAAGGTGCCGGCGATCGGCTCCTCCCCGTCATAGGCGAACATCAGCAGCACGCGGTCGGCCATCGCCTCGCCGAGCAGCGAGAAGAAGCGGCGGTTGAGGTAGGGGCGGCCCCATTTACGGCTGCCGGTATCCTGGTAGAACTCGAAGAAGGCGTCCCACACCGCTTCCGTGAGGTCGGCTCCGGTAAGCCAGCGAACCGTCAGTCCGTCTGCTTCGAGGGCTTCGCGGCGCTCGCGACGGGTAACCTTGCGGTGACGCGACGACAGCGTGCCGAGGAAGTCCTCGAAGCTCGAAAACCCGTCATTGTGCCAGTGATACTGAGTATCGTGGCGCACCAGCCAGCCGGAGGCGCGAGCAAGCTCGGCTTCTGCCTCGCTGACGAAGGTGGCGTGCACCGAGGAGATGTTGTTGCGCGTGGCCAGCGTCTCGGCGGTGCGGATCAGGGCAGTGCGGCTGGCGTCGTCATTGGCGAGAAAGCGCGGGCCGGTGACCGGGGTAAACGGCACGGCGCATTGAAGCTTGGGGTAATAGTCCCCACCGGCGCGCTGGAATGCGTCCGCCCAGCCGTGGTCGAAGACATATTCGCCCTGCGAGTGCGATTTGAGGTAGAGCGGCATGGCGCCGACCGGCGTGCCGGCGGCATCGCTCAGCAACAGGTGCTGCGGTTGCCAGCCGGTTCGGTTGGCGGCCGAGCCCGACTGCTCGAGGGCGAGCAGGAACCGGTGATCGAGGAACGGGTTGTCGACCACTCCGTCGTGCGCAGGCGCCAGCCCGTTCCACACCTGCGCGGGGATCTCCGCGATGGAGCTGAGCACATCGGCGCTGAGCGTTCCGTCAGGCACTTGGTGGATCGAACCCCTCGAATACGATCTGGTCGGCCTTGCCGAGCACGGCCAGCGCCGCTGCCGGCGATTTGATGGTCCAGGCGGTCACCGGCATGCCGAACGAGCGGAACAGTCTTACCGCCGGCAGGTCGAGCGACTTGTCCCGGCAGGAGATGAAGTCGAAACGGCTGAGCGGCCAGTGCAGCAGGTGGCGCAGCGCGAACTTGGTGGCGTCGCTGAGCTGCTGATCCCATTCCGGCTCGTCATAGGCATAGGTGACGATGCCGACGGGCATCGTGGCGCCGCGCTTTTTCACCTCGATGATCAGCTTGGGATCGAAGGATTCGAGTGTGACCGGACCGCGATAGCCCTTGAGCGCATCCATCACCGTCTGCGCCAGCACTTCGGTCGCCGCCTGGTTCGGCTGCTGCTTCAGTTCGATCTGCAGCAGCACCCGGCCGCTGACCTGGGCGAGAAACGCATCGAACCGCTGCGGCGTGTCGCCAGCGGCGCTGTCGAGCAGGGTGTAGCTCGAAAGCTCTGCCATGGTCCGCGCTCCGACCGGACCGCTCACGCCGGTCAGGCGATCGAGATCGTCGTCGTGGAAGATCATCGGGATGCCGTCGCGGCTGAGCTGCACATCGCATTCGATGGCATAGCCGGCTTCGATCGCTGCCGCGAAGGCGCTCGCGCTGTTTTCGATGACGCCACGCCCGCGGTCATGCAGACCGCGGTGGGCAATGGGACGGTCGAAGTTGGGTTTGGCGCACATGCTGTCAGGCCGTCATATGGGAGTTAGGGCGCCCGGGCGCTAGCACCCCCGCATGACACTTTCGCGTCGCCCTCGCTCAGTCCTCGACTTCGATGATGCCTTCGACCTCGACCGCCGCGCCAAGCGGCAGAGCAGCCATGCCGACGGCGGAGCGGGCATGCTTGCCCTTGTCGCCCAGCACACCGACGATAAGGTTCGAGGCGCCGTTGGCGACGAGGTGGTGCTCGGCGAATTCCGGGGTAGAGGCGACGAATACGGTGAGCTTCAGCACCCGCTTGACCTTGGAGAGGTCGACGCCCGCGCTGTGGACGATCTGGCTGAGAAAATTGACGGCGGCAAGCTCGGCGGCATTGCCGCCCTGGACGACGTTCATGGTGTCGCCCAGGAGCCCGGTGACCACGCCGTCGGCGCCCGATGAGATCTGTCCCGACACATAGACGATGTTGCCCGTGCGGGTGATCGGCACATAGGTCGCGACCGGCGCTTTCGGCTGCGGCAGCTCGTAGCCGTATTCGCGGAGCTTATCGAGGGGGCTGGTCATCCTGGTTCTCTTCGTCTTTGTCTGCGTTGCGGGCGGCGCGAGCCTTCACCCGGTCATATAGCTTGCCACGGATCACCGCGTCCCGTCCGAAGCGATCGCGTACACGATCAATGGCGCGTTCGGCAGCCGCCCGCCGGGCGATTCCTGGCTCGATCAGGTCGACCGGATCGACCCCGTCCGCCTCCGAGATGCCGCTCACTCCAATGCCGATCAGGCGGAATGCCGTCCCGTCGATCTCGCGAGCGAGAAGCTGCACGCCGGTTTCGTAGAGTACGTTGGCAAGCTGTGTCGGGATCATCAATTGCCGAGCCCGCGTGCGCAAGCGAAAACCTGCCGACTTGAGCTTGAGCGTCACGGTGTCGCCCAGGATCGCCTTGGCCTTGAGCCGCTCCGAAAGGCGCTCGCACAGCGCCAGGAGTTCGGTGGAGAGCTCCTCGAAGGTCCTGAGATCGCTGTTGAAGGTGGTCTCGGCGGAGACGGTCTTCATCTGGTCGTCGGTCGAGATGGCGCGGGCATCCTCGCCGCGTGCCAGTCGGGCCAGTCGGGCGCCGGAATCGCCATATCGGCGCATCAATTGTTCGGGGGGCGTCGCCTGCAACTGTCCGATGGTTTCGAAACCATCCTTGCGCAGTGTCTCGGCGAACACCTTGCCAACGCCGTAGATCAGCGTCACCGGCTGCGGCGCCAGGAAGCCGATGGTCTCGGCTTTGCCGATCACCGCGTAGCCGCGCGGTTTGTCGAGGTCGGAGGCGACCTTGGCGAGGAACTTGTTGTGGCTGAGCCCGATGGAGATGGTGACGCCGATCTCCTGTTCGACGCGTCTCGCGAAGCGGGCGAGCACCACTGCCGGCTTGGCCTTGTGCAGCGCCTCGGTGCCGGTGAGATCGAGGAAGGCCTCGTCGATCGACAGCGGCTCGACGAGTGGAGTCAACTGGTCCATCAGCGTGCGGATCTGGCGGCTCACGACGACATACTTCGCCATGTTGGGCGGAATGATCACCGCATGCGGGCAAAGCTCCTTGGCCCGGAACATCGGCATGGCGGAGCGCACGCCATACTGCCGGGCGATGTAGCAGCAGGTGGAGACGACGCCGCGGACGCCGCCGCCGATGATCAGCGGCTTGTCCACGAGGCTCGGGTCGTCGCGCTTCTCGATCGAGGCGTAGAAGGCGTCGCAGTCGACATGCGCGATGCTCAGTGCGCCGAGCTCTTCATGTGCCTTGATTCTGGGCGATCCGCAGGCGCGGCAGCGGGTCGGGGCCTCGAGGGCCTCCACCGTCGCCGAACAGTCGCGGCAGATCGCCAGCATCGGTCATCCCGCCGGATTGAGCTTGGCCCAGACGCGCATGAAGTCGTCCGGCTTGAAGCCGCCATTGGCGCACAGCGCCAGCAGCAGCGCCTCGTTGGCGGCGAAATAGTCGATCAGCCCGCGATCGAGCCCGTCGCCCCCCACCGCCTGGCGCAGCGCGTCGGGGGAATAGCCGGTCAGGCTCATGAATTCGGCGAGTTGCGCCGGGTTCTCGGCCAGATGGTGGAGGCAGAGATCGCCAAGTGCGCGGGAGGTCAGTTCGAGGGTTTTCGGCAAGGGCAGGGGCTCGGGTGGTAATCGATTGATGTTACCCCGAACTTCGGGCAGAACACGAGGGCCTGCCAGCCCCGTTCAGGGTGGATTTGAGTCCCGTATGCCCAAGACCGTCATGATCGTCGAAGACAATGAGCTCAACATGAAGCTCTTCAACGATCTGCTTGAATCGCGTGGATATTCCATCATCCAGACCCGCAACGGCCTGGAAGCGCTGGATCTTGCGCGCGCCCACCACCCGGATCTGATCCTGATGGACATCCAGTTGCCTGAAGTCTCGGGGCTGGTGGTCACCAAATGGCTCAAGGAAGACGACGAGCTGGCGTCGATTCCGGTCATCGCCGTGACGGCCTTCGCCATGAAGGGCGACGAAGAGCGAATCCTGCAGGGCGGCTGCGAGGGATACATCTCCAAACCCATCTCCGTGCCTCACTTTTTGGAAACCATTGCCCGCTACATTGGACCTGCCGACTAGGCGCTGCCTGGGCTGGCATTCGGGCAGATTTCCTCAAATCGCGGGGCCTGAGGTCTTTGACGGCGCGGGTGCTGATCGTCGACGATATTCCAACCAATGTCCGCCTGCTCGAGGCGCGGCTTTCGGCTGAGTATTTCGACGTCGTTACGGCCGCCTCCGGCAAGGACGCGCTGGCGATCTGCGCCGAGGGCGAGATCGACATCATTCTGCTCGATGTGATGATGCCGGAGATGGATGGCTTCGAGGTGTGTGCGCGGCTCAAGGCCGATCGCCGGACCAGCCATATCCCGGTGCTGATGGTAACCGCACTCGACCAGCCTTCGGATCGGGTGCGCGGCCTCGAGGCCGGCGCCGACGATTTCCTGACCAAGCCGGTGGACGACGTCCAATTGATGGCGCGGGTAAAGAGCCTGGTACGCCTCAAGGCGCTGACCGACGAGTTGCGCGCCCGGGCGCGCACCGGCCAGGAGATCGCCATCGAGGACGCCATGCGCGCGGTGGACTCCATCGACCACGATGATGGCCGGATTCTTCTCGTCGATCCCGATCTTCGGCATGCCGAGCGCATCCGCGGCTACCTCGAGGCACATAACCGGGTCGACGTCCTGGCTAATCCGGCCGACGCCGTGCTGGCGGTGAGCGGCGGCGACTACGAACTGGCGCTCGTCTCGATGGCCATTGGCGATTTCGATCCTTTGCGGGTCTGCTCCCAGATGCGGACGGCCGAGCAGACGCGCACCCTGCCGATCATTCTGATCGCCGAAGAGGACGACCGGCCGCGTGTGGTTCGCGGGCTCGACCTCGGGGTCAACGACTTCATCATGCGGCCGGTCGAACGCAACGAACTGATGGCACGGGTGCGGACCCAGATTCGCCGCCAGCGTTACGCCGTGGAGCTGCGCCAGAGCGTCAACAACACGCTGGCCCTGGCGGTAACCGACGAACTGACCGGCCTCTACAACCGCCGATACTTCGAGCGGCATCTGTCGATCCTCCTGCAGAAAGCGCAGCAGCAGGACCGCGACATGGCTGTGATGCTGATCGACATGGACTACTTCAAGGACGTCAACGACACCCATGGCCACGATACCGGCGATGCCGTGCTGCGGGAGTTCGCCGATCGGCTGCGCCGCAACATCCGCGGCGTCGATCTCGCCTGCCGATTCGGCGGCGAGGAGTTCGTCGTGCTGATGCCCGATACCGACTCACGCCAGGCACAGGGCGTCGCCGAGCGGGTCCGGGGCGCCGTGGCGGAGAAGGGCTTCGACGCCGGCAACGGGCGGCCTTTGTCGGTCACCGTGTCGATCGGCATGGCCCTCAACGAGCACCACGCCGACACCCCGGAACTCCTGCTGAAGCGGGCCGATGTGGCGCTTTACCGGGCCAAACGAGAAGGGCGCAACCGGGTCGTTGTCGACGCCGCCTAGTTGCGAAGTAGCTCGATCACGGAATATTAAGGTTAAGGATTAGTAACGTTGTGGGGCGCCTATTTGCTCCGACGCCGGAAAGGGTTAAGTTGACCCCATAGAAATACGCAGACACTTTCGGTGTCAGCAGTCACCCCTACGGTTCTCCTCAGGTCCGCCGCAACTCCTGGGTCCGTAGGGAGGCTGGTTCGCAGCGGGCAAGAGTGGCCTCTTCGACATGCCGCCGCGGACCAGCCGCTCATTGAACGCCCGTCCCGTATACCGGGGCGGGCGTTTTGCGTTCGTGATGTCGGCCGTCGGCCTCAGGGCTTGTGCCCCATAACGAAAAACCCCGCGCCGGGGCACGGGGTTCTCGAATTCGGCTTGGAAGCGGCAGGTTATTTGATCTTGGCTTCCTTGAACTCGACGTGCTTGCGCACGACCGGGTCGTACTTCTTGAACGAGAGCTTCTCGGTCTGGGTACGCGAGTTCTTCTTGGTGACGTAGTAGAAGCCGGTGTCGGCAGTCGACACGAGCTTGATCTTGAGGGATACGGCTTTGGCCATGGTCGTGTTTCCTTGAAACGGCTTGCCGCGCGCTATCCGCGGGGCTGTGAATTCAACCGGCCAACCGGCCTGTGGAAATTTGGCCGGAACCTACGGATTTTCGGGCCGATGTCAAGCGGCACCGGCAACCCGGACGCCACCGGAGCAGGGTCAGACGTCGCTCTTGGAGGTATCGCCGCGCGTCGGGTCGAAGCCATACATGTAGTTGGCCCATTGCAGCCCGACGACGGCGCCCTTGATCGAGGGCAGCATGACCAGCGGCAGCAGGATTGCCGCCGGGATCATGGTCCAGACGTAGAGCATCGGATCGACCGGCCCGCTCATCTCGGCATGCAGCATCCAGCCGACCAGCACGTGGCCGACGATGAAGATGGCGATATAGGGCGGGAAGTCATCCGCACGCGCCGCGCTCAGCTTTTCGCCGCACTCGCTGCAGGTATCGTTGAGCTTGAGGTAGGAGCGGAACAGTTTGCCCTTGCCGCAGTTCGGGCAACGGCACATCACGCCATTGCCGATTGCCTTCCACAGCGAGCGCTGCTCACGCACAAAACCGATCTCGACCGCCATCGCTATCTCTTCCGTTTGGCGAGCTTGCGATAGGCGCCCGCCTTGCCTCGTTTGCTAGATGGTCCTTTGCGCGCCCGTCCGCCAGATGACGGAACGCCGCGGCTGCCTTCGCTCAGCAGCTCGAAGCGCAGTGCCCCGGCAACTGGGGCAACCTCGAGCAGCCGGACGCTCACATCGTCGCCGATGCGGAACGTCTCGCCGGTCCGGTCGCCCACCATAGCCTGCATCTCCTCGACGAAGCGATAGTAATCCTGCCCCAGCGTGGAGGCCGGAATAAACCCGTCGGCGCCGGTATCCTTGAGGCGCACGAACAGGCCCGAGCGGGTGACGCCCGAGATGCGGCCTTCGAACCTGGCGTTGATATGCGCGGCAAGGAACTGCGCCAGCAGCCGGTCGATGGTCTCTCGTTCGGCCAGCATGGCGCGGCGTTCGGTCGACGAGATGTGCTGGGCGATCCCCGGCAGCTTGACGATCTCGCTGTCGGTCAGTCCGTCCTTGCCCAGCTCCAGCGCGCTGATCAGCGCCCGGTGCACGATCAGGTCGGCATAGCGGCGGATCGGCGAGGTGAAGTGGGCATAGCGCTCGAGATTGAGGCCGAAATGGCCATAGTTCTCGGCGGCGTACTCGGCCTGCGCCTGGGTGCGCAGGATGATTTCCGAGACCTGCTGGATCTTGCCGTCGGTGCGGGCCTTGTCGAGGATGCGGTTGAAATCCGATGGTCGTACCGCGTCCGATTTCGGCGCCGGCAGCTGGAGCGAACTCAGGAAGTCGCGCAGCGCCACCAGCTTCTCCTGGCTCGGGGTGTCGTGCACCCGATAGAGCAGGGCGCTCTTGTGCTTCTCCAGCGTCTCGGCGGCCGCGACATTGGCCGCGATCATCATCTCCTCGATCAGCCGGTGCGCGTCGAGCCGTTCCGGCACCTTGACGTCAACGACCATGCCGGCCTTGTCGAGGATGATCTTGCGTTCGGGCAGGTCGAGATCGAGCGGGCCGCGATTGTCGCGAGCCTTGGCCATGGCGCCGTAGGCAGCCCATAGCGGCCGGAGGATCGTGTCGAGGATCGGCCCGGTCTTGTCGTCTGGCCGGCCGTCGATCGCCGCCTGGGCCTGCTGGTAGCTGAGCTTGGCGGCGGAGCGGAACAGCACGCGATGAAAACTGTGCGAGCGCTTCCTGCCGTTCTGGTCGAACACCATGCGCACCGCCAGCGACGGCCGGTTCTCTCCCTCACGCAGCGAGCAGAGGTCGTTCGAAATGCGTTCGGGCAGCATCGGCACGACGCGGTCGGGGAAATAGACCGAGTTGCCGCGGATATAGGCCTCGCGATCGAGCGCCGTCCCCGGGCGGACATAGGCCGCGACGTCGGCGATCGCCACGTAGACGATATGGCCACCGGGATTTTTGGGGTCGGTATCGGGCTCGGCATAGACCGCGTCGTCGTGGTCCTTGGCGTCGACCGGGTCGATGGTGACCAGCGGAATGTGGCGCCAGTCCTCGCGGCCCTTGATCGTGGTTTCCTTCGCCTCCTCGGCTTCCTTGGTCACCGAAGCGGGGAAACGGTAGGGAATCTCGAGGTTGTGAATAGCGATCATCGAGACCGCCCCTTCGGACTTCGGATTGCCGATGACGTTGCTGACTTTGGCCTTGGGGATCATCAGCCGGCCGGTCAGCTTGACTTCGACCTCGACCAGGTCGCCGTCGTGGGCATTGCCCAGATCGCCGCCGTCGATGCGCATTTCCTTCTGCTTGCGGTCGACCGGGATCAGCCGCGCGCCGTCCTCGTCCAGGCGGACGATGCCGATCTGGCCGCGACGCGGCTTGTCGAGGATTTTCATCGCCCGCGCGGTATAGTTCGGCAGCTCGCCATCGCCGGCGCTGATGCGCGCCAGGATCCTGTCGCCCGGCGCGGGCGCCACGCGGGCATCCTTGGCTTGCCTGACCATGACGCGTGGACGCGCCCCTTCCTCGTCGTTCCATTGTGCGGGAAAGGCGTGGAGGTTGTCGGGATCGGCGTCGGTCGGGATGTCGAGGACGGTCACCGCCGACAGGGCGGCGGTCGGCCGGATCTGCTTGCGGGTCCGGGCGATGAAGCCCTCGCCCTCCATCTGCTTGAGCAGCACCTTGAACGGGGTGCGCATGTCGCCGTGAATGCCGAAATGGCGCGCCAGGTCGCGCTTGCCATCGAGGGTCGGCTGCTGTGCCATCGCTTCGAGGATGGCTTCGCGCGAGGGGAGCGTGCCCACGGCAAACTGCCGCGGGCTCTTGGGAGTAGTCTTGGGTTTTGGCGCTTTCGCCATTGTCTCTTTCTTTAGGCGGGTGTCTCCGCCTTCGTCTTCGATGCGGGTTTGGGCTTGCTCGCCGCTTTTGCAGTCGACTTGGCCTTGGCCGCAGGTTTCTTGGTCGCCGCTTTCTTGGCTGGCGCCTTCTTGGCGCCGGCCGACCGCGACGAGGATTTCTTTGCGCCCGAGGCGCCGCCCTTGGCGGCGATCAGTTCGAGCGCCTGCTCGATCGTCACGTCCTCAGGCTTGACCTCTTTGGGCAGCGTTGCATTCACCTTGCCCTGATTCACATACGGCCCATAGCGGCCGGCGCGAACCGAGATGGTGCCGCCATCATGCTCGAAGGTCTTGATCGCTGCTGGCGTACTACCGCCGCCGCGACCGAACCGTCCGCCGCCCGCTGCCTTCTGCGCGAGCAGATCGACGGCGCGGTTGAGCCCCACCGTGAACACCTCTTCGACCTCGGGGAGGTTGGCATAGGTGCCATCATGGAGAATGAACGGTCCGTAGCGGCCAATGCCGGCGCTGATCGGCTTGCCCGTTTCCGGGTGGTTGCCGACGGGGCGGGGCAGCGACAGCAACTGCAACGCCTTTTCGAGCGTCAGACTGTCAGGCGTCCATCCTTTGGGAAGCGACGAGCGCTTCGGTTCCGCACCGTCACCAAGCTGCACATATGGACCGAAACGGCCCGACTTCAAGGCCACCTCGAGCCCGCTCTCGGGATCGGTGCCCAGAATGCCGTCGCCGATACCCGCCTCGCTGGCCCCGCCGGTGGCCGCATCCGACAGCTGCATGGTGTAGCGGCATTCGGGATAGTTCGAGCAACCGATGAAGGCGCCGAACTTGCCCAGCTTCAACGACAGCTGGCCGGTACCGCAATTGGGGCAGCGGCGCGGGTCGGAGCCGTCGGCCTTGGCCGGGAAGATGTGGTCGGCCAGCAGATCGTTCAGCGCATCCAGCACTTCGGAGACGCGCAGATCCTTGATCTCTTCGACATGGCTCTGGAAATCGTTCCAGAAGTCGCGCAGCACGTCCTTCCACGCAAGCTTGCCGTCCGAGATCAGATCGAGCTTTTCTTCGAGCGAGGCGGTGAAGCCGTACTCGACATAGCGGGTGAAGAAGCTCTCGAGGAAGGCGGTAACGATGCGGCCGCGATCTTCCGGGATCAGCACGCGTTTTTCGAGCCGCACATAGTTGCGGTCCTGCAGCACCGAGATGGTGGCGGCATAGGTGGAAGGGCGGCCGATGCCGATCTCTTCCATCTTCTTGATCAGGCTGGCTTCCGAATAGCGCGGCGGCGGCTGCGTGAAGTGCTGCTCGATCAGCGCCTGCTCCAGCTTCGGCCGGTCGCCGACGTTGAGCGGCGGCAGCTCGCGGCTGTCCTCGTCGTCCTCGGCGTTGGGATCACGGTCCTCCTTGGCCTCGACGCCATAGAGCGCAAGGAAGCCGGGGAAGGTAACAACCGAGCCGACCGCGCGCAGCGAGATGTCGCGGCTGGTGGCAAATACCGAGATATCGGCCGTGGTCCGTTCGATTTCCGCCGAACGCATCTGGCTGGCCAGCGTGCGCTTCCAGATCAGTTCGTAGAGCCGATGCTTGTCCGGATCGCCCCGTAGCGTATCGGGATGCCGGAACATGTCGGTCGGACGGATGGCCTCGTGCGCTTCCTGCGCGTTCTTGGCCTTGGTCGAATAGATGCGCGCCTTCTCGGGCAGGTAGTCGGCGCCAAAGTTCTTCACGATGGCGCGCCGGGCCTGGTCGATACCTTCCGGCGCCATCTGCACGGCATCGGTTCGCATATAGGTGATGATGCCGTCCTCGTAGAGCCGCTGCGCGATCTGCATGGTGCGCGCCGGCGCAAAGCCGAGACGCGAGGAGGCGTCCTGCTGCAGGCTCGAGGTGCTGAACGGTGCGTAGGGATTGCGCCTGGTCGGCTTCTTGTCCACCGCGGTGACGGAGAACGTGCCCGCTTCGATTGCCGCTTTCAGCGCCTCGGCTTCCTGCCCGGTGCCGACGTCGAGCTTGTCGGTCTTCTTGCCGTCGACCGAATAGAGCCGCGCCTCGAAGCTGCGGCCCTTCTCGTTGAGCCGCGCGCCGATCGACCAGTATTCCTGCGGGCGGAATTTCTCGATCTCGGACTCGCGGTCGCAAACGACGCGCAGCGCCACCGACTGCACGCGGCCGGCCGAACGAGAGCCCGGGAGCTTCCGCCACAGCACCGGAGAGAGCGTGAAGCCGACGAGGTAATCGAGAGCGCGGCGGGCGAGGTAAGCATCGACCAGCGGCTCGTCGATGTCGCGCGGGTTGCGCATCGCCTCGGTGATCGCGTCCTTGGTGATGGCGTTGAATACCACGCGCTTGACCGGCTTGTCCTTGACCAGCTTCTTCTGCCGGAGCACGTCGAGTACGTGCCAGGAGATTGCTTCGCCCTCGCGATCGGGGTCGGTGGCGAGGATCAGTTCGTCGGCATTTTTCAGCGCGTTGCCGATATCGGTCAGCCGTTTCTTCGACGCCGTATCGACTTCCCAGCTCATCGCGAAGTCTTCGTCAGGGAGGACCGAGCCATCCTTCGCCGGCAGATCGCGCACATGGCCGAAGCTGGCGAGGACCTCGTAGTCCTTGCCCAGATAGCCGCTGATCGTCTTGATCTTGTTGGGACTTTCAACGATGACGAGCTTCATGGACCGAGCTTTCGGGAGTGGCATTCGAACGCGGCGCAACATGGTGAAGCGGCTTTGGGCTGTCAACCAGCCCGGCAGCCCGGTACGCCGTTCCCCCTATGGGGGAAGAAAGTTCGGCCGGTAATGCGCCGTTCAGGGGCGGAGCGCTACCAACTGGCCGCTTGACCATTCGACCCGTCCCTCGAGGTCGAGTTCCAGCAGCAGCGTCTGCACCCGGCTGATCGCAATGCCGGTCGATCTGATGACGTCGTCGACCGGAATCGGCGTGAGGCTCAGCGCCTCGATCAGCCGGGATCGTTCGTCATCCGACGCCGGGGCGGCATCCATGACCTCGACCTCGGGTAACCAGTCGGGCTCGAACAGGCCAGTGCGCGCCGGGTCGGCCTCGCGCAGGGTCTCGATGATGTCGGCGGCGCCGGTGATCAGCCTGGCGCCCTGCTGAATCAGCGAGTTGCCGCCTTCGGCGCGCGGATCGAGCGGCGAGCCAGGCACGGCGAACACTTCACGATTCTGTTCCAGCGCCAGCCGGGCGGTGATCAGCGAGCCGGAGCGCTTGGCGGCTTCGACGACGACCGTGCCGAGGCTCAGCCCGGAGACCAGCCGGTTGCGACGCGGGAAATCTCGCGCCCGCGGCTCCCAGCCGAGCGGCATCTCGGTGAGCAGGGCGCCGCCATGCTCGACAATCTGCTGCGCCAGCGGCCGGTTCTCATCGGGATAGATGCGGTCAAGGCCGCCAGCCAGAACCGCTACGGTTCCGCCGCGGAGCGCCGCCCGATGCGCGGCGGTGTCGATGCCACGCGCAAGGCCGGAGACCACTGTATAACCCGCGTCACCGAGATCGGCGGCCAGCATCTGCGCGAACTTCTGACCGGCGGTGGAGGCGTTGCGCGCCCCGACGATCGCAACGGTGCGCTGCCAGTCGAGCCCGGCGCCACCGGCGATGGCGACCAGCGGCGGCGCACCGGCGATGTAGCGAAGCAGGGGAGGGTAGTGCGGCTCGCGCGAGCCGACGAAGCGGGCGCCAAGCCGTTCGGCGCGCGCAATCTCGTCTTCAGCCTCGGCAATCGAGGGAATGCGCGCGGGGGTCCCGAGGCGCTTGAGCATCTCGGGCAGCACCGCCAGCGCCGCCTCGGCCGAACCTTCGCGGTTCAGCAACTGGCGGAACGTCTGCGGCCCGATATTGTCGGTGCGGATGAGCCGCAGCCATGCAGTGCGCTGCGACGGCGTCAGTTCGCTGCCGTCGCGCGCCATGGCTCAGGCCTTGGGCTTTTCCGAGCCGATCTTCGGCTCGGTGCCATTCCACAGCCGCCGGATGTTCTGCCAGTGCTTGAAATAGAGCACGAAGCTGAGCAGCGCGCAGGCCGCGGCGAAGGTAAAACCCTGCATATCGGTGCCGGCGAGCGTGTAGGCGAAGATCGGTGCGGTCGCGGCCGCGGTGAGGGCAGCGAGCGAGGAGAAGCGGCGGGCGACGGCGATCAGCAGCCAGACGGCGCAGAAGATCAGCCCCACCACCCAGTTCCATGCCAGCAGCACGCCGATATAGGTGGCGACGCCCTTGCCGCCTTTGAAGCCGAGCCAGATCGGGAAGACGTGGCCGAAGAATGCTCCGATGCCGGCGCCGTAGACGATGAACTCCGCTTGGAGCGGCGACTCGGCGCCCGGCACGAGGAAGTGGCGCGCGATCAGCACCGCCGCGGCGCCCTTGCCGGCGTCGAGCAGCAGCGTCGCTGCGGCGAGCCAGCGATTGCCGGTCCGCAGCACGTTGGTGGCGCCGATATTGCCCGAGCCGATGGCGCGGATGTCGATGCCGACGGCGCGCGTCAGCAACAGCCCAAACGGGATCGAGCCGAGCAGGTAGCCCAGGACAGTGGCGATCAGGAAGTTCATGCGTCGGCCCCCTCGGTGCTCGCAGCATGGCTGAAGACCGCACGGCCTGCAACGAAGGTGTGCATCACCGCCCCCTGCATACGGGCGCCCTCGAAGGCCGAGTTGCGCGAGCGTGAGCGCAGCGCCGCCTCCTTGACCACCCAGGGAAACTCCGGATCGAAGATGATCAGGTCGGCGGGAGCGCCCACCGCGATACGTCCCGACTCGAGTCCGAGCAGTTCTGCCGGACGGCTGGTCATGGCGCGGAGCAGGGTCAGCAACGGCACGTCGCCCGAATGCAACAGGCGGAGCGCCGCGGCCAGCAGGGTCTCGAGCCCGACTGCCCCATCCGAGGCTTCGGCGAACGGCTGGCGCTTCACCTCGGTATCCTGAGGGTCGTGGGCGGAGTGGATGGTGTCGATGGCGCCGGAGTTGAGGCCGTCGATGACGGCGCGCCGGTCGTCCTCCGACCGCAGCGGCGGCGACAGCTTGAAGAACGAGCGATAGGGGGCGACGTCGTTCTCGTTGAGCGTCAGGTTGTTGATCGAGATGCCAGCGGAAACAGTGGCGAGTCGGCGCTTGGCTGCGGCGAGCAACTCCACCGCGGCGCCGCTCGAGACCTGTGCTGCATGGTAGCGAACGCCGGTCAGGGCGGCGAGCTGCAGGTCGCGGGCCAGGGGAACCGTCTCGGCCTCGACCGGAATGCCCTTGAGGCCCGAGATCGTCGCCAGCGCGCCCTCGTTCATCACCCCATCGCCCACCAGGCTGCGCTCGGCGACGTGATGGATGATCGGCAGGTCGAAGTTGCGCGCATAGGTGAACGCGGCCCGCAGGAGGCCAGCCGACTGGATCGACTCGCGCCCGTCGGTGAGGGCGACGGCGCCGGCTTCCTTCAAGAGGCCGAACTCGGTGATTTCCTCCCCCTTGAGGCCGCGGGTGATGGCGGCGGCGGGGAGAATGTTGACCGAGGCCTTGGCCCCGGCGCGGCGAAGCACGAAGTCGACCAGCGCACCATCGTCGATCACCGGCGTGGTGTCGGGCATCAGCACGAAACTGGTGACCCCGCCGGCGGCAGCTGCCTCGGCGGCGGTTGCCAGCGTCTCGCGATACTCGTGCCCCGGCTCGCCGGTGAACACCCGCATGTCGATCAGGCCGGGTGCGACGACGAGGCCTTTGGCGTCACAGACCTCGGCGCCATCAGGGACACCCTGTGGCGCCCCGTTGGTAATGCCGGCGATCCTGCCGTTCTCCACCAGCACGGCGCCCGGTGCGTCGCGGTTGCTGGCGGGGTCGACGATCCGGGCATTGGCAATGACCATGGGCTTGCTCATTGCGCTGCCTCCCGGTCGGAGAGCAGGGTATCGAGCACCGCCATGCGCACCGCGACGCCCATTTCCACCTGCTCGGTGATCACCGAGCGCGGCCCGTCGGCAATCGCCGGGTCGATCTCGACGCCGCGGTTCATCGGTCCGGGATGCATGACGATGGCATCGGGCTTGGCATAGCCGAGCTTTTCCTCGTCGAGGCCGTAGAAGTGGTAGTACTCGCGCACCGAAGGGATCATTCGGCCGTTGGCGCGCTCGTGCTGCAGGCGCAGCATCATCACCACATCGGCGCCTTCGAGGCCCTTTCGCATGTCGGTGAAGACCTCCGTTGCCAGGGTCTCGATGCCCTTGGGGAGCAGGGTGCGCGGTGCGACGACGCGGGTGCGGGCCTGCATGGCGCCGAGCAGCAGCAGGTTGGAGCGGGCGACGCGCGAGTTGGCGATGTCGCCGCAGATGGCGACGGTGAGCCCGGCGAGCCGGCCCTTGTGCTGGCGGATGGTCAGGGCGTCGAGCAGGGCCTGGGTCGGATGCTCATGCGCGCCGTCGCCGGCATTGATCACCGAGCAGCCGACTTTCTGGCTCAGCAGCTCCACCGCGCCCGAAGCGCTGTGGCGGACGATGATCACGTCGGGTCGCATGGCGTTGAGCGTCGCGGCGGTGTCGATCAGCGTCTCGCCCTTGGCGACCGAGGAGGTCTTGACCGACATGTTGGTGACCTGCGCACCCAACCGCTTGCCGGCGATCTCGAAGCTCGACTGCGTGCGTGTCGAGTTCTCGAAGAACAGGTTAATCTGCGTCCTGCCCGACAGGGTCGGCAGGATCTTCCGTTCCTGGCGGGAGATCGGGATCATGGCTTCCGCCCGATCCAAGAGATCGACGATCTCGTACTGGTTGAGCTGGCTGATGCCGAGGAGATGACGATGGCGGAAAGCGGGTCTCGCGACCCCCTGGCCGCCGGTGACCGATGCTGGCGAGGAAGTAGCCATGCCGCTCCGTTCCGAATGTTCGCGGGGGTCTAACCCGTAGGGTTCGGACTCGCAAGCGGGTCGGTCGATTATCCCCGGCGCAGCCGTTCCAGGGCGCCCTGCAGGATGTAGCTGGCCGCGAGCTTGTCCACCACCTCCGCGCGCTTGTCGCGGCGCATATCCGCTTCGATCAGAGTGCGGGTGACGGCGGCGGTCGACAGCCGCTCATCCCAGAAGGCGATCGGGATGCTGATCCTGGCGGCAAGGTTGCGGGCAAAGGCGCGGGTCGACTGCACCCGCGGTCCTTCGGAGCCATCCATGTTGAGCGGCAGCCCGAGCACGATGCCGACCGCATTGTTCTCGGCGATCAGCTCCTGCAACCGGACCGCATCCTGGGTGAACTTCAGCCGCTTGATGGTTTCGAGCGGCGTCGCCGAGTAGCGCATGCCGTCGGAAATGGCGACGCCGATGGTCTTGGTGCCCAGGTCGAGGCCCAGCAGCTTGCCGGTCGGGGGGAGGGCGGTGAGGTCGTTCTCGGTTGGCATAATCGCAGTCAATCACTATGATTAGGTTTGATTGGAGACGATTGCCATGAGCACCCGAGTCCTGACGGCACATATTCCTGAGGAACTGGCGGAGAAAGTAGATCGCTACGCCGAATCCATGGAGCGCTCTCGAGCCTGGATCGTCAAGCAGGCGCTTTCCAACTGGGTAGATTGGGAAGAAGAGAAGCTTCGGCGTACCTTGGAGGGGCTTGCGGACGTCGACGCTGGCCGTCTCATCGATCATGAGGACATGGTGGCGTGGGCAAATAGCCTCGGCACGGACAAGCCACTCCCTCCACCAGTCCCGCGCAAGTGACGAAGGTACGCTGGACTGAAAACGCCAGGCATGATCTCGTCAGGCGCGAGATGCTTCTCAGCCCCGTCAACGAACTCGCCGCGGCGCTCGTGGTGCGAAAGCTGGTTTCGGCGCCAGATAAGCTCCTCGGTATGCCGCGGATGGGCGAACGGGTCGAAGAGATCCCCGACCGGGAGGTGCGCCGCATGTTGGCCGCTCCCTACGAACTTCTCTACGAAGTCCTTTCCGACGAAATTGCTATTCTTCGCTTCCTCCATAACCGGGAAGACCGATGAAATTCACCTGGTTCGGCGGGACGACTATCCGCATTCACATCGGCGGCAGGATCCTTGTGGCTGATCCCAACGGGGTAAGCGGCGTCGATCCTGAGGAACTGGTGTCGGGGGCGGACGCGACCTTTGCGCTCGATGGCAGCCTGCCCGAGATCGATCCGGTGCTGTGGCAGCCAGGACGACCCGGCACGATGCTCGACGAGGACGTGCTCGGCGAGGTCACGACGCACGGGCTCGCAGGCGGCGCGCTGATAGCGGCCGCCGGCGAGGCGCCGCTGCTGTTGCTGTCGCAGAGCGTGCCGAAGGCTGGCCGCTGGGCGCGGGACTCGGTGCTCGTCGTGTTCGGAGACCATGGCGACCAATTGGCCGCCCGGGCGCTCGAGACGTTCGGGCCGCGACTGATCGCCCTGGCGGGGCCCGATGCAGCTGTAGAGCGCGCCTTCGCTACCCTGCGCGATCGGCTCGACGGCACCGCGCTGGTGGCGCTGGAAGCCGGCATGGCGCTGGAAGTTTGATGGCGCCCATCAACGCTTTTCGTTTTTCTTCCCCGGGTTCCATTGCTAGAACGCCGGAAATCGTGACGTTCGGAGTGACCCCATGTCGGTAGATGCCGCCACCGTGAAGCGTATTGGGCGCCTGGCCCGCATTCGCATCGAGGAGGGCGAGGTCGAAGCCTATCGCAATGAGCTCAACACCATTCTGGGCTTCGTCGAGCAACTGGGCGAGGTGGATGTGAGCGGCGTCGAGCCGATGACCTCGGTGATGCCGATGACGCTGCGCCGTCGTGAGGACAAGGTCACCGACGGCGGCTACCCCGAAAAGATCGTCGCCAATGCACCGCTGACCGAAGACAATTTCTTCATGGTGCCCAAGGTCGTCGAGTAACGGCGATGAGCGTCACCATCGCCATCGAGACGCCGCTGCAGGACGATGTCCGCGGGCTGGTCGAAGAACTGAACGCGCATCTGCTGCCGCTGTCGCCGCTGGAATTCCAGTTCAAGATGACGGTCGAACAGATGTCCGGCGCCGACACTACTGTGTTCGTCGCCCGCAATGCCGTCGGTGAGGCGGTTGGTTGCGGTGCGTTGAAAGCGATCTCGGCGACCGAGGGCGAAGTGAAGCGCATGTACACCCGCCCATCCGTACGCGGCCAGCGGGTCGGTTCGGCGCTGCTCGCCGCCATCACCGAGCTGGCACGTTCGAAGGGCATCACGCATCTGCTGCTCGAGACCGGCACCGGTCCGGGCATGTCCGATGCGCACCGGCTTTACAGCAATTCCGGCTTCACCCCGCGCGGTCCGTTCCTCGATTATCCCGACAGCGAGTGGTCGGCGTTCTTCGAGAAGCATATCGGGCAGGCCGCCGTCGCCTGACACCGCGCTTACCGCGACTTCACCCTCCCAATGTTGCGATAATCGCAACACAGCTATAGGAACTGCGGTCGACAATCTCCCGCGTCCTTTCCCCGCGAGCCAAGCCTTTGACCGACCTTACCCGCCTGACCCTCGCTGCTGCCCGTGCCGGCCTCAAGGCCAGGGAGTTCACCTCGAGCGAACTCACCGGCGCCTACCTCAACGCCATCGAGGGCGGCAACTCCAAGCTCAATGCCTATGTGGCGGTGACGGCCGAGCAGGCCCAGGCGCAGGCCAAGGCCAGCGATGCGAAGCTCGCGGCCGGGCAGGGCGGTCCGCTCGAGGGCATTCCGCTCGGCATCAAGGACCTGTTTGCCACCAAGGGCGTCCATACCCAGGCGGCGAGCCACATTCTCCATAGCTTCAAGCCGGAATACGAATCGAGCGTCACCAGCAACCTGTGGCGCGATGGCGCCGTCATGCTGGGCAAGCTCAACATGGACGAGTTCGCCATGGGGTCGTCCAACGAGACGAGCTACTACGGGCCGGTGATCAACCCCTGGCGGGCCGATAATTCCAATGCCCAGCTGGTGCCGGGCGGCTCGTCGGGCGGGTCGGCCGCCGCGGTTTCCGCCTGGCTCTGCGCCGCGGCGACCGCCACCGATACCGGCGGTTCGATCCGCCAGCCGGCGGCGCTGACGGGCACTGTCGGCATCAAGCCCACCTATGGCCGCTGTTCCCGCTGGGGCGTCGTGGCCTTCGCCTCTTCGCTCGACCAGGCCGGTCCCATCGCCCGCACCGTCGAAGATGCGGCGATCATGATGACCTCGATGTCGGGTTTCGATCCCAAGGATTCGACCAGCGTCGACCTCGCCGTGCCGGATTTTGCCGCCGCGGTGGAGCGCGGCGTCAAGGGTCTCGTCATCGGCATCCCGCGTGAATACCGCATGGACGGCATGCCCGCCGAGATCGAGGCGCTGTGGCAGCAGGGCATCGCCTGGCTGAAGGCCGAGGGCGCCACGGTGCGCGACATCTCGCTGCCGCACACCAAATACGCGCTGCCCGCCTACTATATCGTGGCGCCCGCGGAGGCCTCGTCGAACCTTGCCCGCTATGACGGCGTGAAGTACGGCCTGCGCGATACCGGCAAGGACATCACCGACCTCTACGAGCTGACTCGCGCCGAGGGCTTCGGCCGCGAGGTGAAGCGCCGCATCATGATCGGCACCTACGTGCTGTCGGCCGGCTACTACGACGCCTACTACGTGCAGGCGCAGAAGGTCCGCACCCTGATCAAGCGCGACTTCGAGATCGCCTTCAATGACGGCGTTGACGCCATCCTGACCCCGGCGACCCCGTCGGCGGCGTTCGGCATCGGCGATGAGGACATGAAGGCGGACCCGGTCAAGATGTACCTCAACGACGTGTTCACCGTGACCGTCAACATGGCGGGCCTGCCGGGAATCGCCGTGCCCGCCGGTAAGGACGGTGCTGGTTTGCCGCTTGGCCTGCAGCTCATCGGCAAGCCGTTCGACGAGGAAACCCTGTTCGCCGCGGGCCGCGTCATCGAGCGCTCTGCCGGCATCGATTTCAGCCCCGACAAGTGGTGGTGACGACCATATGTTTTTGGTCGCGCTCTCGAACCCCAAAGGTCCGCAACCTTTGCTGATCACGCTCCGCAACCCGAAACCGCTTGTATCCTAGCGGTTTCGGCACTATTTGCCGCCCATGCGCAAATTGAGACTTGTCGACCTCCCGGCCAAGCCGGTGGTTTCGTTTCAGAGGATTGGCTCCATGGCCGATGTGTTTACGACCCTCGATTGGTCGGCCCCGCCCAAGGATATGTCCAAGCCGCTGCAGGCTTTGTGGTGGATCAAGAAGGGCGAGCTGCGCGTCGGCCCCGAATGGGAAGAAGCGCACCGTATCGTCCAGGCGATGGAAGGCACCTTCGAGTTCGACTGGGTGCACGCGCTGCTGCACTGGATCGAAGCCGACATGGGCAACGCCGACTACTGGTATCGGCGCGCCGGCCGCAAGCGCGCCACGGCCAGCGTCTCTGCCGAGTGGGAGCACATTGCTCGCGAACTGAGCGGCGTCACGCAGCACTGAACGCTGCTGACAACGACCGTTTTGCAAGAGAGCCCCGGAGCGATCCGGGGCTCTCTCGTCTTCAACGGTTGTCGAACTCGCTTCTCGCCAGCTCCAGCCCGCGCCTCGTGATGCGGTAGGGCTGACCGTTGCTGGAGGCGATCGCCTTCTTGGCCCTGAGCTTCTTGAACAAGGGCAGGGTGCATTGCTGCATCAGCCAGCCATCGCGGTTGAAACATTCTACGCCGATCAGCTTGCCGCTGTCGGATTTGAGCGCAACGATCTTGCCGCCCTGTGCGAGGACGTGCAGCACCCGCTGCTCGTGGCGGGAAATATCCATGAGAAATCTAGCCTGAGGATGCGTGGAAAGAACGCCCCGGCCAGCATCGCGCTTGGCCGGCAGCGTGGTTCCAGAACCCCGTCGCAACACATCGCGAGCCCGGAGGGCTCAGCGGGCGGACGGGGTGTTACGCAATCTCAACTTTGCTAGACATGAGGCAGTCTCTTTGGTGGCAGTGGCGCGATAGCGCCGAACCCATGAACGGCGGATGAATAGCCGCAACCTGCCGCTTCGACCAGTGGTCGGTTGCAAACTCCGGCGTGGCGGTGCAAACCAGCAACTCCCCCTTACCGCCGAGTGCCTGCCGTGACCAAAGCCCCCGCCGAATGCCAGTCCAAGGAAGATGTGCGCGCCGAGATCGATCGGATCGATCAGGGCCTGTTGACCCTGCTCGCCGAACGGCACGCCTATGTGACGCGGATGGCCGAGATCAAGACCGATCCACACGAGGCCTACGACCCGACCCGTATCGAGGCGATCATCGCCAAGCAGCGCAAACGCGCCGAGGAGCTGGATCTCGACGAGGATCAGGCGGAGCTGATGTGGCGGACCCTGATCAACTGGAATGTGAACTACGAAAAGGGCATTATTGCTGCACGCAAACGCCACGGCTGAGGTAGGCTGTTTCAGCTGGCCGCAGTGGAGACCTCGATGACGTCGCCTCAGATCACGATCCGCAAGGCTGTGGCGAGCGAGGCAGAGCGCCTGACCGACATCGCACTGCTCGCCTGGGAACGTGACCTGCAGCCGTTCCTGAGCGGCGAGGCGGCGAGCCGGCAGAACGAGAAGCGTCGGCTTGGCGTCGCCGTTCACGAGTTGCTCGATCGCACCATCGTCGCGGAAGTCGACGCAGCGCCCGTCGGCTGGTGCGCCCGCGCCCGCAGCCGTCCCTATATTCCCTATCTGTTCGTCACCCCCGCGCAGCAGAACCAGGGGATCGGCACGCTGCTGCTGCGCCGCATGGAATCGATCATCGAGCTCGAGGGCGCCGATCGGGTGCAGCTCGACACGCTGAGCGACAACGTGCGGGCGGTGAATTTCTATCAGCATCAGGGCTATCGCATCCTGGTGCTGAAGCGCGAAGGCGCAGTCGGCGGCGATCCGCAGATCAGCGTGCGGCTGGAAAAGCGCCTTTCCCCTTATCGCGGTCCGCTGACCGACGACGAGTGAGCCCCGCCGCCGGCTCCGTCCGAGCGCGCCCAAGGATTCGTCGTCGCCTCGGGTGTTGAGACGTTTTCCCAAGCGCGCGGTTATGCAATAGACAGGGTCGGAATGACCAAGACTCTCGGAACCTCTGGACCATGACGCTGATCGATACTCGCACCCCCAACCCCAAGAGCTTCATCCAGGGAGCCACCGGGGACTGGGAAATCATCATCGGCATGGAAGTGCATGCGCAGGTGACCTCGGAGAGCAAGCTGTTCTCGGGCTCGTCGACCGAGTTCGGCTCGCCGCCCAACTCCAATGTCAGCTTCGTCGACGCGGCCATGCCCGGCATGCTGCCGGTGATCAATGAGGAATGCGTGCGCCAGGCGGTGCGGACCGGGCTCGGCCTGCGCGCCAGGATCAACAAGCGGTCGATCTTCGACCGCAAGAACTACTTTTATCCCGACCTGCCGCAGGGCTATCAGATCAGCCAGTTCAAGGATCCGATCGTCGGCGAGGGCTCGGTGTTTCTCGACATGGGCGGTGAGCGCATCGAGATCGGCATCGAGCGGCTGCACCTCGAGCAGGATGCCGGCAAGTCGATCCACGACCAGCACCCCTCGATGAGCTTCGTCGACCTCAACCGGTCGGGTGTGGCGCTGATGGAAATCGTTTCGAAGCCTGATCTCCGCAACTCCGACGAAGCCAAGGCCTACCTCGGGAAGCTGCGCAGCATCCTGCGTTACCTCGGGACCTGCGACGGCAACATGGAGCAGGGCTCGATGCGCGCCGACATCAACGTCTCGGTGCGCCGCCCCGGCGGCCCTTTCGGCACCCGCTGCGAGATCAAGAACGTCAACTCGATCCGTTTTGCCGGCCAGGCCATCGAATTCGAGGCGCGCCGCCAGATCGATATCCTCGAGGCGGGTGGCACCATCGACCAGGAGACCCGGCTCTACGATCCCAAGACCGGCGAGACGCGCTCGATGCGCTCCAAGGAAGAGGCGCATGACTACCGCTACTTCCCCGATCCGGACCTCTTGCCGCTTGAGTTCGACCAGGCCTTCATCGATGAGCTGGCCCGGCACCTGCCGGAGCTGCCCGATGACAAGGAAGCTCGCTTCGTCAGCGAGTACGGTGTGACGCCGTACGATGCGATGGTGCTGACGCTGGAGCGCGAGACGGCCGATTACTACGAGGCCGCCGTCAAGCATGGTGGCTCGAAGCGTGACGGCAAGGCGGTGGCGAACCTCGTCACCGGCGACATCGCCGCCTATGCCAACAGCCAGGGCCTGTCGGCCTTCGAGACCCACATCAAGCCGAGCCAGATCGCCGGAATCGTCGATCTCGTGGCGGCCGGGACCATTTCGTCCAAGGGCGCCAAGGACCTGCTGCAGGTGATCATTGCCGAGGAGCCCGAGGGCGAGCCGGCCGAGATCGTCGAGCGGCGCGGCATGAAGCAGGTGACCGATCTCGGTGCCATCGAAAAGGTGGTGGACGAGATCATCGCCGCCAACCCGGACCAGGTGGCCAAGGTGCAGGCCAAGCCGGCGCTGATCGGCTGGTTCGTCGGCCAGGCCATGAAGGCCTCGGGCGGCAAGGCCAACCCGCAGGCGTTGAACGAGATCCTGAGAAAGAAGCTCGGCATTGAGTGACACAGGTGTCCGGCGGGGCGTGAGAGCGCTGCCCGCCGGCATCTGGGCGCTCGGCTTCGTTTCGCTGCTGATGGATGTCTCTTCCGAGATGATCCATGCGCTGCTGCCGATCTATCTGGTAACCGGTCTTGGGGCGACCGCCCTGGCCGTGGGCATGATTGAAGGCATCGCGGAGGCGACTGCCTCGGTGACCAAGGTGTTCTCCGGCGCGATCTCCGACTGGCTGGGAAAGCGCAAGCTGCTGGCCGTCATCGGCTATGGCCTCGCAGCTCTCACCAAGCCGATCTTTCCGCTCGCGACCTCCGTGGGCTGGTTGGTCGCCGCGCGCTTCATCGACCGGGTCGCCAAGGGTATCCGCGGCGCACCGCGGGACGCGCTGGTCGCCGACATCGCTCCGCCCGAGCAGCGCGGCGCCGCTTTCGGACTGCGCCAGAGCCTCGACACGGTTGGCGCTTTCCTAGGCCCGGGCATAGCCGTGCTGCTGATGTGGTTGACGGCGAACAGCTTCCAGGTGGTGTTCTGGGTGGCGGTGCTTCCGGCCATCGCCTGCGTCATTGTGCTGGTGCTCTCCGTCAGGGAGCCCGAGCGGCCCGCCGGCTTGCGACAGGTCCGTTCGCCGCTGTCGCTTACCGAGCTTGGTCGGCTCGGCGCCGCCTATTGGTGGGTGACCGGCGTCGCAACGCTGTTCACTCTTGCCCGCTTCAGCGAGGCATTTCTGCTGCTGCGCGCCCAGTCCGAGGGCCTTGCCATCGCCCTGGTGCCGCTGGTGTTGGTGGCAATGAACATCGTCTACTCTCTCTCATCCTATCCCGCAGGCGCGCTCGGCGACCGCTCCAACAAGGTTACCGTACTGCTGGCCGGCGTTGTCATGCTGATCGCCGCCAACCTGATGCTGGCGTTTGGCGGCGTGGTCGGAGTGGGCCTGGGGGTGCTGCTGTGGGGGTTGCACATGGGCTTCACCCAGGGGCTGTTCGCGAGCCTCATCGCCGAGACCGCGCCTGCCGAGCTGCGGGGTACCGCCTATGGCATGTTCAACCTGCTCGGCGGGGGAGCGCTGCTGGTGGCAAGCGTGCTCGCCGGATGGCTTTGGGAGGCGATCGGTCCGTCGGCCACCTTTGTCGCCGGAGCCGCGATCACGGTGCTGAGCCTAGTTGCGCTGCTGCTGATGCGTCGGCAGTTACCGACGTTGGGCATTCTGGAAGGAAACAATGGCTGAGGACATGGACGTCAAGTCGGTGAAGCCTCGCATGGGGGAAGGGCGTCAAGGGCAGGGGCCGTTCGTTATCGGCGGCTTTGTCGTGCGGGTCGCGATGCTGGTACCGGTGATCGCCCTCAGCGTGGCATCGGTGGCGCTCATCGTTTATGGCGCGTTCGAGACCCGGCATCTATTGACCGCCCTGTTCGGCGGGCACCCCGTCACTCGTGACGAAGCGATCCTCCTCGCCATCGAGATCGTCGACCTCTTCCTCCTTGCGACGGTCGTGCAGGTGGTATCGCTCGGGCTTTACCAGCTCTATTTTCGACAGGACCTGCAACTGCCCCGCTGGCTGAAGATCGAGACGCTCGATGACCTGAAGTCGAAGCTGGTCGGCGTCACCATCACCGTGCTGGCGGTGTATTTCCTCGGCCGCGCCGTCGTGTGGGAGACCGGCGTCGACATCCTCTATCTCGGCAGCGCCGTTGCGGTGATAATCGTTGCCTTGACGTATTTCCTCTCCAAGATCGACCACGACTGAGGGGAACCTCCGCGCGTTGGGCCCGTTGACAAAAAACCACCCTGTCAACGGAGGGGAGCAATGTCCGTGCTCAATCGCGTCCTGTTCAACGTCCTTTGCAAGGATCTTGCTGCCAGCACCGCGTTCTACAAGCAGCTGTTCGGCCTCGAGACGATCTACGACAGCGACTGGTTCGTGGTGCTGACCCCGAAGGGCCAGCCGAACGTGCAGATCGGGCTGATCGACCAGATGAGCCAGTTCACGCCGCGGCACGCCTGGGGCATGCACGAGGGCACCTACCTGACTTTCGAAGTCGATGATGTCTTCGAGGTGCTCGAGCAGGCTCGGGCGCTCGGCGCCGAAGTGGTGTCGGAAGCCATTGCCCTCGACTACGGCCAGACCCGCGGTCTGATCCGCGACCTCAACGGCATGGTCATCGACGTCTCTACCCCCACCGCCGAACTGGCCATGCGCGAGGAGGTCATGCTCGATGACGACGAGCGAGGCACCGCCATCGATCAGGAGCAGCCGGGCGACCGCGATGCCGTCTCGCGGCCGGTCTGGTAGTTCAGACCGGCTTGCCGACCGTCATGGCGGCCCGGAACTCGGGGTCAGGGTCGAGCCAGGTGGATTCGGGCATGGCCCCCACGGCGTCGAAATAGCGGCTCATGAAGCAGCGATAGGCGGCGCAGAAGGCAATGTCGGCGATCTCGCGATCGCTGAAGCCGTGCTGGCGCAGCAGCCCGATATCCGCTTCGCTCACGAGGCTTGCGTCACGTGCGACCTGCTCGGCATAGGCGAGCATGGCGACGGTCTTGGCGTCTAGCCCGGCATTGCGGAAATCGTGCTGGATGGCGAGCACCTTGTCACGGGAGCCGAGATCGTTGACCAGCAGCTTGGCATAGACATGCGAGCAGTAGCTCGACGGGACCTGCTTGGCGGCGATCAGGGTGATCAGGCGCCAGTTGACCAGCCCGAGCGAGAAATTGTTCCGCGCCTCGTGCAGCAGGTGCTCGACCATCGGCGCAATATGAGGCAGCGCGGTCCAGCACTTGGTGCCCTCCATGACGAAGCCGAGGGCGGCCGCCTCGGCCTGGTAGATTTCGGCTATGGCTCCGCGGGCGTCTTTCTCGTCGATCGTAGCAATGAACACGCATGGCCTCCCTCAGTCATATGATGACTGGAGCCTACGGGGCCGACCTGAACCGTGGCTGAACGTCAGTCGATGTGGCTCAGGATGTTCACCAGACGCCCGAAGGGGTCGCGCACATAGAAACGGCGAACGCCCCATGGCTCATCGGCAGGGCCGTACTCGACCGCGTATCCGGCGGTACGGACCTTGAGGAGCGTCGCCTCGAGATCATCGACTTCGATCGACAGGTCGGGCACCGGAGTGCCGGAGCCGCCCTCGACGGCGACGCTGACTTGCAGGGCCATCTGCGTCGCCGAGCCGTAGGTGACGATCCAGCCATGGTCCATCAGCAGATCCAGCCCGAACACGCCCCCATAGAAGGCCTGCGCCGCGGATAGGTCCGTGGCCGCGATGTTGGCTACGATCCGCCTGACCGTCATGCCGGTGCCTTGCGCCAGCCTTTGACCAACCGCCCATCGATGAACACCAGGCCGAGGAAGATCACGACGATGCCGAGAATGTGGATCAGTTCGAAGCGCTCGTGCAGGACGAGGACGCCGAGCAGGATCGCCGAGATCGGCGTGATGAAGGTGTTGAGCGACAGGTTCGTCGCCCCGACGCGCGGCAGCAGCCAGTAGACCAGGAGGAAGCTGAAACTGGTCGAGAACACCGAGATGCCGAACAGCGCTCCCCAGGTCTCCGGCCGGGTAATCATCGGGATGCCCGAAAAGAACAGGGCGATCGGGATCGATACCAGCGCCGCCCCGGTGAGCGACGCTGACGCGACGGCGTAGGGTTCGACCTTGGCGAAGCGGCGGGCATAGTTGAGCGTCAGGGCATAGCAGAGGGTGGCGATCAGTGCCGCGAGGAGGCCGACGACCTGGGCCGAGGCCCCGACGCCGAACGAGGGCAGGGCCAGGATCACCGCGCCGACAAAGCCGATGCCGACCCCCACCACCTTGTTCCAGGTGGCCTTCTCGCCACCCGGCCAGAGTTGCGAGACGATCACCGTCGTCATCGGCGTCATGCCGTTGATCACTCCGACAATCGAACTGGCCACCGTTTGCTCGGCGAACGGAAACAGCGCGAACGGAATGGCGTAGTTGAGGATGCCCAGGATCAGGAACTGCGGGTAGAGTTTCGGATCGGTCGGCAGTTTCTTGCGCGTAGCGATAAACACCAGCCAGCAGATTGCAGCCCCGATGGTGACGCGTCCCGCCGACACCCAGAGCGGGCTGATCTCGCGGATCAGGATGGCGTTGAACAGGAACGAACAGCCCCAGACGGCGCCGAGCAGGATGATGAGCAGCCAGTATTGTAGTTTCACCGCTTGGCTCCTTCAGACTTCGACCGCGAAGCCCAGTTCGATATCGACGGCAGACTTGCCGCCTAGTCCCCAGTTCTCGCGCGGCACGTCGTGCACCACGACCTTGACGTCCCTGGCTGGCACACCAAAGGCTACGAACTCGCGGACCAGCGCGGCGTAGAGCCGCCGCTTCGCTTCGACCGAGCGGCCGGTGAACATCGAGATCTCGATGATGCTGTAGCCGGGCCCTTTGCTGGCCGGAGGAGCGAATGCGTGCGCGGGATACTCGTTGATCCGGATGTCACGGTCCTCCACCGGGATGCGGATCCCCTCGACCAGGGCGTTCTGGATGGCGGCGATCAGGGCCTCGTGGCGGTCGCCGATCCAGCCGGCACGGGTTTCAACGCGGGTCGATGGCATCTGGAAGACTTTCCTCGGGCAGGTCGCGAAGATGGCCCGAAAGCAGAGTCGCGTCGAACCGATTTTGACGATGGCTGCCATCGATTCCGGTGATGGAGGCGGCGCCGGTGGTGGCGGTTGCGACTTCCGCACCTACATTGCAGTCGACTGGGAGGACTGCTGGCATGACTCTTCGACTGATGGGCGCAAACCCGTGCGTGACGCTCTATGATGCGGGCGAAGCCATCGCCTATGCCTCGATCTGGCGCGTCGACTGGTCCCTGCGGGGACCCGGCCGCGCTCTGGTGCTTGGGAAGCCGGGGCGGATCGGATCATTGGTCCGGACATCGAGCTCGGGGCGTGGCTCGGCGCTGAGTTCAATCGCCATATCAGCAGCGTAAGCGCCGGGATCGTATGGTCCGAGCCAGAGTTCACCGTGGCACCGGTGCGCTTCGAGCTCGACCTCGAGACCGGACTGCACGCCACGGCAGACGACGTCGCGGTGAAGATATCAGAGCCCATCGCACGCTACCTCACACGCAAGGACGATTACGACCTTGGCGGCGCACCCAACATCCTCTCCACAGTCTGGATCCCATGCCGGCAAGGCTCGATCACGGTGGGCGGCAACCCACTGTCCGGCGCCATCCGGGTTGATCCCGTGCGACCAATGTCCACCGCGTTCATTGCCGAGGCCGAGGTATGGTGCACCGCCGACCATCCGAAAAAATGAAGCCTTTGGCAGGGCGACGTAAGATATGTTAGTGCTTACATATCGTGCTGCGGGAGCCTTTGCATGACCTACCTTGGCGACATGGGCCTGTTGTCACTCGGCAGCCAGCTCAAGGCCGTCAGCGATCAGCTCTACGCCATGGCCGACGAGGTCTATGCCCGGCATGGCATCGCCCTGCAGGGCCGATGGTTTCCGATTCTGCGGCTGCTGCACGACCGCGGCCCGATGATGGTGGGCGAGATTGCTGCGGCGGTGGGGCAGACCCATTCGGCCATCAGCCAGTTGACCACGCGATTGGTCCGCGACGGTTGGGTGAGCACGGCGAGCGACGCCGGCGATCGCCGGACGCGACGACTGACGCTGACCGCCAGGGCAGAGGCAGCGCTGCAGGCGGCCAAGCCGCTGTGGCGGGCGATGCGGGATGGGCTGGAGGAGCGGGTACGCAGTGCCGGCCTCGATCCGGAAACATTGCTGGCGGGGCTCGAGCAGATGGCGGCGCCCGGGCTTGCCGACAATATCGCGGCGAAAGCGCGTGAGCAGCAACAGGAGATAGTGCGCATCGTACCGCTGAATCCGGAACTGCGCACCCACTTCTATCGGCTCAACGCCATCTGGCTGGAACACTACTTTGAGCTGGAACCCTACGACATCGAGGTGATGTCGAACCCCGAGGCGATCGTCGAGCACGGCGGCGCAGTGCTGTTCGCGCAGCTCGGCGACACCGTCGTCGGCACCTGTGCGCTCAAGCAGCACGCCCCCGGCGAATATGAGCTCACCAAGATGGGCGTGGATCCCGCCTCGCGCGGCTTCGGCATCGGCCGCAAGCTGATCGAGGCCGCAATCGGCGAGTTCGAGCGGCTGGGCGGCGGCCAGCTCTACCTCGAGACCAACAGCCGGCTCGAATCGGCGATCCATCTCTATGAGCGCACCGGCTTCGAGCACCAGCCGGCGGTTCGTGAGGGCTCGTCCTATGGCCGCGCCAATGTCTACATGATCTGGCGTGGTCGCGCGGCGGTGGCGGCCTGATCAACTGCCCAGAGTGACTTCGCCGCGGGCCAGCATGGCCAGCGCCTCGGGATAGGCGCGGTGTTCCTCGATGAGGATACGGGCGGCGAGCGTGTCTTCGGTGTCGCCGGGAAGGATCGGCACACGGCGCTGCAGGATCGCCGGGCCCTCGTCAGTGCCCGCGGTGACGAAATGCACGGTGCAGCCGCTCTCGCTGTCGCCCGCATCGAGCGCCTGTTGCTGCGGGTGCAGTCCCTTGTGCAGGGGCAGCAGCGAAGGATGGATGTTGATCATCCGGCCCTGCCATTTCTGCGTGAATTCCGGTGTGAACAGGCGCATGAAGCCGGCCAGCGCGATGATGTCGGGGCGCCACAGTTTGAGTACGTCCGAAAGCGCGAGTTCGAATCCCGTGCGGCTCGGATAGTCCTTGTGCCAGCGCCAGGCCGTGGCGATGCCCTGTCCGGCGGCTGTCTGCAACCCCGCCGCATCGGGCTTGTTGGCGAACACGCCGACGATCTCGGCCGGATAGTCGGGCGCCCTGGCTGCTTCGATCAGCGCAGTCATGTTCGACCCGCGGCCCGAGATCAGGATGGCGACGCGCTTCTTGGGTTCAGTCACGGGGACGGGCCTTCACTGGAGGGTCGTAGAGGGCGAGTTCTTCGGCGGTCGGCCGCTCGAACGCGTGCGAAGCATTTTCTAGCATGGCCCGGTCGATCGGCGGTGATTCCCGACCGCGGCGGGTGACACGGTCGAGGAGCACGTCGATTGGGGCATCCATATGGACGAGCTCGACCGCCGCGCCCAGCGCGCGAGCGGCCTCGCGCAGCGCATCGCGCTCGGAGCGCGCCCAGGTGCCCCACTCTATGATCGCCGTACCGCCAAGCGACAGCAGGTTTTGCGCCTGCTGCCATTGCAATTGCTCGATGCCGGCCCGCTTGGCCTCGTCCCTCAGGTTGATCCCGAGCGTATCCATCCAGTCATCCGGCGAATAGCGGACGCCGGCGTGGCGTTGCGCCAGGTCGGTGGCGACCGTGGTCTTGCCCGCACCGGGCAATCCGCAGACGATGATCAGTCGGCCGCGGCGCTCGGTCATCAGAGCGCGAGCGCGCCTTCGAAGGTCACCGGCTCGCCGGCCCGTGGCCTGAGTTCACCGACGATGGCAGCGGTTTCGCCTGCCGATGCAAGGTGTTCCACCAGTTTGCTCGCGTCTTGCTTCGAGACGGCGCAGAGCATGCCCACGCCGCAGTTGAAGGTCCGCAGCATTTCGCGCTCGGTCATGCCGCCGACCCGCGCCAGCCAGCCGAACACCTTGGGAACGGTGATCTTGCCGAGCTCGATATGCGCCGACAGGTGGTCCGGCAGGACGCGCGGAATGTTGTCGATGAAGCCGCCGCCGGTAATGTGCGCCAGCGCCTTGATGCCGATGCCGGCCTTCAGCGCTGACAACAGCGGCTTGACGTAGATGCGCGTCGGGATCAGCAAGGCGTCGCTCAGCGACTTGCCCGGTTCGAACGGCGCCGGCAGGTACCAGTCGATGCCGGAGACCTCGACGATCTTGCGCACCAGCGAGTAGCCGTTGGAATGCACGCCCGACGAGGCAATGGCGACGAGCACGTCGCCCGCCTCGATATCGGTGCGCGGCAGCAGCATGCCGCGTTCGGCGGCGCCGACGGCGAAGCCGGCGAGGTCGTAGTCCTTGCCGTGATACATTCCCGGCATCTCGGCGGTCTCGCCGCCGATGAGCGCGCAACCGGCGATCCTGCAGCCTTCGGCGATGCCCTCGACGATGGCGGCGCCGGTGGCGACGTCGAGCTTGCCGGTGGCGAAATAGTCGAGGAAGAACAGCGGTTCGGCGCCCTGCACGATGATGTCGTTGACGCACATCGCCACGAGGTCGATGCCGATGCTGCCGTTATTGCCGGTCTCGATCGCAATCTTGAGCTTGGTGCCCACACCGTCGTTGGCAGCGACCAGGATCGGATCGGTGAAGCCGGCGGCCTTGAGGTCGAACAGACCGCCGAAGCCGCCGATCTCGGCGTCGGCGCCGGAGCGGCGGGTGGAGCGGACGGCGGGCTTGATGGCCTCGACAAGCGCGTTGCCTGCGTCTATGTCGACGCCGGCCTGCTTGTACGAGAGCCCGTTTGATGGCACGTTTTGCGCGTCGGACATAGGCTGTTCGCCAGATTTCAGGGGTAGCGGAATTGCCGAGCGCTGATAACCGCTCCACCTCAGTCACGCAAGAGACGCCCCGGACGTTGAGCCTAAGATATCAGGTGCTGATCTGGGCCGGACTGTTTGTCGCGGCCATCCTGCTGCTCTGGGTGTTCCGCTCGATCCTGTTGCCGTTCGTCGTCGGGCTCACCCTTGCCTACCTGCTCAACCCGCTGGTCAACTGGCTGCAGAAGCTTGGGATCGGGCGCTCCTGGGGCTCGATGCTGGTGCTGCTGCTGGTGCTGGTGCTGCTGCTTGGCCTGTTGCTGGCCCTGGTGCCGTTGCTGGCGGTGCAGGTTGGCGGCCTCGTTGCCGGTCTTCCCGGTTATGTGAGCGATCTGCAGGACCTGTTGCGGCAATGGGCGCCGCAATTCACCGAGTGGCTGGGGCCGGAACGGACCGCGCAACTCGAAGGCAGCCTCACTGACCTGATCGGCCGCGGCGTCGAGTTCGCCGGCATCATCACCGCGACGCTGGCGCAGAGTGGGCTGACGGTGATCAACACTATCGCCGTGCTGTTCATCACGCCGGTGGTGGCCTTCTACCTCTTGGTCGACTGGGAAGGCATGGTCAAGAAAGTCGATGACCTGCTGCCGCGCCGCTATCGCGGCGAGATTCGCGGTGTCCTGGGCGATATCGATGCCGCCATGGCCGGCGTGATCCGCGGTCAGGGCTCGGTGATCCTGGTGCTGTGCGTCTATTACTGCACGGCGCTGACACTCGCGGGGCTCAACTACGGCCTTGCCATCGGCCTCATCGGCGGGCTGTTGAGCTTCGTGCCGTATGTCGGGTTTCTTGTCGGCTTCGCGCTGTCGATGACCGTGGCGCTGGTGCAGTTCTGGCCCGACCAGTGGGTCTTCGTCCTGATCGTCCTGATGATCTACATCGTCGGCCAGTTCCTCGAGGGCAATATCCTCTATCCCAAGCTGGTCGGGCAGAGCATCAACATCAACCCGGTCTGGCTGATGTTCGCACTGTTTGCCTTCGCATTGCTGTTCGGCTTCGTCGGCCTGCTGCTGGCCGTGCCGCTGGCGGCGATCTCCGGCGTGCTGACCCGCTATGCGCTGACCAAATACCAGCAATCGAGCCTCTATCTCGGCCCGGAGGACGCGCCGGCGGTATCCCCGGCGCCCGAGCCGGCAGCAACCAGGCCGGCGCGGAAGTCGCGCACTCCGGCGGAGAAATGACCCTGCCGGACTCTGTCGCGCCGCGACCTGGACAACTGGCGCTCGATCTTGGCCACGAGGCCTCGCATGCCGAGGACGATTTCATCGTCGGCGAGGGTAATCGGCTGGCACACGCGCATGTCCTGGCCTTTCCCCATTGGCCCGCACCGCTCACGCTGATCGAGGGGCCTCCAAGCTCGGGCAAGTCGCATCTGGCGCGCATCTGGGCCGAGCGGGCCGGGGCAGGGCAGGCGGCTCCTGACAGCGCCGAGGCGCTGTCGCGGCAGGGCGGCACGCAGCCTCTGGTGGTGGAGGATGCCGATCGGGCGGGCTATGCCGAGGCAGAGCTGTTTCACCTGCTCAACCAGTCGATGCGCGATCGTCGCCCGCTCTTGCTCACAGCGCGTCAGCCCGTTGCAAACTGGCCGTTTGCGACCGATGATCTGAAATCGCGGGCTCGACTCGCGGCGCATTTCACCGTGTCACTGAGCGACGACATTCAATTGTCACAGATGTTCGTGAAGTTATTCGCTGACCGCCAGGTGGCGGTCGAACCCAGGATCATCGCTTATCTGGTGGCGCGCATGGAACGATCGTCGGAAGAGGCGGTTGCCCTTGCCGCGATGATGGATCGCATGGCGCTGGAGCGTGGCTCAGCCATCACGCGTGCCATCGCCGGCGAAGCGCTCAGGCAGCGGAGCGCGGCGCGCGATGACCGACAGCTGGCCCTCGACCTCGGAGCCGACGACGATGAATGAGATGAGCGAAATCGCGGAACAGCCGGAGGCCGAGGCGCCCGACGTGATCGAGCTGCGCCAGAGCCCGGCGCGCTTCGTCAACCGTGAGGTCAGCTGGCTGCAGTTCAACATGCGGGTGCTGGAGGAGGCGGGGAACGTCAATCATCCGCTGCTCGAGCGGCTGCGCTTCGTGTCGATCTCGGCCAACAACCTCGACGAGTTCTTCATGGTGCGGGTGGCGGGGCTCAAGGGTCAGCTGCGCGCCGGCCTCACCAAGCAGAGCGCCGACGGCCTGTCGCCGGCCGAGCAGCTCGAGGAGATCGCGACGCTTGCCCAGCACCTGCACCTCGAACAGCAGGATCACTGGCAACAGCTGCGCGAAGAACTGTTCGCCAAGGACGTGGTGATCCACGAGGCCGACGACTTGACCCCGGAGCAGGTGAAATACCTGCAGAAACTGTTCCGCGAAGAGATCTTCCCGGTGCTGACGCCGATCGCGGTCGATCCGGCGCACCCGTTCCCGTTCATCCCCAATCTCGGTTTCACCCTCGCTTTCGAGATGGTGCGCGAGGGGACGACCCAGACGCTGACCGCCCTGGTGCGCGTGCCCTCCAACCTCGATCGCTTCGTCAGGCTGCCCAATGAACTGACGGCGCCGAACCGGGTCGAGGTGGTGACCATCGACACGCTGATCAACCGCTTCATCGACAAGATGTTTCCCGGCTACCAGGTATCGGGCTCGGGCGCTTTCCGCATCATTCGCGACAGCGAAATCGAAATCGACGACGAAGCCGCCGACCTGGTGGTGGAGTTCGAATCCGCCCTGCGCCAGCGGCGTCGCGGCATGGTGATCCGCCTCGAGATCGAAAAGAAGATGCCGCGCGCCCTGCGCCGTCATATCTCCGAACGGCTTGGGGTCGGCGCCAGCGACACCTTCGAGGTCGAGGGCTTCCTCGGCCTCGCCGATGCCTCGAAGATATGCGACGTCGATCGGCCCGATCTGAAGTTCGCGCCTTACCTGCCGCGCTTCCCCGAGCGCATTCGCGACTACAATGGCGATATCTTTGCCGCCATTCGTGCCAAGGACCTCTTGGTCCACCACCCGTTCGAGAGCTTTGACGTGGTGGCGCAGTTCCTGATGCAGGCGGCGCGCGATCCGGACGTGGTCGCCATCAAGCAGACGCTCTATCGCACGTCTCGCGACAGCCCGATCGTCAAGGCGCTGGTGCAGGCTGCGGAGGCCGGGAAGTCGGTGACGGCGCTGGTCGAGCTGAAGGCGCGTTTCGACGAGGAAGCCAATATCCGCTGGGCTCGGGACCTTGAGCGCGCCGGCGCCCAGGTGGTGTTCGGCTTCATTGAGTTGAAGACCCACGCCAAGATGAGCCAGGTGGTGCGGCGCGAGGGCGGCAAGCTGGTCAGCTACTGCCACCTGGGCACCGGCAACTACCACCCGATCACCGCCAAGATCTACACCGACCTCAGTTACTTCACCACCGAGCCGTCGATCACCCGCGACGTGGCGCGCGTCTTCAACTTCATCACCGGCTACGCGCGTCCCGCCGAGATGGAGGCGATCGCTTTTTCGCCCGTGACGCTGCGCCAGACGCTGCTCGATCATATCGCCCGCGAGGTCGAGTTCGCCGAGCGGAACGAGCCGGCCAACATCTGGCTGAAGATGAATGCGCTGGTCGATCCCGAGATCATCGATGCGCTTTACGACGCGAGCCGCAAGGGCGTGAAGATCGAGTTGATCGTGCGCGGCATCTGCTGTCTCAGGCCCGGCATCCCCGGCTTCTCGGACAATATCCGGGTGAAGTCGGTGGTCGGCCGTTTCCTCGAGCACAGCCGCATTTTCTGCTTCGGGCAGGGGGCGCCGCTGCCCTCGCGACGGGCCAAGATCTACATGAGCTCCGCCGACATCATGCAGCGTAACCTCGACTGGCGCGTCGAGGTGATGGTGCCCATCCTCAATACCACCGTGCACGAGCAGATCCTCGATCGCACCATGGTAGCGTATCTGAAAGACAACCAGCAGAGCTGGGAGGTGCTTCCCGACGGCAGTTCCGATAGGATAAAGCCGGCGGAGGGCGAGGAGCCCTACAACGCGCACGATTACTTTATGACCCACGCCAGCCTCTCGGGCCGCGGCACCGCACTCAAACGCGACAACGAAGAGAGAAGCCAGTGAACCAATACTGGGGCGTCGACGCCGACCCCACCGCGCAAGGGCGCCTGAAGGGCGCGCGGCCTGTTGCCGTGCTCGATATCGGCTCCAATTCGGTGCGCCTTGTGGTCTACGAGCGCCACGCCCGCTCGCTGACCCCGCTCTACAACGAGAAGACCGCCTGCGCCCTCGGGCGCGGCCTCGCCCAGACCGGCAAGATCGCTTACGAGAACATCGACCGCGCGCTGACCGCCATCCAGCGCTTCGCGCTGGTGTCGAAGCTGATGCGGGTCGGCACCACGCATATCCTTGCGACCTCGGCCGTGCGCGAGGCGTCCAATTCCAAGGCGTTCGTCGACGCGGTCGAGGAGATCATGGGCGCCAAGGTCACGGTGCTGTCGGGTGCCGAGGAGGCGCATTTCGCGGCGCTTGGCGCGCTCTCCGGCATGCCCGGGTTCGACGGCGTGGTCGGCGACCTCGGCGGCGGCAGCCTCGAACTCTCCTCGATTGCGGGCGGGACCGATTCCACTGGCGAGACGCACGAGCTCGGCGTCATCCGGCTGCAGGACGATTCCGGCGTTTCGCCGAGCAAGGCGCAGGCGCTCGCCGGCAAGCGGCTGAAGAAGTCCAGGCTGCTGGGCGGCGCGGGCGGTAGCTTCTGCGCCATAGGCGGCACCTGGCGATCGCTTGCCAAAGTACACCAGGTGCTACGCGATTACCCGCTGCACATGGTGCAGAACTACGCGATCAAGGCCGCCGACATGCTGAAGCTGTGCGAGGACATCGTCGCGGCGACCGCCACCGGCAAGCCCTATGCCGGTTCCGAACATGTCAGTTCCGGCCGTCGCGACCTCGTGCCCTATGGTGCGGCGGTGATGATCGAAGTGCTCAAGGCCGGCAAGTTCGAGACCGTCGTGTTCTCGGCGCTCGGCGTGCGCGAGGGCTATCTTTATGGCCTGCTCGACGACACCGAGCGCGCCGTCGACCCGCTGATGCAGATGGCCGAGCAGATGAGCGTACTGCGCTCACGCTCGCCGGCACATGCCGAGGACCTGATCGATTTCACCGCCGAACTGCTGACCACCATCGGCATCACCGAGACGGCCGAGGAGACGCGGCTGCGCAAAGTCGCCTGCTACCTCGCCGATATCGGCTGGCGCGGCCATCCCGACTATCGCGGCGAGCAGGCGGTGGACATGGTGGCGTACGGTTCGGCCACCGGCGTCGATCATGCTGGGCGCGCCTTCCTCGCCGAGGTGCTGGCGGTCCGCTATATGGGGCTGAAGCAGAAATCGATGAGCCAGAGCCTCCTGGCGCTCTCCGGCCCGACGATGAGCGCCCGCGCGAGACTGCTGGGGGCGGCGTTCCGGGTCGCCTATCCGATGTCGGCCGCCATGCCCGGCGTGCTGCCGCGCGTCGGCTTTGTCATCGACAAGGGGATCCTGAAACTGCATTTGCCGGCGGACCTGGCGTTCCTCGACGGCGAGCACCTGCGCGGCCGGCTGGATCAACTGGCCGGCGTGGTTGGGATCAAGCTCACGGACGTGGTGGCGGGGTAGGCGCTCGGCCTTACTCCTCGTCGTCGTCGTCGATGATCTCGATCTCGATGACGCCACTCTTGCTGGCCGCAAGGCCGAGCTTACCGTGCTTGATGGCAAGCGCCTTGTCGCCGAACAGCTTGCGGCGCCAACCCTTCAGCGCCGGCACGTCCGCCTCGTCGTCCAGCACCAACGCGTCGATATCGTCGGAGGTGGCGATGATGCGTGAGGCGACGCCATTATCCTCGGCTACCGACTTCAGCAGAACCCGCAGCAGGTCGCCGACGGCGCCCTTGGGCGACGGACCGCGATGGCGGTCGGGCAGCTTGGGCAGGTCGGCCTTGCCCAAGGCTTCGACGTCCTTGAGGATCGAGATGATCTCGGCGGCGGCCGATGAGCGGCCATAGCCGCGCTGCACGGCGCGCAGCTTGTCGAAGCTCTCCGGGTTGAGGGGACGCTGCATGGCCAGTTCGATCAGTGCGTCGTCCTTGAGGATACGGCTGCGCGGCTGGTCGGTGTCCTGCGCGCGTTGCTCCCGCCAAGCGGCGAGCGCCTTGAGCGCTGCGACATCGCGCGGCTTGGCGAGCCGGGCTTTGAGCCGCTCCCAGGCATGTTCGGGCTGCACCACATAGGTGTGGATCGACTCGAGCACCGCCAGCTCGTCCTCCACCCAGTCCCAGCGGCCGGTATCGTCGACCTGCTTGACCAGCGCAGCGTAGACGTCGCGCAGGTGGGTCACGTCGGCGAGGGCGTAGGTCTTCTGTTTCTCCGACAGCGGGCGGGCCGACCAGTCGGTGAAGCGGGAGGATTTGTCGAGCTCGACCTTGGCGATCGAGCGCACCAGGTTGTCGTAGCTGATGCTGTCGCCGAAGCCGCACACCGAGGCGGCGATCTGCGTGTCGAAGATGTTGGCCGGCACCTTGCCGGTGAGCTTGACGAAAATCTCGATGTCCTGGCGCGCCGCGTGGAAGACCTTGCGGACCTTGTCGTTGGCCAGCAGTTCGAAGAACGGCGACAGGTCGAGGCCGGGGGCGAGCGGATCGATCAGCACCGCTTCGTCGCTCGTGGCTGCCTGCAGCAGGCACAGCTTCGGCCAGTAGGTCGTTTCGCGCAGGAACTCGGTATCGACCGTCACGAAATCATAACCGGCGGCGCGCTTCGAAAAGGCGGCGAGCACGTCGGTCGAAGTGATGAGCTCCATCAAGACTCTTTCGTCACAAGGCTTTTGACCTTGAATAACAGTGGGGGACGCGAATGGCGAGCAAAGAGTGGCGAATAAGTCACTGTCGATCGGCGCGCGTTTCCGCCGATCGGATGTTTCGGCTGGCCTGCACCGGGTCGGGTCAACTTGACAATTGCGCCCTCGCATGCGCTTGTCCGGCCCCGGAATCCGCCTGCCTCAGAGACAAGAGATGAGTGAAATGCACCGCTATCGCACCCACACCTGCGCCGCCCTTCGTCAGGGTGACGTGGGCAATAATGTGCGGCTCAGTGGCTGGGTGCATCGCGTCCGCGATCACGGCGGCCTGCTGTTCATCGACCTGCGCGACCACTACGGCCTGACTCAGCTGGTGATCGACCCCGATTCCAAGGCGTTCAAGCTGGCCGAGACCGTGCGGTCGGAATGGGTGATCCGCGTCGACGGAGAGGTGAAGCAGCGCACGCCCGAGACGGTCAACGCCAAGCAGCCGACCGGTGAAGTCGAAGTGTTCATCCGCGAGCTCGAGGTCCTGAGCGAGGCCACTGAGCTGCCGCTGCCGGTATTCGCGGAGCCGGACTATCCTGAGGATATCCGTCTCAAGTACCGCTTCCTCGACCTGCGGCGCGAAACCCTGCACGCCAACATCGTCAAGCGCACCAAGGTGATCTCGTCGATGCGCCGCCGCATGGGCGATATCGGCTTTGCCGAGTACTCGACGCCGATCCTCACCGCATCGTCGCCGGAAGGTGCGCGCGACTTCCTGGTGCCGAGCCGCATCCATCCTGGCAAGTTCTTCGCCCTGCCGCAGGCCCCGCAGCAGTACAAGCAACTGCTGATGGTGGCCGGCTTCGATCGCTACTTCCAGATCGCTCCGTGCTTCCGCGACGAAGACCCGCGGGCCGACCGTCTGCCGGGCGAGTTCTATCAGCTCGACCTCGAGATGAGCTTCGTCACCCAGGAGGAAATCTGGGACACCATGCAGCCCGTCATCACCGGGTTGTTCGAAGAGTTCGCCGATGGCAAGCCGGTGACGAAGGAGTGGCCGCGCATCCCGTACGATACGGCCGTCCGCAAGTACGGCTCCGACAAGCCGGACCTGCGCAACCCGATCGAGATGCAGGACGTCACCGAGCACTTCCGTGGCTCCGGCTTCGGCGTGTTCGCCAACCAGATCGCCAGCGACCCCAAGGTGGAAGTCTGGGCAATTCCGGCCAGGACCGGTGGCAGCCGTGCCTTCTGCGACCGCATGAACGCCTGGGCCCAGGGCCAGGGCCAGCCGGGTCTCGGCTACATCTTCTTCAAGGATGGCGCCGGCTCGGGCCCGGTTGCCAAGAACATCGGCGAAGAGCGCACCGCGGCGATCCGCACCCAACTCGGGCTTGCCGATGGCGATGCGGTGTTCTTCGTGCTCGGCCGTCCCGACAAGATGTACAAGTTCGCCGGCGAAGCGCGGGTGAAGATCGGTCTCGATCTCAACCTGACCGAGCTCGATCAGTTCAAGCTGTGCTGGATCGTCGACTTCCCGTTCTACGAATGGAGCGAGGAAGAAAAGCGCCTCGACTTCGCCCATAACCCCTTCTCGATGCCGCAGGGCGGGATCGAGGCGCTGAACAGCCAGGATCCGCTGACCATCAAGGCGTTCCAGTATGACGCGGTGTGCAACGGCTTCGAGATCGCCTCGGGCTCGATCCGCAATCAGCTGCCCGAGACCATGGTCAAGGCGTTCGAGCTGACCGGCAAGTCGCGCGCCGAGGTCGAGGAGCAGTTCGGCGGCCTCTATCGCGCCTTCCAGTACGGGGCTCCGCCGCATGGCGGCGCTGCCTTCGGCATCGATCGCATCGTCATGCTGCTCTGCGGCGCGCAGAACCTGCGCGAAATCACGCTGTTCCCGATGAACCAGCAGGCCGAAGACCTGCTGATGGGCGCCCCGAGCCCGGCCGAGCCCAAGCAACTGCGCGAGCTGCACGTGCGCGTCATCGCCGACACGAAGTGAATGAAGGGCGCCCGCGGGGCGCCCTTTCTCGTTCCGGGCGGGGCAACACCTGAAACTGAGGTTCCCGCTTTCGCGGGAATGACTCCGTGCGTCGACGCAGGTTCGCCGTTGCAGCTTATCGGCCCCAAACACCGGGTCATTCCCGCGAAAGCGGGGAACCTCCGTTTTGCAATGGCAGCTGCCAAGCACCGCCCCATTCCGGCACGGTTGGCCGATCATTGTTAACACTCTCTTAAAGTCCGCCCGCTAGGCATTTGTTGCCTATCTCCGTCGGGGGCGGATTCGCTTGAAGTCCAGGTATGCCCATGTGCTGATGCTGCTCGCGGCCATCGCCGCGTTCCTGCCGGTCATGGCTGTGGATTTCGTGCTCGATTCCTACGTCCGGGTGCGCGAGCGGGCGCTGCTGCAGCAATCGGCCGACGGAGTGGCGGGCAGGGTGCAGGCGACCGCCTACGAGGCCATTTCCTCGCTGCGCCGCATCCTCGCCGACAGCCCGTCGCTCTGCACGCCCAGCTTCATTGCCAATGTCCACCGGCAGATGGAGCAGAGCCTCTATCTCAAGCAGGTGCTCGTCGAGAATGCCGACGGAGTGCAGTACTGCGATGCTCTAGGCAAGGACGTGAAATACTCGCCGCTGTCGCATCCGTTGTCGGTGCCCAACCAGACCGAGACCATCGAGGTGGCGAAATACGCCGATCTTCGCATGCCGGTACTGAAGGTGACGCAGGCGTTCGGCACGACGCGGAAAGTGTCGGCGTTCGTGCCGATCCTCGCGGCCGAACCCGACAGCCTGCTCAGCGGCCTGAAGCCCACTTCGATGGTGCGGGTGGCGCTGACCGATGGCGCCGAGATCGTCGCCGTGGGCGATCCCAAGGCCTATGACGGGCGGGGCAATGTCGAATACGTCACCGCCGAGAGCTTTGCCGGCGAGCTGCCGATCCGGGTGACGGCGGCGGTGCCGTTCGCCATCTTGCGGGCCGACTATGGCGATCTCGACGCGAGCTTCACCGTCGTCGCGGCGCTGATGTGCGGCGCCTTTCTGATCCTCGCGCTGCAATATGTGAGGCGCTCCGACCTGCCGGCTTTCGACCTCGAGCGGGCGATCGCGGCGGGCGAACTGAAGCCCTACTACCAGCCGGTGATCAACCTCAGGACCGGTGCGCTGGCCGGCTGCGAGGTGCTGTGCCGCTGGGAGAAGAAGAACGGCGAAGTGGTGCCGCCCGGCGCCTTCATCGACTATGCCGAGGTGACTGGCCTGGCGCTGCCGATGACCGTGAGTCTGATGCAGCAGGTGAAGGCCGATCTCGGCGGGCTGTGCGCCGACATGCCGGACATCAAGATCTCGATCAACCTGTTCGAGGGGCACTTTCGCGACGGCAACGTCGTCGACGACGTGCACACCATCTTCGCCAACTCTGCCATCGGCTTCCGCCAGCTGGTGTTCGAGATCACCGAACGCAAGCCGCTGGAGAAGATGGCGCAGGCGCAGAGCGTCATTGCCGGGTTGCACGCGCTCGGGTGCCGGCTCGCCATGGACGACGCGGGAACCGGGCACTCGAACCTCGCTTATCTGCAGACGCTGGGGGTCGACGTGGTGAAGATCGACCGGGTCTTTGTCGACATGATCAAGCCTGAGGGGGCGCCGGTGCCGGTGCTGGACGGGCTCATTGCCATGGCGCGGGACCTCGGGACCGAGATCGTCGCCGAGGGTGTCGAGACCGAGGCTCAGGCGCTGTACCTGAGGGCGCGTGGGGTAGTGCAGGCCCAGGGCTACCTGTTCGCCCCGGCGCTGAAGGCGGGAGCTTTCCGCGACCTGGCGCGGGCGCTGAATGCCCCGGTCGTGCTGCCGGGGCTGCCGCAGGTAAGCGCTGCCTAGCGATCTTGGCGCCTCGTGCGGAGTCGTTCCCGCGAAAGCCGCCTTTTCATCGCCCGCGTTTAGTGGCACTCCATCCTGAGTTTCCGGAGGGGTATTGATGTCTGCCGACGTGACCGAACAGAAGAAAGCGCTGCGTGAAGCGGCGCTGCATTTCCACCAGTTCCCCAAGCCCGGAAAGCTCGAGATTCAGGCCACCAAGCCGCTGGGCAACCAGCGCGACCTGTCGCTCGCCTATTCGCCCGGGGTCGCCGCGCCCTGCGAGGAAATCGCCGCCGATCCCGATGCCGTGACCAGGTACACCTCGCGCGGCAACCTGGTGGCGGTGATTTCGAACGGCACCGCGGTGCTTGGCCTCGGCAATATTGGGGCGCTGGCATCCAAGCCGGTGATGGAAGGCAAGGCCGTTCTGTTCAAGAAATTTGCCGGCATCGATGTGTTCGACATCGAGGTCGACGAGACCGATCCGCTCAAGTTCATCGAAGTGGTGCGGCCGCTCGAGCCGACCTTCGGTGGCATCAATCTCGAGGACATCAAGGCTCCCGAGTGCTTCGCCATAGAGGAAGCGTTGCGCGAGCGCATGAAGATTCCGGTGTTCCATGACGATCAGCATGGGACCGCGATCATCGTCGGCGCCGCGGTGCTGAACGGGCTCGAGCTCAGTGGCAAGAAGATCGAGGACGTGAAGATCTGCACGTCGGGGGCAGGGGCGGCGGCCATCGCCTGCCTCAACATCCTCGTTGCCCTCGGAGCAAAGCTCGAGAACATCTGGGTGGCCGACAAGGACGGTCTGCTGACCGACAAGCGCGACGACGTCAACGACAAGTGGCGCGGTCGCTTCTGCCGGCAGTCGAACGCGACCACGCTGGCCGAAGTGATCGATGGAGCCGATATCTTCCTCGGTCTTTCGGCCGCCGGCGCGTTGAAGCCTGAGATGCTCGAGAAGATGGGCCCGAGCCCGTTGATCCTGGCACTGGCCAACCCCAACCCGGAAATCATGCCCGAAGTGGCCAAGGAAATCCGGCCCGATGCGATGGTCTGCACCGGGCGCTCGGACTATCCCAACCAGGTCAACAACGTCCTCTGCTTCCCCTTCATCTTCCGCGGCGCGCTCGACGTCGGCGCCACCACCATCAACGAGGAAATGAAGCTCGCGGCGGCCCAGGCCATCGCCAAGCTGGCGCATGATCCTGGGCTCGAAGTGTCGCCCTCGGGCCAGCCGGCGGTCTACGGCCCCGACCACATCATCCCGAACCCGTTCGATCAGCGGCTGATCCTCCGCATCGCGCCCGCCGTGGCACGGGCGGCGATGGAAAGCGGGGTGGCCAAGCGCCCGATCACCGACTTCCAGGCCTATCACGACAGCCTCAACCGCTTCGTCTTCCGCTCCGGCCTGGTGATGAAGCCGGTGATCGACAAGGTGATCGGGCAGCAGAAGCGCGTGGCCTTCGCCGACGGCGAAGACGAGCGCGTGCTGCGGGCAGCGCAGGTGATGATCGAGGACCGCATGGCGCAGCCGATCCTGATCGGCCGCCCGCAGGTGATCGAGAGCCGGCTGCAGCGCTTCGGGCTGACCATCAAGCCGGGACGCGACTTCGAGGTGGTGAACCCTGAAGACGATCCGCGCTATCGCGACTATGTGGAGCTGTTCCACTCGCTGGTCGGCCGCAACGGCGTGACCCCCGACATCGCGCGCACGATCGTGCGCACCAACACCACGGTGATCGCGGCGCTGTCGGTCAAGCGCGGCGATGCCGACGCCATGCTCTGCGGCTTCCAGGGTCGCTTCATCAAGCACGTGCGCGATATCCGTTCGATCATCGGCCTGCAGGACGGGGTGAAGGATGTTTCGGCGCTGTCGATGCTGATCATGCCGCGCGGCGTCTTCTTCCTCGCCGACACCTACGTCAACATGGACCCGACCCCGGACGAGCTCGTGGCGATCGCGCTGCAGGCGCGCGACCACCTCAAGCGCTTCAACATCGAGGCCCGGGCCGCGCTGCTCAGTTACTCGAACTTCGGCTCGCGCGACGGCGATACCGCCTTCAAGATGCGGGAGGCCTATCAGAAGCTGAAGGCTGTGGCGCCGGGGATGATTATCGAAGGCGAGATGCAGGGTGACCTGGCGCTCAATGAGGATCTGCGCAGCCGCTACATCCCGGACTCGGTGCTGAAGGGCGAGGCCAATCTGCTGCTGTTTCCGAACCTCGACAGCGCCAACCTGTCGATGACGCTGCTCAAGGAAATGAACAACGCGCTCGCCGTCGGCCCGATCCTGATGGGACCGCGCGCCCCGGCCCACATCCTTGCCCCCTCGACCACCAGCCGCGGAATCGTCAATATGACGGCAATTGCCGCCAGCGAAGCGGTAGCATTGGGGGAGAGGATCTGATGATCCGGCACACTGTCATATTCAACTTGAAGCACGCCCACGGCTCGCTGATGGAGAAGGCCTTTCTCCGGGACGCCTTGGTGCTCAAGGAAATCCCGGGCGTGAAGAAGTTCGAGCAGTTGCGACAGGTCTCGAAGAAGAACGATTACGAGTTCGGCTTCTCGATGGAGTTCGCCGACCAGGCTGCTTACACGGCCTACAATGAGCACCCCAAGCACGTGAAGTTCGTGAAAGAGCGCTGGGACCGCGAGGTCGAGAAGTTCCTGGAGATCGACTACGTGCCGGTGTGAGGGACTAGTCGCTCCTCAGCCACGGGTCCAATTCGCCGACTTCTTCGATACTTGCCAGCAACTCCGGCAACGAGTCTTGGGCGACCAGCCAGATCGTTGGGAGATCGAGCGTTGTGTAGTCATGGACAATCCGATTGCGGAGTCCGCGGATTTCCTTCCATGGTCAACCAGGGTGCGCGGCGACAAACTCGGGGGAGCGCCTTTCGATTCGGTTTGTCGCTTCACCGATGATGATCAAGCACATCGCGCACGCCATCTGCCGCACCTTGTCGCTCAGAAAGTCCTCTTTGGTGATTGCCGCTAACAAACGAGATCGCCTCTGCGGCGGCCTGTTTCATATTGTCGAGATCGAGCGCGATGCGTTCGTCAATCACACTGGTTGCGCCTCCGCCAGCACCTTGTCGCGAATGAAACGATGAAGGCCGGTTGACGTTATGACATCTACCGGAACACCGAGCGCCTGCTCCAAATCACTTTGCAGCCCGGTCAAGTCGAACAGGCTCGTGTCCGGCAGAACGTCGACGACAATGTCTATGTCGCTGCCTTCCTTGTCCGATCCATGCAGTACGGAGCCAAAGACGCGAGGATTTGCCACGCGGTAGCGCGCGGCGACCTCGCGGATCAATCCCCGGTTCTTCTCAAATACCTTGGACGGGCGCATCTCGATCTCGTCACTAGAGGATAGGGTACGCCTGCCTGATTGCAATACCGCTACTGGAACGCCGTCTCCGCAAAGCTCCGAAGCTTCCGCGAATGCAGCCGCTCCGGCGGCTGGTCGCGCAAAATCTCCATGGCCCTGAGCCCGATCTGGAAATGGCGGTTTACCTGCGTGCGGTAGAAGTCCGACGCCATGCCCGGGAGCTTCAGTTCGCCGTGCAGCGGCTTGTCGGAAACGCAGAGCAGCGTGCCGTACGGCACGCGGAAGCGGAAGCCGTTGGCGGCGATAGTGGCCGATTCCATGTCGAGCGCCACGGCGCGCGATTGCGATAGCTGCCGGGTGATCTCGGCCTGGTCGCGCAACTCCCAGTTGCGGTTGTCGAAGGTCGCGACCGTGCCGGTGCGCATGATGCGTTTGGTCTCGATCCCTTCGAGATGGGTGATCTCGGCCACGGCCTTTTCGAGCGCCACCTGCACTTCGGCCAGCGCCGGGATCGGCACCGTCACCGGCAGGTCGGCGTCGAGCACATGGTCCTCGCGAAGGTATGCATGGGCGAGCACATAGTCGCCCAGTTCCTGTGAGTTCCTGAGGCCCGCGCAATGGCCGAGCATGATCCAGGCATGCGGCCGCAGCACCGCGATGTGGTCGGTGATGGTCTTGGCGTTGGAGGGGCCGACGCCGATATTGACGATGGTGATGCCGCGGTTGCGCGGCATGGTGAGGTGCAGCGCCGGCATCTGCGGGATGCGCGTGGCGCGCAGCCCTGAGGTGCCGCCGCCGAGCCGTTGGTTGAGCGTTGCGAAGCCGCCGGGCTCGACGAAGCTGTCATACTCGGGATGACCTTCCAGCATGTAGCGCTCGGCCACGCGGGCGAACTCGTCCATGTAGAAGCCGTAGTTCGTGAAGATCACGAAGTTCTGGAAATGCTCGGCTTCGGTGCCGGTATAGTGGCTGAGCCGCTGCAACGAGTAGTCGACGCGCGGCGCGGTGAAATGCGCCAGCGGATAGGGGCCGCCCGGCGGCGGCACGAAGGTGCCGTTGGCGATCTCGTCGTCGGTATCCTGCAGGTCCGGCACATCGAACAGATCGCGCAACGGGATCGGCAGGGCGTTGATGGCCTCGCCGTCGATCCGCTCGGTCGAGGGAATGGCGAAATGCAGCGGGATACGGGTGGAGGATTCGCCGACCTCGATGGCGCCGCCGTGATTGCGAAGGATCACGTCGAACTGCTCGATCAGGTAGGTCTTGAACAGGTCGGGAGCGGTGATCGTGGTGCGGTAGATGCCCGGTGTGTGGAGGTAGCCGTAGGGCAGGGTGCTGTCGGTCTTGCCGTAGCTGCGTGAGGTGACCTGCACCTCGGGATAGAAAGCCCGCACCCGCCCCTTGGGCACGCGGCCGCGTGTCAGCCCCAGCAACTGCTCGCGAATGAACCCGGTATTGCGGTGGTAGATCTCGGCGACATAGGCCCAGGCTGCGTGGGGATCGGTGAAGGCCTTCTGCGGCAGCGCCGGCGGAGTGATGGTGTCCATGTTCTTCTCGTTGGCAAGGCGATGCGCAGCACGCCGGGCGATGCGCAGCACCGCTTGCAGCCCATCCTTAGAGTGTTTTCAGCAAAAGGTGCAGACTTTTCCGCCTCGAGGGCGCGGCCAGCTCGGACCAGGGAGCGCGCTGAGGCGCGAACCGGTGGGTGCTCCGGAAGGCGCATCACCTTACCGTCTGTTCATCTACTTCACCTTACGGTGAAGGTACTTTTCCTGACGCAAATGCATCCCATTTTAGGGGGGAGTTCACTGGACTACTGCAAACGACCCATGCACCGGTGAACGTAGGAGAAGTTGCCCGCCGCTGCCCCCAAGCCCTCAACAGTGCGGCCGGCGCTTCTCAGGGCCACGAACCAGAGATGGTTCGTGGCCCTCTTATTTTGGATCGATGACGGCGCGATGTCAGTCGGTGCGGCGAGCGGTGATCTGCACCGGCTTTTCGTTGCGAGCCGACGGGGTGTAGGTGCAACGCAGCGTCTGCAGCACCGGCAGGTCCGGCACGATGATGCGCGCGAGGAAAGCCGGCAGCAGGTTGCCGCCGCGGCAGGTCAGGCGGTCGGCGCTCCAGGCCACGCCGTTGCCGCACGAAGTGCGCTGCAGGTTGATATTGATGTCGCGGCCCTTGGCCGACCACTTCAGCCGCCCGTCGCAACGGACGCCGCCGCCGCGGACCGAATAGGTGCCGCGCTGTTCGAGGCAGAAGCTCATGCGATAGGGGCCATAGAGGCGCTGCTGCACCTGGTAGCAGCCGGTGAACAGGGCGCCCCCGGGTACGTCGGGTACGATGACCCTGGTGTTCATGTCCTGGGCGTAGGTCGGGCTCAGAACGGCCAGCACGACCAACAGGCCGGCGGCGATGCCGGCAAGGTATCGAATGACGCTCATCAGGCGTTCTCCCATTGCGTCGCCGGATTTCGGCGACCTCAGCGGCTCAAGGCTAACACCTTGAAACCGGAGGCAATATGACCGACGGACACGCGTTGCCTCAATGCTTACCGAAAGGTTCGCGTATCTACACGTAGGCTCGCGCAGCGCGGTGGTCGAGAATCCGCCCCTTTCGTAAACTGGCGCCGTCAAATCCGCTTCCGATGGCGGGAGGAGCGGGCTAAGGTCTTGGCCCGCCATGATGAGACGAAAAATGCGAGCATCTCTGCCGACCATCGCACTTCTGCTGGCCTGCGGCGCGACGCCTGCGACGGCGGTGGAAATGGTCGACTCGCTATTTCAGGTGACCTACCACTACGCCGGTGACGACGAAGCGCTGAATGACACCCTGGTGCCGTTGCTCCCCGACAATGCCTGCTACAACTGGTACGCCAGGTTGGCCGCGGGCGATGCGCCGGCCACGGCGACCGAAACCCTGACATTGCCGGTTGCCCTCGCCGACTGGGGCACCCTTGCCACCGACACCGAGGACGGCATCGAGATTTCCGCAGACGGCAAGGTGGCGACACGGACCTTCACCCCGGAACTCGACGCGGATGGCTGGTTCAGCCACAGCTGGTGTGTCGCCGCCGGCGATCCGGTCGGGGCGCACTCGATCGCCATTGCCGTCGACGGAAAGATCCTCGTCACCTACGATTTCCAGGTCGTCCTGCCCGAGGACTATCCCTGGCCCGCCATCACTCAGCCGCAGCCGCGCGAGCGCAGCGTCGACCACAGCTGGTGATCACTCGCCTGACCGAAACCTGAGGACTATCGATGTCGCTTTCCATGTACGCGATCACCGTTCCGGTGTTCACGCGCTATCTCAATAACCTCGACGCCATTCTGGTGAAAGCCGAGGTCAACGCCGCCGAGCGCAAGATCAAGCCGGAAGTGCTGGTGTCGTCGCGGCTGGCTCCAGACATGCATCCGCTGGCCTTCCAGGTGCAATCGACCACCGACCGCATCAAGTTCACCCTGGCGCGGTTGACCGGCCGCACGCCGCCGAGCTGGGAAGACAATGAGACGACGCTGGCGGACCTGCGGGCCCGCGTCAAGAAGGCGCTCGAATTCGTCGCGACCTTCTCGGAGGCCGATCTCGCCGGCAGCGAAGGCAAGACGTTGACCCTCAAGGTGCGCGGTGAGGATACTCAGGTGCCGGCGATTGAGCACGTCACGCTCAACGCCGTGCCGCAGATATTCTTCCATATCACCTCGGCCTACGCGATCCTGCGCCACAACGGCGTGCCGATCGGCAAGCGCGACTTCACCGGCGGCTGAGGTCGTGAGTGGGCAGTAGGCAGTCGGCAGTACATCTCTCCCGACTGCCGACTGCCGACTGCAGCGCCTCAGGAGTAGCGCTCTTCCTTCCACGGGTCGGCATGGTTGTGATAGCCGCGAACTTCCCAGAAGCCGCGGTGATCGCGCTCGGCGAACTCGATGCGCTTCAGCCATTTCGGGCTTTTCCAGAAGTAGAGATGCGGCACCACCAGCCGGACCGGGCCGCCATGGTCGCGGCTGAGCGGTTCGTTCTCCCAGCTGTGGGCGATCAGCGCCTGCTCGGAGGCGAAATCCTCGATCGCCATGTTCGTGGTATAGCCGTCGCTGGAGCTGAACAGCACGAAACGCGCCTCCGGCTTCACCCCCACTGCGTCCATCAGCTGGTGGGTCGTCACACCCTTCCAGTGGTTGTCATAGCGCGACCAACTGGTGACGCAGTGGATATCGCTGAGCCTGTCGACCTGCGGCTGCGCCAGCAGGTCGTCGAACGACCAGGTCTGCGGCCGCTCGACGGCACCGGCGATGTCGAGGCGCCAGACCTCGCGGGCGACGTTCGGGGTCTGGCCCAGGTCGAGGATCGGCCAGTTCTTGACCAGATGCTGGCCAGGCGGCAGGCGGGCGTCCTCGGGACGCGACAGTTGCCCGGTCAGGAACTTGCCGAGTTCCGCCCAGCGCGATTTGGTCTTTGTGAGCTTGCTGTCTTCCGGGAGATCGTCGTCGCTGGACATGCTGGCCTCGCTGCTATGCTTCAAAGCTTCGCCGAGCGGTTCGGCAAGTCAATGGACATTCCTGCGTCGGCAGCCTGCCGCCGTTTGCATGTCCGATTATGGTCGGCCTGCCCATTGTGACGCCCTGGGACGGTCCCCATGTGTTCGGTATCGTTCAACATTGGAGCCTGAAGATGCTGAACCCCGAAGACCGCCGCGCCATTGAAGGCCTGTTCGACCGGCTTGCCGATGTCGAGCGCCGCAACCCCGAGCGCGATCCCGAAGCGCAGGAGCTGATCGACCGCGAGATCGTGCGGCAGCCGGGCGCTCCGTATTACATGGCTCAAACCATCCTTGTGCAGCAGCATGCCCTCGAGGTTGCCGAGCGCCGCATCGCCGAGCTGGAGCGCCAAGCCGAGGAGCGTGGCCGCGGCGGTATGTTCGGCGGGCTCTTCGACGACGGCCATGGTCGCCAGAACCGCTATGAGGATAGTCGGCAGGTGCAGCGCAACCGCAATCCGTGGGATCGCCGCGAGGAGCCGGGCGAGGCTCGCGCCCAACGCGGGCAGATGGCGGCTGGCGGCGGGTTTCTCGCCGGAGCGGCACAGACGGCGCTCGGTGTTGCCGGCGGCGTGCTGCTCGGCAGCGCCATCGGCTCGCTGTTCGGTGCCGGCGGAGCCAACGCGGCCGAGAGTTCTGCAAGCGATGGGGCGGCGGCCGATGCCGGTAACGACAATGTCAACGACCAGGATCAGGGCGCCGGCCAGGATGGCGGCGACCATGCCGGAGGCGACTGGGGCGATTTCGGCGGCGGCGACGGTGGTGGGTTCGACATGGGTGGGGATTTCTGACGCAGCCCTTGGGCTTGCCGGGGCGGGGAATCGTTGGGCATGATCACCGCCGATGACAGAGCCGCATGCAGAAATTGACCTATCGAAAGTGGACAAGGCCGAGGGCGCGGATCGCCTCTCGGCCATCCTCATGGCCATCGCCGCAGCCGAGGACCGCGATCGGATCTCCATCGGCGATCTGCTCGAGGCCTTGAAACGTCGGGCGCTCGGCGCCCTGATGTTCATCTTCGCCATCATCACGGCGCTGCCTATGCCGCCCGGCGTGTCGGCGATCGTCGGCGCACCGCTGGTCTTCCTGAGCGCTCAGCTGATGCTGGGGATGAACGCCTGGCTGCCGCGCATCATTACCGATCGCTCGCTGAGCCGGGTCGATTTCCATCGCGTCATGAAGGCCGCCTCGCCCTGGCTGGCGCGGGCGGAAGGCATCATGAGGCCGCGCCTCGAGTTCCTGGCCAAGCCGCCGGCGGTCTATTTCGCCGGCTTCGTCGCCTTCGTAATGGCGCTGCTGGTGCTGCTACCGATCCCCGGCGCCAACATGGCCCCTTCGATCGCCATCTGCATCATCGCGCTGGGGCTGCTCGAACGCGACGGCATCTGGATCGTGCTGGGCGCCTTGGTGGGCATCGTCTCCACGGCGGTGGTCGCCGGGATCTACTGGGTCCTGATCAGCTGGGCGGTCGGCGTCGTGCTCAGCTTCTTTGGGCTGGGGGCACCGCCGCCGGCACCGGCGGTCTAGCGCGAGGGCCTTACCAGTAGGCCAGCGCCGCAAACGGATCGTTGGTGAAAGTCCCGGCCTTACGCTTCTCGTAGAAATTGTTCCCGCCCGCTTCCAGCACGTAGAACATGTTGTTGTACGAGAAGCGGTAGCCGGCGGTGTGGAAGTGCTTCACATCGCGGGACAGCGTCGGGTGGCGGGCGCCGCGCAATACCTGGTCGGCAACGCTGTAGGCCATTGCCGCCGAGCGCTTCTCGGTCATCTTCTTCGACAACACGCCCGGGGCGAACTGGTTCTTCTGGCCCACCACACCGCAAACCGACTGCGGATAGCGCTTGTCGGCCACGCGGTTCATCACCACCGTGCCGACGGCAAGCATGCCCTCTTCGCTCGAGCGATTGGACTCGAAGTACATGGCCCGCGCCAGGCAATCGCGTGAGGAAAGGCCGCCGAGGGAGAAAGTGGCGCAGCCGGCGACGAGACTCAACAGCATCGGCGCCGCGAACAGCAGCTTGAGTGACCCAGCCAATGATGACTCCAGAACGCAGGATACAACTAAGGAGCCGGGCTGACGCCGCCCGTGCTCCCTAGAATGCGCGTACTGAAGTTAAGAGGACGTTGAGGATGTCAGCGCCGACGCGAACCGGATGCCATCAGCAGGCTGACCAGGCAGGCGAGACCTACCATGGCCGCCACTGCCGGCGCAGGATCGCGGCGGACTGCCTTGCCGGCCCTCCAGGCCTGCTTTCCAAGGACTCTCGCCGCCACCGCGCCCTGATGCATGGCGCTATCGGCCATGTCGTGCGCGAACTGGCTGACATCGTGACGGGCCCCGTCGCTGTAGCGCGCCAGGGCCTTGGATAGCTGGCCCGCATCTCGCGCTAGGCCCGCGAATTGCCGACCGAAGCGGTCCTGGGCCTCGTCGGTGAAGTGGGAAAGATCGAAACCGCGGGAATGGGCCATGGCGATGCTCCTCAGTGTGTGAGGCGCTAACGCGGCAGTGGGTTTCAGGGTTCCTGAAACTGGGCGAGGGCAGGGCCACCAGCCGGTAGCTTCATCCTGCCCTCTACTTAAGCCCGATAAACTTGGTCCTGTTTCGTTAACGACAGGTTAACGACTGCCGGCCGGAACCACGGCGCGGCGGTAGAGATGCCAGGTCGCATGGCCGAGCACCGGCACCACGATGGCGAGCCCCACCAGGAGCGGGATAGACCCGAGGACCAGCAGGACGGCGACGATCAGGCCCCAGGCGGCGATCTGCACCGGGTTGCGCATCGTCACGCGGATCGAAGTCTGTACGGCGATCGCCGTTCCGAGGTCGCGATCGAGTAGCAACGGGATCGAGACCACCATGGTGGCCAGCACCGCAGCCGCAAACAGGAAGCCGATAAGGTTGCCCCAGATCATCAGCTGTTGGCCCTGCGGCGTGGTCATCACCTCGTTGATGAAGGCCGTCAGGGTTGGCGGCGAGCCAGGTCCGAAGAAGGATTCATAGATGAACTGCGCCGTCATCAACCAGACGGTGAAGACGATCAGCATCATCACGCCCAGCGCGGCAATGGAGGCGAAAGCAGGGGTCTTGAACACATCGAAGGCCGCGCGCCAGTGCGTGTCGAGCCCTTGCTCCTGTCGCCGGCTCATCTCGTAGATGGGGAGCGCCAGGAACGGACCGACCAGCGCGAAGCCCGAGATCAAGGGAAACAGCAGCGGCCACGAGTTGTTGCCCGAGCTCCACACCGCGAGCATGGCGCCCACCAGGGGGTAGATCAGGCCCAGAAAGGCCAGGTGCGACGGTTTTTGCCAGAAGTCGCGCCAACCTTCGGCCAGCGCGCCGGTGAGATCGTCAAAGCCGATACGGCGAACCTCGGGAACCTCGAGCCGTTCGGCATTGGTGAGCACATGAAAGCCGACCATCTCCATCCTCCTCGAAATGGGGAGCCCAGGACGGTCGCCGCTTGGCGTTATTACGCGCCGGCGGAAACCGCCTCTGCGTCTCAGCCACCATCCTAGACCGGTTTTCCGCTCCTGTCGAAGTAAGCCTTTCGTGTGCGTCGGTGCGGTGGGTTCCGATTTCAAGGACGGTGGCGGGACAAAAAGCCATGCTGCGGCGCCTTGATGCGCCGGTCTCGATGCCCAAATGCGTTGCAATCAATGAGAAAAGGGGATCGTGATGACAGGCAAGGAAGGTGCGAGACTGCACCGGCAGTTCGACAGGATCGGCCGCGCTGTACCGGCTTCGACCGGCTTCCTGGCGTGGATCCGCAAGCCCTCGTCGCGGTTCGTGCGCATCCCGCTGGGCATCCTGCTGATCCTGGGGGGTATCTTCAGCTTCCTGCCGATTCTCGGGGCCTGGATGCTGCCGCTTGGTCTCTTCATTCTGGCACTGGATCTGCCGTTCCTGCAGGGCCCGCTGAACCGCTTGAGCTTCTGGGTGCAGCGGAAATGGACCAACTGGCGGCGGAGCCGCAGGAACAGGCAGGGATAGGGTAGTCGTCGCGGTCTCGGCGTAAACGAAGCCCGAGCCGCTACGGCAGCGCAAGCATCGGCAAGATCAGGCCCCACCGCGTCTCCTGAGGTGATCCGGACGGTTCGAAGCCGAGTTTCTTGTAGACGGCGATCGCCCGCTCGTTCGCCGGGTGAGGATCGGTGCCGATAACGGGAACCCCGCTATCGAAGAGAGCCCTCATCCGAGCCCGGATAAAGGCCGATCCATGCCCGACCCCGATCATCCCGGGGTCGCCGATATACTGATCTATTCCTCGCGCCCCCTGAGGAAGTCCGGCAAAGTGGTGATCTTCCCAACCATGAACGGTGTAGTCCTGCATATATGCGAACGGGCGTCCTGCGGTTGAGACAATCCAGCGCGCCACTCGGGGGTCAGCCAGGTCTTCCGCATCGTATGAGCCGTCGGGATCCCACCACTCGCGGACATGCGGGGTCGCTCGCCACGCGGCAAGCAACGGAAGATCGTCCACCGTCGCCTTGCGGAAACTGTACTGGTCTGCTGCCATCATCCGACTAGCCTAGCACGATCCGTCCGCACCGACGGGAGTTTCGGGGCTTATTCCAGCGTACCCGCTGAAAGTGCTGCCTCCAGCAAGTCGACGGCATGCGCCAGCTTCTCGTCAACGATATGCAGGTAGCGCGTCCAGTCGTCGAGGTGCCCCAACTCTTCGTCGCCGTCCGAGATGCCGCGCAGGGCGATAAGCGGCAGCCCGAAGCGCTGACAGGCACGCAGGACGGCGTAGGTCTCCATGTCGACCATATCGGCGTTGATCCGGTCATAGGCCTTGCCTGATACTACGTTGGCGCCGGTGGAGAGCGTTGCCTTGGCGATGTCAGGCACGAACGGCCCGAGCGGCATGACTGCGGGCTGATCGAGCAGCGGGGTCACCCCGGGCGCGAATCCCAGCGGCGAGGCGTCCATATCGCGATAGTCGACAGAGCTCGCCTGATAGACGCTGGTCTGCTCCAGCTTTGCCGACCCCGCCGAACCGAGTGAGACCACCAGGGCCGGCAGCTTTCCTTCGAGCTCCAGTTTTGCCAGCGCGTGGGTGACGACAATGCCGGCCTCCACCGGTCCGACCCCCGTCATCAATGGCGTGATCCGCGACCTGAGGTGCGGGCCGTACTCGTTGTCGAGCGCCATGACGTAGAGGATGTCGGCCGAGCCGGCTGTGCGAGACGCAAAAGGCATGAGGACTCGTCCGGATGTTCAGGGCGGAGCCCGAGGCGTAAACTCCAGGGGCGGCTCATGCAACGGAGGACATCATGCTTCTGTCCGATCATCGTGCCTACTCCACTATCCCGGCATCCAACCTTGCTCGCGCCAAGGCCTGGTACCGTGACAAGCTCGGCCTCGAACCGGCCCAGGAACTGCCGATCGGCATCGTCTATCGGCTTGCCGACGGCACCGGCTTCCAGCTCTACGAGACGCAGTTCGCCGGCACCGCCCAGAACACCGCCATGGCCTTCAGCTCGCGGGACGTCGCCGCCGATATGCAGATGCTGAGGGAGCGGGGCGTCAAGTTCGAGGAGTACGATTTACCTGGTCTCAAGACCGAGAACGGCATGGCCAGCATGGGCCCTTACCATGGCGCATGGTTCAAGGATTCCGAGGGCAACCTGCTGGCGATCGGCGACGAGCCGAACTGAGTTCTCCTCGCTCCGCATTGACAGCGCGTGCGGCGGACAACAGTCTGCCGCGCCATGACGATTGCACCTTCTCTGGCGGCCGATGCGAAGCCGCGCCTCACCGCCGAACTCGACGCCCGGCGCGACGACCTCATCGCCCTGACGCAGGACCTGATCCGGATTCCGACGGTCAACCCGCCCGGCGAGAACTATCGCGAGATCTGCGATTATCTCGCCCGCCGCTTGAGCAAACGCGGCTATGCCGTTGAATTGATTCGTGCCGAGGGCAAGCCTGGCGACAGCGACAAGTATCCGCGCTGGAACGTCGTGGCGCGCCGCGAAGGCGCCGGGCCGGGGGAGACCGTGCACTTCAACTCGCACCACGATGTGGTGGAGGTGGGCCGCGGCTGGACCTTCGACCCGTTCGGCGGTGAATTGAAGGACGGGCGAATCTACGGCCGCGGCACCTGTGACATGAAGGGCGGGCTGGCGGCATCGATCATCGCCGCCGAGGCGTTCGCCGACATCGTGCCGGACTATCGCGGCGCCATCGAGATCTCGGGCACGGCGGACGAGGAGACCGGTGGTTTCGGCGGCGTCGCCTACCTCGCCGAGCGGGGCTACTTCTCACCCGAGCGGGTGCAGCACGTCATCATCCCTGAACCGCTCAACAAGGATCGCATCTGCCTGGGACACCGCGGCGTCTGGTGGGCCGAGATCGAAACCTTCGGGCGGATCGCTCACGGCTCGATGCCGTTTCTCGGCGACAGCGCCATCCGCCACATGGCCGAAGTGCTGCGCCAGTTCGAGGACGTGCTCTATCCTTCGCTGGCCGGCAAGCGCACCGCCATGCCGGTGGTGCCGCCCGGCGCGCGGCAATCGACCATGAATATCAACTCGATCCATGGCGGGCAGGCCGAGCCGGAGGGTGGTTTCACGGGTTTTCCGGCCCCGGTCGTGGCGCACTCCGCCCGTATCGTCATCGACCGCCGCTACCTGATCGAGGAGAGCCCGGCTGCGGTGCGGCAGGAGGTCATCGATCTGCTCGACAAACTGAAGGCCGAACGGCCGGGCTTCAGCTACGAAATCCGTGATCTCTGGACCATCTCGCCGACCATGACCGAGAAGGAGGCGCCGATAGTCCGCTCGGTCGCGAGGGCGATCGGCGAGGTGATGGGGGTCTCACCGGAGTATGTCGTGTCGCCCGGCACTTACGACCAGAAGCACATCGACCGGATCGGGCGGCTGAAGAACTGTATCGCCTACGGTCCCGGCATCCTCGACCTGGCGCACCAGCCCGACGAGTGGATCGGCGTCGACGACATGCTGGATTCGGCTAAGGTCATGGCTCTGGCGCTGCTTGATTTGCTGGGGCCCCAGTCGTGATCGTGCTGTGCGCACGGCGTCACTCCCGCGAAAGCGGGAACCTCGGTTGCCGCACCCTCAGCGCGCTCCAGAACGGAGGTTCCCGCTTTCGCGGGAATGACCCGGTGAAGGAAGGCATGTACGGTGGCGGCTAACGGAAGAATGTTGTTTCCCGCAAGCTACACGCGACGCGCAAATCGCGCCGCGCAACCGGTTCACCTCGAGCCGGAAGCATCCTAGGATCGTCCAACGACCGCGGGGGTAAGCGGTCGGCAACAGAAGGGATAATCATGCGCAGATCACTGGTCGTGCTGGCTCTGGCCGGCGTATTGGCAATGACCACCGCGATGACGCCGGCCTTGGCCCAGACGCGGACCGACGTGAAGGTCGGCCTCGTGCTGGAACCGCCGAGCCTCGACCCGACTGCCGAAGCAGCCGCCGCTGTCGACGAAGTGGTCTACGCCAACGTCTTCGAAGGACTGACGCGCATCACCGCCGACGGCAGCGTCGTCCCGGCTTTGGCGAAGTCCTGGGAGATTTCCGACGACGGCCTGACCTACACCTTCCATCTGGTCGAAGGCGCCAAGTTCCACGACGGCACCGATTTCAATGCCGATGACGTGAAATTCTCGCTCGACCGCATCAATGCCGAAGGCTCGCTCAACGCCCAGAAGGCGCTCTATGCCTCGATCGCCTCAGTCGAAGTGGTCGATCCCGCGACCGTCAAGGTCACGCTTAAACAGCCCGACGGCAACCTGATCTACAACCTCGCCTGGGGCGATGCGGTGATGGTGGCGCCGGAAAGCGCCGACAACAACAAGACCAACCCGATCGGCACCGGTCCGTTCAGCTTCAAGAACCGTGTTGAAGGCGACAGCATCACGCTCGAGAAGAACCAGGCCTATTGGGGCACTCCGGTGAAGCTCGAAGCGGCGACGTTCAAGTTCATCGCCGATCCGACCGCCGCCTTCGCGGCGCTGCAGGCCGGTGACGTCGATACCTTCCCGAACTTCCCCGCCCCGGAAACCGTGGCGCAGTTCCAGAACGACCCGCGCTTCCGCGTGGTGATCGGCTCGACCGAGGGAGAGACGATCCTGTCGATGAACAACGGCAAGGCGCCTTTGGACAATGTCAAGGTGCGCGAAGCCATCGCTCACGCCATCGATCGCCAGGCGATCATCGACGGCGCGATGTTCGGCTACGGCACGCCGATCGGCACCTTCCTGTCGCCGGCCAACCCCGATTATGTCGACCTCACGGCTCAGTCCAACTACGATCCGGAAAAGTCCAAGGCGCTGCTGGCCGAGGCGGGCGTCACCGACCTGACGCTGTCCTTGAAGCTGCCGCCGGTGGAGGGCTACGCGCGGCGCGGCGGTGAGATCATCGCCAGCCAGCTGGCGGCGGTCGGCATTAAGACCGAGGTCACCAATCTCGAATGGGCGCAGTGGCTCAGCGAGGTGTTCACCGACAAGAACTACGACCTGACCATCATCTCGCACACCGAACCCAACGATATCGGGATCTTTGCGCGTGACGGCTACTACTTCAATTACGACAATGCCGACTTCAAGAAGATCATCGCCGATCTCGCGGTGACGTCGGACCCGGCCAAGCGCTCGGAACTGACCAAGGCCGCCGAGAAGAACCTCGCCGACAACTATGTCGTCGGCTTCCTGTTCGAGCTCGCCAAGGTCGGGGTCGAGAACGCCAAGCTCAAGGGCATGTGGGCCAACGCCCCCACCCAGGCGACCGACCTCACCGGCGTTTCGTGGGAAGAGTGAGTGCTTGGGAGGCGGGCATTGTCCGCCTCCCACTCTGATGCGTTTGATCACCAGTCCCTCCCACACCCGCAATGTCATCCCAGCGAAAGCTGGGACCCAACTCACCGCTTGCTCGGGGGGAGAATTGGGTCCCAGCTTTCGCTGGGATGACATCCGTGGGGGAACGACAATCGTGGCCGACTGCACGAGAGGGGGCGTCTGCTGATGCCCTCGTTCATCCTCGGCCGTCTGGTCTCACTCGTCCTCAGCCTGATCGCCGCCTCGATCGTCATCTTCCTCGTGCTCGAGGTGGTTCCGGGCGATCCGGCGCAGTTCATGCTGGGGCTGAACGCCACGCCCGAGGCCACGGCGGCGCTGCGCACGGCGCTCGGTCTCGATGGACCGCTGCTGGAGCGCTATTTCGGCTGGGTGCTGGGGCTGCTGCACGGCGATTTCGGCATCAGCTACACCTATAAGGTGCCGGTGGCCAAGCTGATCGCCGACCGCATCTGGATCTCGCTGCCACTGGCGCTGTTCGCGCTCGCCCTGTCGACCCTGGTCGCCTTTCCGGTCGGCATCCTTGCCGCCGTTCGACGCAACTCGGCGACCGATGTCGGCATCATGGGCGCGACCCAGGTCGGCCTGGCGCTGCCGAACTTCTGGTTCGCCATGCTGCTGGTGCTGCTGTTCTCGATCACCCTCAGATGGTTCTCGGCTGGGGGCTTTCCCGGCTGGCAGGACCCGGTTCTGGCGCTGAAGGCGCTGACCTTGCCGGCAGTGGCGCTGGCGCTGCCGCAGGCCTCGATCCTCGCCCGCGTCATGCGCTCCTCGCTGCTCGATACGCTGGGTGAGGACTACATCCGTTCGGCCCGGGCCAAGGGCCTGAGCCAGGGGCAGACGCTGTGGCGCCATGCCCTGCGTAACGCGCTGATCCCGGTGCTGACCATCATCGGGCTGCAGTTCTCCTTCCTCCTCGCCGGGGCCATCATCATCGAGAACGTGTTCTTCCTGCCCGGTCTCGGCCGCCTGGTGTTTCAGGGCATCACCTCGCGCGACCTGATCGTGGTCAAGTCGGTGGTGATGCTGCTGGTCTTCGCGGTGATCCTCGTCACCTTCCTCGTCGACATCACTTACGCCCTGGTCGACCCGCGTCTCAGGAGGGCGACCCGATGAGCACCCTTGCCGCGCCGGCTTCGCGCGACAGTCTGCTGAGGGCGGCGCTCCGTTCGCCGAACTTCCTCATCGGGGCGGCGATCACCCTGGTCTTCGTGCTGGCGGCGCTTTTGTCGTTCGTCTGGACGCCCTACGACTATCTGGTGCAGAACATCCCCAACAAGCTCAAGCCGCCTTCGGCCGAGCATTGGTTCGGCACCGACCACTTCGGCCGCGACATCTTCTCGATGATCATGGTGGGCGCCCGCACCTCGATCGCCGTCGCTTTCATCGCGGTGACCGTCGCCATGCTGATCGGTGTGCCGATCGGGCTGTGGGCCGCGGCGCAGCGCGGCACGCTGCTCGACGATGTGCTGATGCGGGCCAACGACCTGGTGTTCGCCTTCCCGGCGCTGCTCATCGCCATCCTGATCACTGCGGTGTTCGGGCCGGGGGCGATCAACGCCATCATTGCCGTCGGGCTCTACAACATGCCGGTCTTCGCCCGTCTGGCGCGCGCCGGAGCGCTGAGCCTGTGGCAGCGCGAGTTCATCATGGCCGCGCGGGTTTCGGGCAAGGGGGCGGCGCGCATCTCGTTCGAGCATATCCTGCCCAATATCCTCAACACCCTGGTGGTGCAGGCGACCATCCAGTTTGCCCTCGGCATCCTCGCCGAAGCCGCTTTGGCTTATGTCGGTCTGGGTGTACAGCCGCCGACCCCAAGCTGGGGCAAGATGCTGGCCGACAGCCAGACCATGATCAGCCTCGCGCCCCATGTGGCGCTGGTGCCCGGCCTCACCATCGTGCTGATGGTGCTGGGGGTGAACCTGCTCGGCGACGGGCTGCGCGATATCTTCGATCCTCGGCTGAGGCGGACCCGCTGATGGCGCTGCTCGACGTCAAGGCCCTGCAGCTGTCGATCGGCAAGTTCCCGATCCTCAAAAATGTCGACCTGTCGGTGGACGCCGGAGAAATCCTCGGCGTCATCGGCGAGAGCGGCTCCGGCAAGTCGATGACGGCGCTCAGCATCATGCAGCTGCTGCCGTTCGGCGCGACGACTTCGGGTTCGATCAAACTCGACGACCGCGAAGTGCTCGGGCTCGGCGATGCCGAGATGCGGAGAATCCGGGGCGGCACCGTCGGCATGGTGTTCCAGGAACCGATGACGGCGCTGAATCCGGTCAAGACCATCGGTGACCAGGTGGCCGAGACGGCCATGGTGCATGGCGGCCTCGGCCGGCGTGAGGCACTGAAGGTGGCGCGTCAGACCCTCGAGCGCGTCGAACTGCCCACCGCGCGCTTCCCGCTCGACCGCTACCCGCATGAACTGAGCGGCGGCCAGCGCCAGCGCGTGGTGATCGCCATGGCCATCGCCATGCGGCCGAAGCTGTTGATCGCCGATGAGCCGACGACTGCGCTGGACGTGACCACGCAGGCCGCGATCCTGAGGCTGCTGCAGAAGCTCGTCGATGAAGACGGCATGGGGCTGATGTTCATCACCCATGATCTCGGAGTGATCGCCGGGCTCGCTGACAAGGTGTCGATCATGCGGCAGGGCGAGGTGGTGGAGGCCGGGCCCACCGTCGAGCTGTTCCGCAATCTGAGGCACCCGTATTCGAAGGCGCTGTTCGATGCCTCGTCGCACGTGCCGCCCCGTATCCCACCCGCGGTCGTGGGCGGTACGCCGGTGCTGGCGGTCGACCAGGTCGTGCGCGAGTATCCGTTGCCGCGGCGCGGGCTGTTCGGCGGGCGCAAGGCGCTGCGCGCCGTCGATGGCGTGACGCTTCGGATCGAGAAGGGGGAGAATGTCGGCCTGGTGGGAGAATCCGGCTGCGGCAAGTCAACGCTGGCTCGCGCCATCATGGCGCTGGAGCCGATACAGGGCGGCCGCATCGCCATCGCCGGGGAGCCGATCGATCCAGGGAAAGGCGCTAGCTTCGCCACCCGCCGCCACCTGCAGGTGGTATTCCAGGACCCCTATGGCAGCTTCAATCCGCGCCATCGGGTAGACCGGCTGGTGAGCGAGCCGTTCCATCTGCTCGGCTCGGCGGCACCGTCGGGCGCGGAACGTAGCAGGCGCATCGCCAGGGCACTGGAGGAGGTCGGGCTTTCGGCCGGCGACGGCGAGAAGTACGTGCACGAGTTCTCGGGCGGCCAGCGGCAGCGCATCGCCATTGCACGCGCCCTGATCATCGAGCCGAGCCTGATCATTCTCGATGAAGCGGTGTCGGCGCTCGACGTGTCGGTGCGGGCACAGGTGCTGGATTTGCTGGCTGAGCTCTCCGACCGCCTGCAACTCAGCTACCTGTTCATCTCGCACGATCTCGCCGTCGTCCGCTCCATCACCGACCGCGTTCTGGTGATGCGGGCCGGCAAGATCGTCGAGGAAGGGGCGACCGAAGAGGTGTTCCGCGCACCGAAGCACCCTTACACACAGGAGTTGCTGGCTGCGACGCCGAACCTCGAAGGCGCGCTTGCCAAGCGCGAGGCCGCGGGCGCATAGCGACCGTCACGGCAGAAACGAGCTTGATATGACCGACCTGGGCCTGTTCTTCGATTCCTCCAAGTGCTTCATCGGCGGCCGCTGGGTCGCGCCGCAAGGCGGCGACTACCTGCCGATCGAGGACCCCTCGACCGGCGAGACCATCGGCCGGATCGCCCGGGGCAACGCGGCCGACGTCGACGCGGCGGTGTCGGCGGCGCAGGTGGCGCTGGCCGGAGAGTGGGGCCGTACACCGGCCGCAGAGCGCGGCCGCATCCTGACCCGCATCGGGCAGAAGGTGCTGGAGCGGGTCGATGACCTGGCACGGATCGAAGCGCTGGATGTCGGCAAGCCGTTGAAGCAGGCCAGGGCCGACGCGCTGGCGCTGGCGCGCTATCTCGAGTTCTATGGCGGCGCCTGCGACAAGATCCATGGCGAAACCATCCCCTATCTCGATGGCTACACCGTCTACACGCTACGCGAACCGCATGGAGTGACGGCACACATAATCCCCTGGAACTACCCGATGCAGATCATCGGGCGCTCAGTGACCGGTGCCCTGGCCATGGGCAATGCGGCGGTGCTGAAGCCGGCCGAGGAAGCCTGCCTCACGGCGATCGCCTTTGCCCGTATTGCCGAGGAGGCCGGGCTGCCGGCCGGAGTGCTGAACGTGGTGCCGGGGTTGGGCGAGGAAGCCGGCGCTGCGCTGACGGCGCATCCAGGCGTCAACCACATCTCGTTCACCGGCTCGGTCGGCGTCGGCAAGCTGATCCAGCACGCTGCCGCCGAGAATGTCGTGCCGGTGACGCTGGAGTTGGGCGGCAAGTCCCCGCAGCTGGTGTTCGAGGACGCCGATCTCGACCGCGCGCTGCCGTTCCTGATCAACGCCGGCATTCAGAACGCCGGTCAGACCTGCTCGGCCAGTTCGCGTATCCTGGTGCACCAGTCGATCCACGACGAAGTGCTGGGTCGGATGGCTGCTCGCTATCGTGCGCTGCGGGTAGGCCCGGCTGTGGCCGACCTCGATCTCGGCCCGCTGGTATCGGAGCGGCAGAAAGAGATTGTCGGCGGGTTTCTGAGCGACCTCGGCGGCGCCGAGATAGCCGGGCAGGGCAGCATCGTTGGCGATGCGCCGCATGGCGGGCACTACCAGGCGCCGACGCTGCTCTCGCGCGTTTCCGCGGACAATCGGCTGGCGCAGGACGAAATCTTCGGGCCGGTGCAGGTGGTGATCCCGTTCGAAGACGAGGCGGAAGCGGTCGCCATCGCCAACGGCACGGATTTCGGCCTCGTCGCCGGCGTCTGGACGCGCGATGGCGGGCGGCAGATGCGCATGGCCAAGGCGATCAGGACCGGCCAGGTGTTCCTGAACAATTATGGCGCTGGCGGTGGCGTCGAGCTGCCCTTCGGTGGCATCGGCAAATCCGGCCATGGGCGCGAAAAGGGTTTCGAGGCGCTGTATGGCTTCTCGGTATTGAAGACAGTGGCCGCATGGCACGGGTGATTTCATGAGACTGCAGGACAAAGTCGCCATCGTTACGGGCGGTGCATCGGGGTTTGGCGCCGGCATCGTGCGGAAGTTCGCCGCCGAGGGTGCAAAGGTACTGATCGCGGATATCAACCTCGAGGGCGCCGAAGCGCTGGCGCGCGAACTTGGCCAGAAGGCGGGCCATGTCGACGTCAGCAAGGACGCGAGCGTCAATCAACTGGCGGCCGCGGTGCTGATGGCCTTCGGCAAGGTCGATATCCTCGTCAACAATGCGGGCGTGTCGCACCTGCCGGCGGCGCTGGACGAGATCTCCGAGGCCGACTTCGACCGGGTGTTCAACGTCAACATGAAGTCGGTCTACCTGACTGCGCGGCACCTGGTGCCGCACTTCAAGGCGCGGAAGACCGGCGTGATCCTCAACGTCGCCTCGACCGCCGCGGTGAGCCCGCGCCCCCGGCTCAGCTGGTACAATGCGTCCAAGGGCTGGATGGTGACGGCCACCAAGTCGATGGCGGTGGAGCTGGCGCCCCTCGGCGTGCGCGTCAACGCGATCAATCCGGTGGCCGGTGAAACGCCGCTGCTCAAGACCTTCATGGGCGAGGACACGCCGGAAATCCGGGCGAAGTTTCTCTCCACCATCCCGCTCGGCCGCTTCTCGACGCCCGAGGACATGGGCAACGCCGCCTGCTTCCTCTGCTCGGACGAAGCCTCGATGATCACCGGCGTGGCGCTGGAGGTGGACGGCGGCCGGGTGATTTAGGCGCCCATTTTTGCCGCGGTGTATCTCTGAGCCGGTGCGCTTGGCGCCCCTCACCCTAACCCTCTCCCCCCGGGGGCGCTCTCGCGCTCCCCTAGGAGGGGCGAGGGGACGCACTTTGCACCGGCAGTGCCACAACGCCCCCTCGCCCCTCTGGGGAGAGGGACGGGGTGAGGGGCGCCAAGCGCACGGTCCTGTCACGTCAACGGAGAAAGCCATTGATTTCCCGCGCCACGGCGGCCGGGGCCTCCCAATGCAGCGAGTGGGCGGCGTTGACGATCCGCTCGTGGGTGAAGCGCGGCACCTTGCCGTGCAGCTCTTCGACAGCACCGGGCGGCGCCAAGAGGTCGAGGTCGCCCGACAGCGCCAGCACTTCGCAGGCCAGGGCCGACAAGTCGACCGCCATGCCGCGATCGATAGCCGCCACCTGACGCGCGAAATCGCCCGGCGACTGGCGGTGCGCGTAAGCGGTGGAGGCCGCCGCTGCCGCGGCGACATTCGCCTCCTCGGCAAAGAACGGGGTCGAGAACAGCCACTGGTAGAGCAGCCGGAACCAGTCGGGCGCCGGTACCGTGAAGTAGAGCCGCGACAGGTCACCGAAGAGGATTCGCGCCTTGGGGCTGATGGTGCCGGCGCCCATGGTCACCAGCCGGCTCACCCGCGCCGGGTGGGTCGCGGCGAGCGCGAGACCGAGAAAGCCGCCCAGCGAGTGGCCGATCACATCGATGCGGTCGATCCCCAGATGGTCGAGCAGGGCCGCGCAATCGGCGACCATCTCTTCGAGCTCGATCGGGCCTTCGACCCGGGTCTGGCCGGAACCGCGATTGTCGATGAGAATCAGCTGCCGCCCGGGGAGCAGCGGCAGCAGCGGTCCCCAACTGGCGCCATCGCTGGCCGTGCCGGCGATCAGCAGCAGCGGTCGGCCGGAGCCGACGATTTCGTAATGCACGCTGGCGGCGCCGTTCTGAAACTGCGGCATGAGGGGATCCCGGAAGCAATTGCCCGATGGCGGCGTGGACATGCGCCGCGGCAGGTATATGTTTTGACCGATTGGACAAAATGGCGTTGCGAGCATGGCACAGGATGCGCTCGGAAATGAAGTGAGCCGCGCCAGCACGGCGACACTTGATGGGATCGACGACTTCGTCACGGGCTTTCTCGGCTACGAGAAAAAGGCCGCCAACATCATTGCCGCGGCGGATGGCGAGCCGGACGCGGTGCTGGCCAACACCTATGCCGGCTTCACCTGGATGTTCCTCGAGGCCGACGGCGCCAAGACGGCAGCCGGCACGTATCTGGCGCGGGCCCAGGCCGCTGCCGCCGGAGCGAACGAGCGCGAGCGCATGCTGCTCGCGCAGCTCGAACGCTGGATCGCCGACGATATCCCCGCCGTGCAGGCGATCGGCGACGAGATCGTGGCGCGCTATCCGCGCGACCTCGCCTCGGTGAAACTGCACCAGTATTTCAGCTTCAACCGCGGCGATGCCGCCGGCATGCTGCGCATCGCCAGGGCAGCAGAAGCGGCGAACGTCGATAGCCCGCATATCCACGGCATGCTCGCCTTCGGCTATGAGCAACTGCACGACCTCGAAACCGCCGAGCGCGAAGCGCGGCTGGCGCTGAAGCTCAAGACCAAGGAGCCTTGGGCGCAGCATGCGCTGGCGCATGTGATGCTCGGCACCGGCCGGGTTGCGGAGGGTGTGGAGTTTCTCACCGAGGCGCAGCAGACCTGGGTCGATCTCAACTCTTTCATGTACACCCACAACTGGTGGCACAAGGCGCTGTTCCACATCAGCCAGGGCGACCATGCCGCTGTGTTCGACGCTTACGACAACCATGTCTGGGGCATCGAGCCGGACTACTCGCAGGACCAGGTGGGTGCGGTGTCGCTGCTCGCCCGCATGGAGGTGGCCGGCATGGATGTCGGCAACCGCTGGGAGGATGTGGCGCGTCACATGCAGGGCAGGGGGCGCGACACGATCCAGCCGTTCCTGACGCTGCAATATCTCTACGGACTGGCGCGGGCCGAGCGGGCCGAGGCCGACGAACTGCTGCGCGCGGTCGAGGAGAAGGCCGCGACCTCCACGGCATTCGACAGCGTGGTGTGGCAGGACGTGGCGTTGCCGGCGGCGCGCGGCGTGCTCGCGCACGCGAGGGGTGACTACGGCGCGGCGGCGAAGTGGCTTGCGCTCGCCAACCCGCGGATGAGCGAGATCGGCGGCAGCCATGCCCAACGGGACCTGTTCGGGCAATTGCTGCTCGATGCGCACCTGAAGCTCTGCAACTGGGCGATCGCGCGGCAGATGCTGGAAATGCGCCGGACGTGGGATCCGGACGGCGTGCCGGTCAACCAGGCGCTGGCGCTGGTGAACGAACGGCTGGGAAGCCCGGCCTGACCTTGTTCGCTACGACCACGGACTCATTCCCGCAAAGCGGGAGCCTCGGTTTTTCTGCTCCCGCCCATCGCAAACGGAGTTTCCCGCTTTCGCGGGAATGACCCGGTGATGGGGGTGGGCTAGGGTGCCGTAACTTCGAATCCCTAAAGGAGCCCGGATGCAACCCGGACCGCGTAACCTGATCACCGACGTCGCCGGCCTGCGCGTCGGCAATGCCGAAGACCACAAGATCAAGACCGGCACCACCGTGCTGGTGGCCGACAAGCCGTTCCGCGCCTCGGTCGACGTGATGGGCGGCTCGCCCGGCTCGCGCGAGACCGAACTGCTGGCGCCCGACAAGCTGGTCGAGGAGATCGACGCGCTGGTGCTTTCGGGCGGCTCGGCCTTCGGGCTCGATGCGGCGTCCGGGGTCAGCGACGGGTTGCGCAAGCTTGGCCGCGGCTTCCGCGTCGAGAAGGCCACGGTGCCGATCGTCCCCGGCGCCATCATCTTCGACCTGCTCAACAACGGCGACAAGGACTGGGACGAGAACCCCTATCGCGCCCTCGGCGCCAGGGCGCTGGCCAATGCCGGCGAGAGTTTCGCACTGGGAACTGCAGGTGCTGGGGTGGGCGCGCTGACGGCAAACCTCAAGGGCGGGCTGGGCTCGGCCTCGCTGGTGATCCCCGGCGGCTTCACCGTCGGCGCGCTGGTGGTGGCGAACCCCACCGGCAGCGTCACCATGGGCGACAGCAAGCATTTCTGGGCGGCGCCGTTCGAGGCAGGTGACGAGTTTGGCGGCTTCGGCCCGCTGCCGGGGGCGATGCCGTTCGCCCAGACCGCGCGTTCGAAACGCGACTGGGTGACGCCGATCTCCAACACCACCATCGCCATCGTCGCAACCGACGCCGACCTCAGCAAGGCTCAGCTCAAGCGCCTCGCCGTAGCGGCGCAGGACGGCATCGCCCGCGGCGCCAGCCCGGCTCACACGCAGGTGGACGGCGACCTGGTCTTTTCGGTGTCGACCGGTGCAAGGCCGATCGAGACGCCCGTGTTGAACGTCCTGCAACTCGGGCACGCCGCTGCCGTGTGCCTCAGTAGAGCCATGGCGCGCGCTATCTATTCCGCAAGCGCCGCCGACAATGATGTGGTACCGACATGGCGGGAGCGCTGGAGTTAACGATCGGCGCTTGGGGGTAGTCGATCATGAAGTACTTCGTTCTTGCGCTGATCTTGTCGGCGATAGTGGCGCCTGCGACCGGGGCAGAAACGCCAAAGCAACATTGCGAGCGTGTCATTGCCGAGGCCGAGAAAGGGCCCAAGCAGATGCTGGCGGCGGGAAGTCTCTACCAGCGCGGGAGCTGGGAAGGCGTCAAATGCGTGCGGGTGGACTACGCCCGCGCGTTCGAGTTGTACGTCAAGGCGGGCGACCGCGCCTCGGCGCTCGGTCTGCTCAAGGAGCTCGAGCGCAAGGCCAACTCAGGCATGGAGAGTGCGCGGATTGCGCTGCGCCGCCTCGAAGCCCGCGGTTACATCTGGGTGGACATAGAGGAGGTGCGCTGAGTCACGGGGTTACGCCGCCGGCGTCGCCTTCACGTGGTAGCAGAAATTGCACATGCCATCGCCGTTCATGCAGGTCTTGGTCCGCTCGAGCTTCAATCCGAGTTCGTCGGCCATGGCGAAATCGCCGTTGCAGATCAGCAGTTCGCCCAGGTCGCGGGCACCGATCTGCTCCATGAACTCGGCATAGTCGCAATGGGTGACCTGGTTGCGCAACAGCGCGTCGGTCTGCTCCAGCGTTTCGAACTCGTAGCGCACGCCTTCGCCGAAGCCGGCGAACTCGGCGGCAAGGGTGGGGATATCGAGCAGCGCGCCGCGTTGCGCAACGATGGCGCGATTGGCCTTGTCGAGTGCCGCCCGGACCAGCGCATGCGCCTGTTCCTTGCCGAGCGCCGCCTCCATGGCGCGGACCAGCGGAATCTGGGCTCGAACCTCGGTGGTGATGCGCTCGAATGGGGTCATCTGTGGTCTCCGGCTGCAGGCGATGATGGCAGGATCGATCGCGCCGGGAAACCCCATCCGGCCTGATGCGTTGCCACTGTACAGTGATGGAGGACGCCATGAACGCGCAGAACAGAGCAACCGCCATGCTTCCCGCCCACAATGTCGAGCGGGCCGTGGCCTGGTACCGGGACAAACTCGGGATCGTCCCGGCCAAACAGGATGAATACGGCGCCAACTACGACCTGAGCGGCGTGCGCGCCTATCTCTACAAATCCGATTTCGCCGGGACCGCCGAGCACACGCTGCTGTCGTTCGACACCGCCGACCTCGACGCCGATATGCGGGACATGCGCAGCAAGGGCGTGGTGTTCCTCGACTACGACCTGCCGGAGTTGAAGACCGAGAATGGCGTCGCCAGCTTCGGCCCGGTGAAGAACGCCTGGGCCAAGGATTCCGAAGGCAACATTCTCGGCTTCGTTCAGGGCATGTAGGCTATTTCGAGCAGCGGAATACCGTGTTCGGCTTTGCGTCGCCCACCGCGATGCGGATACCTTCGCCTGATGGACCGAAGATCGGCGTCAGCTTCAGCGTCTGCTTGTTGCAGGTCGCGCTGAACGTGCCGTCCTTGTTGTCGCTGAAGGCGATGTCGCAGCTCTTCCCGCCGGCGGAATAGCTGGTGGCCGAAACCACCGTAAGGCCTGTCTTGTCGGTGCAGTCGAGCGCCGCCCAACTGCCGATCAGCGGCCGAGCCCCCGGCGGCAGCTTTGCAGTCGAAGCGGGCGTGGCGGGCGTCTTGCCGGTTGCCGGCGTCTTGGCCGGTGTAACGGCCGCTGCCGGTGCTTCAGCCGAGGGGGCCTTGGGTGTATTGCCGCTGTCGCAAGCGGCCAGCAGTGGAAGAACGAGGAGCAAGGAGAGCGGCAAAAGGCGCATCGGCGAATCCGGTGTCGTTGCTATTGTCATGGCATGGGTGCGCTGTCATTGCGGCGCGATTGTGCAGCGGAGCGAGCAACTTTGGCCAAGCCGCAGATCTTTGTGGATGCCGATGCCTGTCCGGTCAAGGACGAGGTGGTGCGCGTCGCCGGCCGACACGGCGTACTGACGACGTTCGTCGCCAATTTCGGGCTCAGGCCATCACGCGATCCCCTGGTGCGCAATGTCATGGTGCCGCAGGGCGCCGATGCTGCCGACGACTGGATCGTCGAACATGCCGAAGCCAACGACCTGGTGGTAACCTCCGATATCCCGCTCGCGGGCCGGGCGCTGAAGAAGGGCGCCGTGGTGCTCGGCCCGACCGGCAAGCCCTTCACCGAGCAGTCGATCGGCATGGCGCTGGCGATGCGCGAGCTGAACCAGCATCTGCGCGAGACCGGCGAGAGCAAGGGTTACAATGCCGGCTTTACGGCGCGGGATCGCTCCACCTTCCTGCACGCCTTCGATGCGGCTGTGCAGCGCGCCAAGCGGGCAGGGTGAGATATCGGCGGGGGCGCAGCCCGAGATCCGGCTCCGCCGGGCCTTCCCGACCGCCGAGATGGAAGTTTTCCAAAGTGCCTGAAGCTTAGGCTGTACGCCCTTGAAACAGGCAGAAAATTGCGCTTGAAACGGGCACCGTTCTTCTGCCTGGGTATCCACTTGAGCCGTCTTCTCGATTTCATCCACCGGCACGAGCCGCGCGGCCAGACCTTGGCGCACCTCAAGTCCGGCACCGGCGCCGTGGCGGCGATGACGCTGGTCGGGGCGCTGGCGGCCTGGACCGGCCTGCCCATGCTCCTGGCGCCGTTCGGCGCTACCGCAGTTCTGCTGTTCGGGCAGGCCGAGAGTGCGCTGGCCCAGCCGGCCAACATCTTTGGCGGCTACCTGGTGGCAGCGGCGATCAGCGTGGCAATCTTCGCCGTGGCGCCGTCGGCCTGGTGGGTGGCGACCATCGCGGTGGGCCTGGTGATCGCCGCCATGCTGCTGCTGCGCGTCACCCACCCGCCGGCGGGCGCGGTACCGCTGGTGGCATTCTCCACCCATATGCCGATGGGTACGCTGTTCCTCGTGGTCGTCGCGGGCGCCGCCTGCCTCGTCGGCGTGGCGGTCATCCACCATCAGTTGCCGCCGCGCGTGACCTATCCGCGCCGCCCGACTCGACCGGGCTGAACGGCCTCGACGACCGACAACCCGGTTTCGATGATCATCTCGATTTCGTCGCGCACCTTGTCGAGCACGAGGTTGATGGCTGCGACGGCCTGAGCCGGATCGGCGGCGACGATCGCGTCGGCGAGGTCGCGATGCGGCGGGAACGAGTCGAGACCGAAATCGTCCCGGCCGAACGGCGATTCGCTGGAGCGTTCCAGCGCCTCGTCCAGCTTGTGCAGGATCTCGCCGAACATCGGGTTGCCCGACGCTTCGTAAATGGCGCCATGGAAGGCCGCGTCGGCCTTGTGCCAGTTGCGACGCGCCGCCACCTCGACCAGCAGCACGTCGCATAGGCGCGAAATCTCGGCCCGTTGCGCCTCGGTGGCGTTGATCGTGGCCTTGCGCACCACCTCGTTTTCCAGCGCCCGGCGGACTTCGACGAGGCGGAGCAGGGCCTCGCCCTCGAAGCGGATCATCGTCGGGGCGAGCCCGCGCGAGGTGCGCACCTTGGCGGCGAGATAGGTCCCGTCGCCGCGCCGGCGGCGAATGATGCCGAGCCCCTCCCAGCGGTTGAGCGCTTCGCGGATGGTGGAGCGGCCGACGCCCAGGGTCGTCGCCAGCGAGACTTCCGGCGGCAGGCGGTCGCCGACATTCAGCCCAGCCCGCTCGATCATCTCGGCAAGTGCGTCCAGCACGGCGACGCCGCGCGTCCGCGTCTCCAGCGGTTCGAGGTAGCTCAGTACTCCGTCCTGCGCCACACCTGTTCCTCCCGGCCAACATGGCCGTGCCGGCACCACCATCACAGTTTGGTGGTCTTGTCAGCCGTGCTGACGTGCCGGCGCCCTGTTGCCCTCTAGATCCAGCATCTCGGTCAAGGCGCCGATGAGAATGTCCATCTGCGCCCTGGAGTTATAGCCCTGCACCGAAACCCGGACGATGTGATGGTCCTGCCACTTGAACACCGGAATCTCGATCGAATAGCGCGCCATCAATTCCTTGGCGAACTCGGCCGGCTCCATTTCGGGAACCGGCATCGCCACCATCTGCGGCGCACAGAATTCCGGCGTGCTGAGCGGTGCGAGCCCGGTCAAGGCCTGCAGCCGCCGCGCCGTTTCCTGTGCCAGCTCGCGGCAATCGGCAGCCACGCGGGTCCAGTCATGGTCCTCGCGGAACTTGATCGCCGACGGCACGCTGAGCCAGGCCGCGGGGTCACGGGTACCCTGCATCTCCAGTTCATCGATGAACGGTGAGTTGCCGAACGCGCCCTTGGCGTCGGGCAGTTTGGAATCGGCAGTCCAGCCGTGGCTGATCACCAGCGGGTTGATCAGCCCCTGCAACTCCGGCCGGACATAGAGAAAGGCCGAGCCCTTGGGCGTCATCAACCATTTGTGGCAGTTGCCCGCGTAGAAATCGACGCCCATGGCATCGAGGTTGAGCGGGATGTGGCCTGGCGTGTGGGCGCCGTCGATCACGGTCCAGATGCCGCGCTTGCGCGCCTCGGCGATCGGCCTCTCGATCGGGAACACCAACGCCGTGGGCGAGGTGATGTGGCTGAGGAACAGCACCTTGGTGCGCTCGTTCATCGCCTCGACCAGCGTGTCGGTGAACGCCGCCTCGGAGACCAGCGGCATCGGCACCTTGACGGTGACGATCTTGGCGCCGGTGCGGCGCGCCACATAGGTCCAGGTCTTTTCCAGCGCCGAATATTCGTGGTCGGTCGTCAGGATCTCGTCGCCGGGTTTGAGGTCCAGGGACTGGGCGACGATGTTGAGCCCCTCGGTGGCGTTGACCAGCCCGACGATGTTCTCCGAGGTCGTGCCGAGGAACGCCGACAACGCCACGCGCGGCACCTTGGTGCGCTCGCTGAGGTCGCGGCCGAGGAACGCCACCGGCTGGCGCTCGAGTTCGAGCTGCCAGGCCTGGTAGGTCTCGAACACCGGGCGCGGGCAGGCGCCGAAAGAGCCATGGTTCAGGAAGACGACATCGTCCCGGAGCAGGAAGTGTCGCGCGAGATTGGAGGACAAGTCAGCGGCCTTTCAGTGTGGGATCGAGTGCATCGCGCAGGCCGTCGCCGAACAGCGTCGTGGCGAGCACGGTAATGGCGAGTGCGGCCGTGGGGAACACGGCCATGTGCCAGTAGAAGAACATGAAGTTGATGCCGACATTGATCATCTGGCCCCAACTCGGCGTCGGCGGGGCAACGCCGATGCCGAGGAAGCTGAGGCTGGCTTCGAGCATCATGGCGCCGGGCACCGACAGCACGAACCCGACGATGATCGGCGACAGCGAGTTGGGAATGACGTGGCGGCGCAGAATGTACCAGGGCGAGGCACCCAGCGCCTGCGACGCCCGCACGAACTCCTTCTCGCGGAACGACTTCACTTGCGCCCGGACCAGCAGGCACACGCCGAACCAGCCGAACAGCGAAGCGACCACGATGATGGTGAAGAAGCCGCCGCCGGCCAGCGCGCCCAGCAGCATGGCCGCCAGCAGCGGCGGCACCACCGAGAAGATTTCGATGACGCGCATGATGAACCAGTCGACCTTGCCGCCGAAATAGCCGGCGATGGCGCCGATCGGGATGCCGATCAGCAGGCTGCAGGTCGCGGCCGCAAACCCGATCAGCAGCGACACCCGTGCCCCATAGACGATGCGGGTGAAGAAGTCGCGGCCGAGGTCATCGACGCCGAACCAGAACTCGGCAGAGGGGAAGGCGAGCGACTGCGTCAGATAGAGCTGTGCGTCCGGCGCGCTCTTGGTGAACAGCGGCGCAAAGATCGCCGCGAGGATGATGATCCCGAGCACGATGCCGCCGATTACCGCCGCCTTGTTGGCGGCGAAGCGCCGCCAGGCAAAATAGGCCGGACTGCGTTGGGTATGCGCCGGCGGGACGGCCAGCGCCCCGGTTTCGATCTCGGTGGTCATTGCGCGTCATCTCCAAGGCGGATGCGCGGATTGAGCCACGCGTAGACGAGGTCGGAAATCAGGTAGGCGAAGCAGATGCCGATGGTGAACATCAGCACCAGTGCCATCTCGAGCGGGTAGTCGCGGTTGGTGATCGACGACACGAAGTAGCTGCCCAGCCCCGGGATGCGGAACATCGCCTCGACGAAGATCGAGCCGGTGGCCGTGCCCATGAACATCGGCAGGAACACCGTGACCATCGGGATGGCCGAGTTGCGTAAGACGTGCTGGAAAATGATCCTGGTTTCGCTCAGCCCCTTGGCCCGCAGTGCCGTCACGAACGGCCGGTTGAGCGTGTCGAGCATGGCCGAACGCGTATAGCGGGCGTAGGTCGCGAGCGGGATCGCGGCGTAGGCGGCGATGGGCAGGATCCATCGCTCGGGTTTGCCCCAGCCGCTGGCGGGCAACCAGTTGAGCCAGACCGCAAAGATCAGGATCAGCAGCATCGAGATGACGAAGACCGGGATGGTGAGGCCGAGCACCGACAGGGTCGAAGCCAGGTAATCGATCCAGCTGTTGCGCTTGAGCGCCGCGGCCATGCCGATCAGGATGCCCAGCGCCGCGCCGATGATGACGCCCGAGCCGCCAAGGATCAGGCTGGGCAGCCACGCCTGTTGCAACAGGCTGATCACCGTTTCGCCCGGCGACTGATAGGGGACGCCCCAGTTCCCCTGCAGCACGCCGGCCATGTAGTTGACGTACTGCACCCAGAGCGGCTTATCGAGGCCCAGCCGGGCATTGAGCGCGGCCTTCACCGCCTCGGACAGCGGCATGTCCTTTTCGGTGAACGGGCCGCCCGGCACCGCGTGCATCATCAGGAAGATGACCAGCGAAACGATGAAGAAGGTCACTGCGACCGAGAGCAGGCGCTTGATGAGATAGACGATCATGCCCGGACCTCCATCAGTTGGTGACGATAGCTTCGACGAGGTGGCCGGGGGCCACGCTCACGAGCTGCGGAAGTTCACCGGCCGTCGCTTCGGCCGCGAGGCCGGAGCGTGACAGGCGCGGCGTGCCGGCGGCGATGTCGTCGGCGGTGATGAACGAGCGCTGCCGGCGCTCCCGCGGATTGGTAACCGGGATCGCATCGAGCAGCGAGCGCGTGTAGGGATGTCGCGGGTCGGCGAAGATGTTGGCGGTTGGCGCCTGCTCGACGACCCGGCCCTTGTACATCACCACCACGCTGTCGGTCAGCGAGCGCACCACGCTGAGATCGTGGCTGATGAACAGCATCGAGAGCCCCATCTGCTTCTGCAGGTTCTTGAGCAGCCCGATGATCTGCGCCTTGACCGAAACGTCGAGCGCCGAGGTCGGCTCGTCCGCCACCAGCACCGAGGGGCCCAGGATCAGCGCCCGGGCGATGGCGACGCGCTGGCGCTGCCCGCCGGACAGTTCATGCGGATAGCGGTTGCCGAAGCTGCGGTCCATGCCGACCCGTTCGAGCCAGGTGAGCGCTTCCTCGGTCTGCTCGCGCGAGCTCTTGACGCCGTGGATATGGAGCGGCTCGGCGATGATCTGGGCCAGCGTCATCATCGGATCGAGCGCCGAATAGCTGTCCTGGAACACCACCTGCATGCGGCGGCGGAACGCCTTCAGTGCGCCGCTGTCGAGCTTTGAGATATCGGTGCCGTCGACGAGGATCTGTCCTGCGGTCGGCTCGAGCAGGCGCATAGCCATCATGCCGGTGGTGGATTTGCCCGAACCGGACTCGCCGACCAGCCCGACGATCTTGTTGCGCGGCAGCACCAGGTTGACCCCGCGCACGGCCGGGAAATCGACATAGGTCGAAAAGATCCGGCCGCGCCGCCGCAGCGCATAGACCTTGGAGAGGTTGCGCAGCTCGAGGGCAGGGGCGATCGGCTCGCCTGTGCCCGGCTCCGCCCGGCGCGACTCGCCGGCCCTGAGGCTCGCCAGCAGCGACTGGGTGTAGCTGTGCCTGGGGGTGTCGAAGATCTGCTCGACCGTGCCTTCTTCCATCACCCGGCCGCCATACATGACGACGACCCGATCGACGGTTTCGGCGACGACACCCAGGTCATGGGTGATCATGATCAACGCCATGCCCATCTCGGCCTGCAGGCCCTTGATGAGCTGCAGGATCTGCGCCTGGATGGTGACGTCGAGCGCCGTGGTGGGCTCATCGGCGATCAGCACCTTGGGCCGGCAGCTCAGCGCCATGGCGATCATGGCGCGCTGCAGCATGCCGCCGGACAGCTGGTGCGGGTAGTAGTTCAGCACGTCCTTGGCGTTCTTGATCTCGACCTTCAGCAGCAGCTGCTCGGCCTCGCCAAGCGCCGTCTCCTTGGAAACGTCGCGATGCGTGCGAATGGTTTCGACCATCTGATGGCCGATGGTGAACACCGGGTCGAACGCAGTGGCCGGGTCCTGGAAGATCAGCGCGGCGATCTTGCCGCGCAGCGCCGACATCTGCCGCGGCTTGGCCTTGAGCACGTCGATGCCGTCGAGCTCGAGCCGGTCGGCCGTGATGGTCGCGGTATTGGGCAATAGCCGCATCAGCGCCAGGCAGGACACGGACTTGCCCGAGCCGGACTCCCCCACAATGCCCAGGCTTTCGCCTTCGGCAAGCTGGATGTCGACGCCGCGCACGGCATCGATCTGCCCGCCGTGCTGACGGAAGCTGACCTTCAGGCCTTTGATATTTACGAGAGTCATGCGCTCATCCGAACTGGGTGCCCCCGGCCGGAGCCGGGAGCACTGGTTGTCTGCGGCTAGTTCTTGGTCAGGTGGGTGTAAACGTAGCCCGACCAGTTGGGGTAGAAGCCCTGCTTGTTGGGCGTCATGGCATCGCCGCCGAGCTTGTCGGAAACGACGTTCATGGTGACCGGGTGGGTCAGCGGCACGATCAGGCCCTGGTCGATCATCACCTGCTCGGCCTGTTCGTAGAGATTGACGCGCTCGTCCCAGCTCGAGGCGGAGTCCGCCTGCTTGACCAGCTCGTCATAGGCCGCGATGTGGTAGGTGTGACGGCCGCCATTGTAGAACAGGCCATAGAAGTTCGACGGGTCGAGATAGTCGTACTCGTAGGGCGCGAGGTAGATGTTGTTCTTGCGCGCCAGCATGCCTTCCATCCAGTCCTTGCCGGGCATCACCTTGATGTTCATGGTGACCCCGAGGATCTGCTTGAACTGCGACTGCAGGTATTGCGCCATCGGCGGCAGGATGGCGCCGTTGTAGCCGCCTTCCTCACGGAACCAGATTTCGATCGAGGGGAAGCCCTCGCCGTTCGGGTAGCCGGCCTTGGCCAACAGTTCCTTGGCCTTCTCGGGGTCGAACACCGCCTGCTTGGCGACGTTTTCGCTGTACCCGGGGAAGCCGGGGGGCAGGATCGAGTGCGCCGGGATGGCGATGTCCTTGAGGACAGTGGAGGTCAGCTCGTCGCGGTTGATGGCGTAGTAGAACGCCCGGCGAACGTCGGTATTGTCGAACGGCGCCTTCTCGAGGTCGAACGAGATGTACTGGGTCGCGAACACCGGGTTGGTGTGGATCTGGTCGGCGAAGCGCTGCCGCATCATCGCCACCTGCCCGGTATTGAGCGAGGTCATGTCGACGTCGCCGGCGAGGAAGGCCGGCACGCCCACTTCCGGCAGGCCGAGCGAAGAGTCGAGCACGACTTCGTCGATCTCGGGCTTCCAGGGGCCCTGGTATTCGGGGTTCTTGGCGAGGGTTACGGTGTTGTTGGACTTCACCCACTCCTTGACCACCCAGGGGCCCGACGAAACGATGGTCTCGACATTGGTCGACCACTCTTCGCCATACTTGTCGAACTGGTGCTTGGGCACCGGGTACCAGAGCGAGACGACGCTGGGCAGGTAAGGTTTGGGGGCGGTGGTGGTGACTTCGAGGGTCTTGTCGTCAACGGCCTTGAGGCCGAGCGTCGAGACGTCCGCCTTGCCGGCGGTCACGTCGTCCCAGTTCTTGATGCCCCCGGCAAAGCTCCAGTACCAGGCGAAATCATAGCCGGTGGTCGCGGCATGCTGCAGCGCAAAGACGAAGTCCTCGGCGGTCAGCGGCTCGCCGTCGCTCCAGTTGAGCTCGGGACGGATCTTGAATGTCCAGGTCAGGCCATCGGCCGACTGCGACCAGCTCTCCGCCGCGATCGGGGTGAGGTTGAAATCCTTGTCGAAGGCGGTCAGGCCGATCTGGATCATGTCCGAGCCGGCGGCGCGGGCATAGACGGTCTTCATGTAGTCCATATAGGTGGCCGTCGTGGACTGTCCGGGGACAGTCACGGTCTGGGCCAATGCCGGCACCATCAGACTGGCTGCCAGCGCTACTGATCCTGCCAATTTCAGCAGTAAATTCAACTCGTTCTCCTCAAATATTCGTGCACGTGCTCCGAAAGCCGGGGCGTGCACACCCCGTTTGCGGCAGCTCTCGGAAAGGCTTGTTGCGACGTCCTGCCGTGCTCCCGTTTGCGGGATGTCACGGGCCCCCTCGCGTCGCGGCTACGGGCCCACGGAGGCTCCCCGGCCGCAGCCGGGGAGCTTGGGATGCTGCTACTGCTTCACGCTGATATGCGAGTAGAGGAAGTTACCGATGCGACCGAGCGGGGTGAAACCGCGCGAGTTGGGCGTGACGCCTGGCCCGGTGATGTCATCGCTGACGGCGGCGGTGATGAGCGGGTGCACCAGCGGCACGATCAGGCCCTGGTCGATCATCACCTGTTCGGCCTGCTCGTAGAGCTTGACGCGCTCTTCCCAGACCGGGTTCTTGTCGGCCTCGGCGACCAGCTTGTCGTATTCCGCCACGTGGTAGCTGTGACGGCCGCCATTGTAGAACAGGCCATAGAAGTTCGACGGATCGAGATAGTCGTACTCGTACGGCGCCAGATAGATGTTGTTCTTGCGGGCGAGCATGCCCTCCATCCAGTCCTTGCCCGGCATCACCTTGATATTCATGGTGATTCCGAGAATGTCCTTGAACTGGGCCTGCAGGTACTGGGCCATCGGGGGAAGGATCGCGCCGTTATAGCCGCCTTCCTCGCGGAACCAGACTTCGATGGTCGGGAAGCCCTTGCCATCGGGGTAGCCGGCCTTGGCCAGCAGTTCCTTGGCCTTGGCGGGGTCGAACACGGCCTGCGCCGCGACCTTGTCGCTGTAGCCAGGATAGCCCGGTGCCAGGATCGAGTGCGCCGGGATGGCGATGTCCTTCAGCACGGTGGCGGTCAGCTCATCGCGGTTGACGGCGTAGTAGAGGGCCCGACGAACGTCGGCATTGTCGAACGGCGGCTTCTCGAGATCGAAGGCGAGGTAGGACGTGGCGAACACCGCTTCCTTGCGGATCGAGTCCGGGAAACGCTGCTTCACCACCGGGATCTGGCCGGCATTGAGCGTGGTATAGGCGAGGTCGCCGGCGAGGAAGGCAGGCATGCCCACTTCCGGCAGCCCGACCGACGGATCGATGGTCAGCTCATCGACCTGCGCCACCCAAGGACCGTTATAGTCGGGGTTCTTGGTGAGGACGACCGAGTTGTTCGACTTCTCCCAGGACTTGAGCAGGAAGGGGCCCGACGAGAGCACGTTGGCCACATTGCTCGCCCAGTCGTCGCCGAACTTGTCGAACTGGTGCTTGGGCACCGGATACCAGAGCGACACCACGCCCGGCAGGTAGGGCTTGGGCGCCGCGGTGGTGACTTCGATGGTCTTGTCGTCGACGGCCTTGAGGCCGAGCGTCGAAACGTCCGCCTTGCCGGCCGACACATCGTCCCAGTTCTTGATGCCGGAGGCGAAGCTCCAGTACCAAGCGAAGTCGTAGCCGGTGGTGGCGGCGCGCTGCAGGGCGAAGATGTAGTCGTTCGCCGTCACCGGCTCGCCATCGCTCCACTTCATGCCGTCACGAAGGTGGAAGGTCCAGGTCAGGCCATCGGGTGACTGCTCCCAGCTGGTCGCGGCCAGCGGGGTGAGCTGGTATTCGTTGTCGAAGCTGGTCAGCGGCTCCTGCAGGAGCTCGGCGCCCGAGGCGCGCGCATAGACCGTCTTCATGTAATCCATATACGTGCCGGTGGTGGATCCACCGGGCACGGTGAGTTTTGTCTGCGCCAGCGCTGGTACGGCGGTCAATCCCGCCGCCAGCGCGACCGCGCCGACAAATTTCAGCAACGCGTTCATTTCAGCTCCCTCCTTGTTGCAGAGCTACTGCTTGACGTCCCCTGGGCCCCTCCGGAGTTTCGGCGTACCGTCATCCGCACGGGCCCTTGCATGAACGGCTGCCGGGCATAGACGCCCCACCCGGAACCGGCTCATCGGTCGACTGCATTTCCCCTCGCAATCGGCCTTATGACATATGTCTGACAACTCCAGATTGGCTTGGCAAGCCGTTTGTGGCCTGCAAATGACAAGGTTGGCACAGTTTTGCCGCGCGCTCGTTCAGCCGAGCGAACATGCTCACCGGCGGCCTCCGAACAGGCTTTGCGCCGCGTTGGCGATCGCCGCCGCGTCGATGCCGAAATGGCGGTAGAGGTCGGTCACCGTGCCGGTCTGGCCGAAGTGCTCGACCCCCAGGGTGATGGCCCGATGTCCCCGCACGCTGCCCAGCCAGCCGAGCGTCGCCGGGTGGCCGTCGATGGCGGTGACCAGCGCCGCGCTGTCGGGCGCATCGGCCAGCAGCGCCTCGATATGGCAGCTCGCCCCGAGGTCGCCATGCAGACGGGCCCGTTGCGCGCCATGCCAGCCGGCATTCAGCCGGTCCGCCGAGGTGACGGCCAGCACCGCGACATTGCGCCGGTCGCCGCCGATCATGCCGGCGGCAGTAATCGCTTCACTCGCCAGCACGCCCTGGTAGGCGATGATCGCCTCGCAGTTCGGCGTCGGCGGCACCAGCCAGTAGCCGCCACGGATGATATCGCTGGCGAGTTGCTGCGTGACTTCGCGTGGCGGTTGCTCGATCGCACGGGTGGAGAGGCGGAGGTAGACCGAGCCGCCCGACACATCGCGCGGCCAGTCGGCGAGATCGGCGCGGTCGCTGCCGTCCCGCTGCATGTAGTCGAAGGCCCAGTCGATGATGACTGAGAGCTCGTCGGCGAAGGCCGGCTCGAACGAGGCGAGCCCATCCTGCGCCATGCCGATCAACGGCGTACCGACGGATTGGTGTGCTCCGCCTTCGCCGGCCAGCGACACGCCGGAGGGCGTCGCGACCAGCAGGAACCTTGCGTCCTGGTAGCAGGCATAGTTCAGCGCATCGAGGCCGCGGGAGATGAACGGATCGTAGAGCGTGCCGATCGGCAGCAGCCGTTCGCCGAACAGCGAATGGCTGAGGCCCGCCGCGCCGAGCAGCAGGAACAGGTTCATTTCGGCAATGCCCAGCTCGATATGCTGGCCGTCGGGCGTGAACTGCCACTTCTGCGCGCTCGGGATGCGCTCCTTCTGGAAGATGTCGGCCATCTCGCGATTGGCGAACAGATGCCGGCGGTTCACCCAGGTGCCGAGGTTGGTCGAGACGGTGACGTCGGGCGAAGTGGTGACGATGCGGCGGGCCAGCTCGCTGTCGGTCTTGGCATAGGCGTCGAGGATCTTGCCGAACGCGGTCTGGGTGGAGGTGGCGCCGGGGCCGACGAATTGCGGCCCCAGCGCCGGGATGGCCGGGGAGGAAAGCCGTCGCGACCGGGTGGTGTTGAAGGGCACGGCGTCAAGGAAGCTCTGCAACTGCTGTTCGGAGGGCCGCAAGCCTTCGAAACGCTCCCATTCGTGGCCGTCGCGAACCCGCATCGCGGCCTTGAGGCTCTCGATCTGCGCGCCGGTCATCTGGCCGGCATGATTGTCCTTGTGCCCGGCAAGCGGCGTGCCCCAGCCCTTCACCGTATAGGCGATGAACACCGTCGGCTGGTCGGTGGTCTGGCCCTCGAACTGTTCCAGGAGGCTCTCGATGCAGTGACCGCCCAGGTTCGCCATCAGCTCGGCCAGCTCGGCGTCGCTGCGTCGCTCCAGTAGCGCGCTGACCTCGCCCTGGTCGCCAATCTCGTCGGTGAGCCGTTCGCGCCAGGCGGCGCCGCCGCGGAACATCAGCGCCGAGTAGAGCGCGTTGGGGCAAGCATCGATCCACTCGCGCAGCCGCTCCCCGCCGGGCTCGGCAAAGGCCCGGCGCTGCTTCGCGCCGTATTTGAGCGTCACCACGTTCCATTCGAAGGCGCGGAAGATCGCCTCGATCCGGTCGTAGAGGCCCTCGCGCACCACGCCGTCGAGGCTCTGGCGGTTGTAGTCGATGATCCACCAGGTGTTGCGCAGGCTGTGCTTCCAGCCTTCCAGCAGGCACTCGTAGACATTGCCCTCGTCGAGCTCGGCATCGCCGACCAGCGCGATCATCCGGCCTTCGGCGCGCTTGTTGGCCCAGGGCTTGGCGCGCACATAGTCCTGGATCATCGAGGCAAAGGCGGTGAAGGCGACCCCGAGCCCGACCGAGCCGGTGGAGATATCGACGTCGTCGCTGTCCTTGGTGCGCGACGGGTAGGATTGCGCGCCGCCATAGCCGCGGAATGCCTTGAGCTTGTCGAGGCTCTGCTTGCCGAACAGATACTGGATGGCGTGGAACACCGGCGCCGCATGGGGCTTTACCGCCACGCGGTCCTCGGGCTTGAGGACGCCGAAATACAGCGCCGACAGGATCGCCGTCATCGAGGCGGAGGAGGCCTGATGGCCGCCGACCTTCACCCCGTCCGGGTTGGGGCGAAGATGGTTGGCGTGGTGGATCATCCAGTTGGACAACCACAAAGCTTTGCCAGCCAGCGCCTCAATCAGGGCGATACGCTCCGTCGACATGTCCCCTCCCAAATGTCTGACATTAACGGTGCACTAGCCGCATGGGTGTTTCCTGCCTATTGTGACTGTTACGTGAGCGTCTTGCGCAGGATTCAGAACGAAATGCCGTCCAGAGTGGTGAATTCTGCCAAGACCGAACTGACCGGAATCGATCGCCGCATCCTCAGGGCGCTGCAGGAAGATGGCCGCATGACCATCCAGGCGATCGCCGACCGGGTCGGGCTGTCGGCGTCGCCGTGCCTGCGCCGCATCCGGCAGATGGAAGAGGCGGGGATCATCGCCGCCTATAGCGCGGTCGTCGATCAGAAGGCGGTCGGGCTGCCGGTTTCGGTGTTCATCTCGATCAAGCTGGAACGGCAACGGGCCGAGGAACTGGACCGCTTCGGCGAGGCGATCGCCGGCTGGCCGGAGGTGATGGAGTGCTACCTGATGACCGGCCAGTTCGACTTCCTGCTGCGCGTCGTCTGCGCCGATCTCGCCGCCTATGAGGCATTCCTGCGCGAGAAGCTGACCCAGGTGGCAGGCGTCGGCTCGATCGAGTCGAGCTTCTCGCTCGGCCAGGTGAAATACTCCCGCGTGCTGCCCATCTGACATGGGTTACGGCGCGCCCGAACATCGCTACAAGCGGGCGACAGTTTTCCTTGGGTGAGTCATGCAGGCCGACAGCATCGTTCTTGGCGCGGGTATGGTGGGCGTCAGCGTGGCGGTGCACCTGCAGATGCGGGGCAGGGCGACCGTGCTGGTCGACCGCCGCGGCGCCGGCGAGGAAACCTCTTACGGCAATGCCGGGCTGATCCAGCGCGAAGCGGTGATGCCACACGCCTTTCCGCAGGGGCTGGGCGAACTGTTCCGCTACGGGCTGAACGACCGAACCGACATGCATTACCACCTGAGCGCGCTGCCGCGCATCGCGCCGTTTCTGGCGCGCTACTGGTGGAACTCGCGCCCTGACAATTACCGCCGCGTCGTTGAAACCTATGCCCCGCTGATCGCCCAGTCGATCAACGAGCACGCGCCGCTGATCGAACGGGCAGGGGCCGGCCACCTGATCGAGAAGAAGGGCTGGTATCTGCTCTATCGCGACAAGGCGAAGCAGGATGAGGGGTACCTGAAGGCGGAAACGCTGCGGCGGGAGTTCGGCATCGGCAGCGCCGAGCTTTCGAGCGACGAAATGCACCGGCGTGAGCCCGGGCTCGGCATCCCGCTCGAAGGTGCGCTGCACTGGACCGACCCGTGGAGCATCCGCGATCCGGGCGGGCTGGTGGTCAAATACCGCGAACTGTTCGAACAGCTTGGCGGTGTGGTGATCAAGGCCGACGCGCTGGGCCTGCAGCAGGCTAGTGTCGGCTGGCGCCTGCCGACCGCGGATGGCGTGGTCGAAGCACGTGAGGCGGTGATTGCGCTCGGCCCATGGGCCGGCGACCTCACCAGCCGGCTCGGCTACCGCCTGCCGCTGGGGGTGAAGCGCGGCTACCACATGCATTTCGGCCAGCCTGCGACGCAGCCGCTCGGCAACTGGGTTCTCGATACCAGTTACGGGTACCTGCTGACCCCGATGGCCAAGGGCATCCGGCTCACCAGCGGGGCCGAGTTCGCACTGCGCGATGCACCCTCGACGCCGGTGCAGGTCGACCGCGACGAGCCCCATGCCCGCGAGTTGTTCCCGGGCCTCGGCCAGCGGCTCGAGGCTCAACCGTGGCGTGGCGCCCGTCCGGCAACGCCCGACATGATGCCGATCATCGGCCCAGCCCCCAGCCACAAGGATCTCTGGTTTGCATTTGGCCACGCCCACCACGGCGTCACGCTCGGCCCGGTCACTGGCCGGCTGATCGCCGAGATGATCACCGGCGAGAAGCCGTTCGTCGACCCCACGGCGTTTTCGGCGAAGCGGTTTCTCTAGACGCAACACCGGTGCGGGCCGACCCCCACCCTTGATCCCTCCCCCTAAACATGGGGAGGAAGACGCGCCCCTCGATGCCAGTGTTTTGGTCTCCCTCCCCATGTTTAGGGGGAGGGGGCAGGGGTGGGGGTCGGCTTGCGCCGACGCCAAGGGCCGGCACCTAAGTCCGCCCTGCCACATTTTGCCGCTGGCCGGGGGCTTGAACTCGGCGAACGGCGCGCTACGTTTTGCGGGCGGTACCGGGCCCCTCTGACGGCAGCATGACTACGCTCCGTGATGTCGGAACTGCTCCAACGTTCACATGGAGAGGTCCGGCATATGGATATGCTGCTCAGCGCCCTTATGGGCGATTTCCTCGGTACTCCCGTCTATTTCTGGGTGGCGTTCCTCGCCATCGTCATCGGTCTCCTGGTCTTCGACCTGGGCATTCTCAATCGTAACGCGCACGAGATTTCGGCCAAGGAGAGCCTGACGCTCTATGCCGGCTACGTCATCGTCGCTGTGCTGTTCGGCGTCTGGGTGTGGTTCAGCCGCGGCGCCGAGGCCGGGCTCGAGTTCTATACCGGCTATCTGATCGAACAGAGCCTTGCGATGGACAACATGTTCGTCATCGCGACCATCTTCGGCTTCCTCGCCATCCCGCGCATCTATCAGCACCGCGTCCTGTTCTGGGGCATTCTCGGGGTGATCGTCTTCCGCGCCCTGCTGATCGGCCTCGGCGCGGCACTGGTGCACTCGTTCAGCTGGGTGCTGGTGCTGTTCGGCGCCTTCCTGATCTTCACCGGCGTGCGCCTGTTCTCGCACCAGGACAAGGAACCGGACATCGAGGCCAACCCGATCCTGAAATTCCTGCGCAAGCATTTCCGGATTTCGCAGAGCCTCGACGGCAAGAAGTTCCTGACCAAGCTGCCCGATACCAAGACCGGCAAGCTGGTCACTTTCCTCACCCCGCTCGGCGTGGCGCTGATCATGGTGGAGACGGTCGACCTGATCTTCGCGGTCGACTCGGTGCCGGCGGTCTTCGCCGTCACTCAGGACACCTTCATCGTCTACACCTCGAACATCTTCGCCATCCTCGGGCTGCGCGCGCTCTACTTCGCGCTCGCCGCAGCGATGAACCGGTTCCGCTACCTGCAGGTCTCGCTGGCCATCGTGCTGGTGCTGATCGGCATCAAGGTGGCGCTGGTGCCGTTCGAGGTGAAGATCGACACCTTCCTGTCGCTCGCCGTCACTCTCGGCGTCCTCGCCGGTGGCGTATTCTATTCGCTGTGGAAGACTCGCAACGAAAAGGACATCTCGGCCGAGGCCGAACCTCAGCAGGGCCGGCTGGAGCCGTAAAGCAGCCCCTCGGAGCAGCGTCAGGCCACGATGTCCTGGCGCTGCTCGAGATAGAGCGCGAAGCCCGTCTGATCGCCGAGCCGCGTCTCGACCGCCCAGGCGTCGAAGCGTTTGCCGTCGCGCAGCATGATGCCGAGCTCGCGTACGTCGACGATATAGCCGGTCGGAATGATTGCGGCGCAGACCGGTTCGTTCTGTTCGTTGCGCCGCATCATGAAGCTCTCGTAGACCTTGGCGGGCTCGTCGGCGGTGGCGATGGCGAGCACCTCGAAATAGGTGTCGCAGACCACGGTACTGGCGAACACCGGGTCGACGAAGGTGTAGGTAGTGCCCTTGTTGGGCGGTTGGGCCAGTGCCGCGACGGGGAAAAGGACGAGCCCAAGCGCGAGGGGCAAGCCTTTCATGAGGCCTCCTTCCGGAACATCGGCGTTCCTGTCGTTAAATTCGGCGCCCGGGCGAAGGGAGAGGCCGCAACGAGCGCCTCGTCGTCAACCTAGACGGTACCGACCGGTTGCAGGGCCCTGTTCACGCCTTCGCGACGGCGGGCGCCTAATCGTCTGCGCGACGTTTGTGGTGCTCGCCTTCGTCATTGGCGCCACGCTGGATCGAGCGATCGCCGGTCGAAATCTGGTTCTCGTTGCCAGGACCGGGCTTGGGGTAGCGTTTGGCGGCGTGCTTCAGCGTCTCGCCCGGGAGGGGCGCATCGGTGCCTTTGCTGTTTTCCGCCTTGGTGACGATCCGCCGGTTCTGCTCGCGGGTAAGCTTGCCCTGCGTCTTCTCGGCTTCGCGCGGCTCGGTGGTGGATTGCTGGGCCATGTCGGACCTCCTTCGATGAGGAGAGGCCAACGTGCGTAGCCGGCATGCGTTGCCAGCAGCTCAGGGACGAACGGTCACGACCTCGAGCGTCCCGGCGGGCAGCGGCTTCAGCAGCTCTTCCTCTGGCTTGGTGAGAAACAGCCAGTGCGCCCAGTCCTCCGGCAGGATCACGCAGACCTGCCGGTCATGATAGGGCGCGATATCGGGGCCCGGCGCCGTCGTCAGCATGGTGAAGCTCAGCGCCCCGTCGGCGTCCTCGCTCCATAACCCCGCGATCCCCATGATCGGCGAGCCCTTGAGGCTGAAGCGGTGCTTGGTCTTGGGCGACTTCGTCCCGGTGAATTCGAAGAACCCGGAGAGGATGACGAGGCAGCGTTTCGAGCTGTCGAAGTGCCGCCCGTCGGACTTGAAGTTGAACACCGGTGGCGCCTTGGGCCGCGGCGGCGGCCAGCCGAACCGCATCGAGACCACCTCGACGCCATTGCCGGCTACCCTGAGGACCGGGCCCATGTCGCCGATGCGGATGTCGTCGGCTTGCGGCAGCTCGGCGGCGGGCTCGCTGCTGTCGAGCTCCAGCGCCTTGATCGCCTCGAGATACTGCTGGCGGGTGACGTGCTGCTCGTAGTCGTTACACATCGCCCATCTCCGCTGCGGGGCTCAGCGCCAGCCGAGCGCCGGCGCCACGTGCTTCAGCACGGACTCGATAACGTGGGCATTGTAGGCGACGCCGAGCTGGTTGGGCACCGTCAGCAGCAGCGTGTCGGCCGCCTTGATCGCTTCGTCTTCGGCCAACTCCTTGATCAACTGCTCGGGCTCGGCCGCATAGCTCCGGCCGAACACCGCCTGCTTGCCCGGCTCGATATAGCCGAAATGGTCCTGGCTGCGGCCCTCGCCGCCGAAATAGGCGCGGTCCATGTCGGTGACCAGCGGGAAGATGCTGCGGCTGACCGAGACGCGCGGCGTACGCGTATGGCCGGCCTCGGTCCAGGCGGCGCGGAAGGCGGCGATCTGCTCGGCCTGCTGGATGTGGAAGGGCTTGTCGGACTCGGCCATCACCAGGGTCGAACTCTGCAGGTTCATCCCCATCTTGCCGGTCCACTGCGCCGTCGGCGTGGTCGCCGCGCCCCACCAGATCCGGTCGCGCAGGCCCGGCGAATGCGGCTCGAGCCGCAGCAGCCCGGGCGGGTTGGGGAACATCGGGCGCGGGTTGGGCTGCGCGAAGCCCTCGCCGCCGAGCACGTCGAGGAAGACCTCGGCATGGCCGCGTGCCATGTCGGCATCGGTCTGGCCTTCGGCCGGCACGTAGCCGAAATGCCGGTAGCCATCGATCACCTGCTCGGGCGAGCCGCGGCTGATGCCCAGTTGCAGCCGGCCGCCGGCGATCAGGTCGGCGGCGCCGGCATCTTCCGCCATGTAGAGCGGGTTCTCGTAGCGCATGTCGATGACGGCGGTGCCGAGCTCGATCCGCCTGGTCCTGGCGCCGGCAGCGGCCAGCAGCGGGAAGGGCGAGGCCAACTGGCGGGCAAAGTGATGGACGCGGAAATAGGCGCCGTCGGCGCCCAGTTCCTCGGCCGCCACCGCCAGCTCGATCGACTGCAGCAGCGCGTCGCTTGCCGAGCGGGTCTGCGATTGCGACGAGGGCGTCCAGTGCCCGAACGAGAGGAAACCGATCTTCTTCATGGGTATGACCTTGGCGTTGCCGGACCTCCTAGATGTCACGGCAGGGAAGCGCGATCAACGGCGCCGATCTGTGTCACGCGCCGGTCATCCGGCGGAGCTAGGAGGCCCGCCATCAACCATGGGGCCACTGCCGTGACACTGAAATTCATCGTGATGAGCGACCTGCATCTGGTAGCGGAGGGCGAGCTGTCGATGACGCTCGACACCGCTGCCCGGCTCGAGACCGCGGTCGAGACCATCAACGCCCGCTATGCCGATGCCGATTTCTGCATCCTCGCCGGCGATCTCGCCGACCTCGGCCAGGCGGCGGCCTATCGCCGGCTGCAGACGATCCTCGCGAGGCTCAGCATTCCGGTGCACATCACGCTTGGCAACCACGACGACCGCCCCACCTTCCTCGCCGTGTTCGGCCAGGAGTTCGCCGGTGAGACCGGCCATGTCGACAAGGTGCTGGATATCAAGGGCTATCGGATCATCCTGCTCGATTCGTCCGAGCCGGGCCGCGTCGATGGGGTGCTCGAAGCGCGGCAGATCGACTGGCTCAAGGCGCGCCTGGCCGAGGCCGCCGAAATGCCGGTGATCGTCATCCTCCACCACAATGCCAATGCACTGCACATCGCGTCCGACACCATCCGTATCCTCGAAGACGGCCCGTTCCTCGCGGCGCTCTCGACCCACAACGATATCCGCCAGGTGATCGCCGGCCACGTGCATATCACGTCGACCGCAACCTATCGCGGCATCCCGTTCACCACGCTGGCCGGCGGCCACTACTCGGTAAGCTTCAATGTCGACGAGCCGGCCAAGCCGATCCGTCGTCTCACCGGTCCGGGGCAGATGGCCGTGGTGATCGGCACCGAGGACCGTACCACCGTGCTGTTCGAGGATTTCGTCGACGGCAACGAGGAGATCGTGCTGGCGGCGGCCGCTGAGTAAGCCCGCGCAGAGGTGCGCGTTACTCGACGCGCACTTCCTTCACCAGCCCGAGCTTTTGCAGCTTCTTCAGGGCATTGGCGGCTTTGGGGTTGCCGCTGTTGGCCTTAGTGGAGAGATCCTTGACCAGCGAGGCGGCGTTGCGTGCGTCCCCGGCCTCGTTGAGCATGGTAATGGCCTTGACGTAGTCCACAGTCACGCAGCGCTTTCCCATCTGCATGCCGTGATAGTAGAGCAGCGCCGCTGAGATCTTGGCGGCTCGGCTCTTGTTCGCATCGGCGAGGATCTGCTCGCAGCTTGGCAGCTTGGCCTGCTCGCGTTCGACGATGCTGGGATCGGCGATTGCCTGCAGCTGGTGGATCGGCAGCAGTTTCTTGGGCAGGTCGAATGGCACCTTCTTGCGGCCCGTGAGCCCGAAGATGTCGCCTTTGGCCGAGCTCACCAGTGTGCTGTTATAGTTCTTCAGCGAGCTGCACTCCCAGCCTCCACCCTTGTGCCGGGTCACCGGGTTGTAGGTGTTCTTGCCGTAGCGGAAGCAGATGTCGCTGCCTTCGGTCTTCCATTCGCCGGGCAGCACCTTGGTGTTGCCGGGATACCAGAGCCAGCTCGCGCCGTCGGCCGCCAGATACTCGATCTGCATGCCGTGCCCCGGCGAATAGCTCTGCTGGGTCCGGTCGCCGAGCGGGGCGGCAGAGACCGCCGTGACGGCTGCGAGAAGCAGCGCGGCGGCAAATATCAAACGACGCATGAAAATGTTCCCCCCAAAGTAATGCGAGACGCGTCGCACGGCTTCAGGGGAAAGACAAGTATCCCCGCTCCACACGGGTGCGAGGATATTGCGCGCGATAGTGTACGGGGGGAATGGCTCAGGTGTTACCCGCACCGGCAATGTTCACCAGCCAGGAAATGCCGAACTTGTCGTTCAACATGCCGAAACTGTCGCCCCATGGCGCCCTGTCGAGCGGCATCATCACATTGCCGCCGGCCGAGAGCTTCTCCCAATAGCCGCGCAGCTCCGGTTCATTGTCGCCGCTGAGCGACACGCTGATATTGTTGCCAGGCGTGAACGGCATCTCGGGCGGCGTATCGGCCGCCATCAGCCAATAGCCGCTGGTGGAGATCAGCTGGCCATGCATGATCTTGTCCTTGTCGGCGGGAGCGTGCGGCATGCCGCCTTCGGCATAGGTGCTGATCGTCAATTCGCCGCCGAACACCGAGTGGTAGAACTCGATGGCCTGGCGGGCGTTGCCGTTGAAGTTGAGGTAGGGGTTCAGGCGCGTCGGCATGGTTTCCTCCCGTGCTGCCTGGGCAAAGGCTAGTCGCCGGCTGTGACGGGAACAAGACGCGCGGGCTTGCCGGAGGGAGGGCGCTCCGCTCTATTCGAGCGGCAGGAGGAGCGGGCATGGAGTTGCAGTTCAGGGCGACGGTGATTTACTGGCGCGGCCCGGCGCCGTTTTTTTATGCGCGGATCCCCGCCGATATCGGCGCCGAGATCGCCGCGGTGAAGAAGGCCGCGAGTTACGGCTGGGGTGTCATTCCGGTCGAGGCGACCATCGCCGGGGTCACCTTCACCACCTCGCTGTTCCCCAAGGACGATACCTACCTGCTGCCGCTCAAGCAGGCGGTGCGCAACAAGCTCGGCGTTACCGCCGATGATGAAGTCGAGGTCGAAATGACCATCGGCGGCGGCTACGTGCCGTTACAGTTCCGGGACTAGGGCACGGCGTTCGCGCTTGCCCCCATCCGAGGCCGGCGTGTAGCAGATTGCCGCTGACCTCAGGCCGCCAGCGGCATCCTCAGGGCTCGGATTTCTGCGGCGACCCGGGCCTGCAGGGCCCAGAGGTTCCGGTCGCGGATGCCGTGTGCCTCGAGCTGCGCCACCGTGTTGTAGAGGTACTGCGCCCCCGAGCCCCAGTGGCCGGCCGCTCGTGCAAGCGTCCGCGCCACCACCTGTTGAGGCAGCCGGCCGACATAGTTGGCGCCATAGGGGGAGGCCACGAATGCGAGGGCCCGCAGGGGACCTTCGGGTGTCACGAGCCGCAGCCAGCGCGGTACGTTGGTCGGCCGCCGGCTGTCGGTCTCGCGCGCCAACAGCCGCACAAGCTGACCGTGCGCGTCCGCATCGGACAGCCGATAGGCGAGCCCGGCGCACGAGCCACCGCGATCGAGCGCCATCATCAGCCCCGGCATCTCGCGCGTACCGCGCCAGCGGGTCAGCCGCATGCAGAAGCGGCGGTGCCAGCCGCGCACCAGCGCCTGGCGGCTTTCGAGATGCTCGAGCTCGGGCTTCCAGATCAGCGAGCCATAGGCGAACAGCCAGAGCGGGCCATCCGGCCGGCTCGCCAGCAATGCACGTGCACCAGCCTCGAGATCGGCCACGCTCGGGGCGAGCAGGTCCGGCGTCGGGCCGGGATCGGGCTCGGTGCGCTCGACCAGCGCCACCAGTTCGGCGGTCAGCTCCATTGTGGAGCGGGGTAGGGACATCGTCCAACTCCAAGCGGTCGCCCCCCGCTGGAGCGCTCTCAGGAAAACTTGCAGACTTTTCCGGTTCGAGAGCGCGACGAAAGCGTTGCCTGGCATATGCCGGGGGCGGGGCGGGGGATCAAGTGTACTGGTGGTACGGAACTGCGCTCGCACCGACGACCCGGTTTCGACGCGCGTCGCAACCGAAGCGCCGGGGAGGCGTTGCCGAACAACAGCGACAGGAGGCCTCCATGCAGACACGGCGCATCCACGAAGTAGCGGGTCAGGCGACCTGGGTGATGGTGCTCGAAACCGGCGACGAAGCCATTGACTGCCTTACCCGGTTCGCCACGGCCGAGGCGCTGGATGCTGCGAGCTTCACCGCCATCGGCGCCTTCGAGCGGGCGACGCTGGCCTTCTTCGATTGGGAGCTCAAGGAGTATCTGCCGATCCCGGTGGACGAGCAGGTCGAAGTGGCCTCGCTCAGCGGGGACATTGCTTTGGGCCCGGATGGGCGGCCCGCGGTGCATGTTCATGCGGTGCTCGGGCGTCGTGATGGCAGCGCCCTCGCTGGCCACCTCAAGGCGGGGGTGGTGCGGCCGACGCTCGAACTGGTGCTGACCGAGTCGCCGGGGGCGTTGCGCAAACGCGTCGATGACGAGAGTGGCGTTGCGCTGATCCGGGTGTAGGGTGGGCTATGCCTGAAACCTCCGCCGGCATCTTGCTCCATCGAGCCGCCGCATCAGGCCGCGAGCTGCTGCTGGTGCACCCCGGCGGCCCGTTCTGGGCCGGCAAGGACGAGGCTGCATGGTCGATTCCCAAGGGACTCACCGGCCCCGGAGAGGATGGCGACGTGGCCGCGCGACGCGAGTTTGCCGAAGAGCTGGGCGTCGCGCCCGAAGGGGACCTGATACCGTTGGGGGAGTTTCGCCTCTCGAGCAGCAAACGGCTGCTCGCCTTTGCCCTCGAGGGCGATTTCGATCCGGAAAGGCTGGTTTCCAACAGCTTCGAGATGGAATGGCCGCCCCGCTCCGGACGGCGGCAGAGTTTCCCGGAAGTGGACCGGGCTGCGTGGTTCGGGCTCGAGGCGGCGCGGACCAAGCTGCATCTGGGGCAGCGGCCGTTGATCGATGCGCTGGTGGCTGCTGTCGGAGGATGATGTCGACAGCACCGCCGCGGTTCAGGGCGACAGCCCATCGAGCGGCAGGACCAGGCTGAGGCGCAAGCCTTCCGGCCTCCACTCCCTCGTGATCTCGCCGCGCAGCCCCTGCAGCGCAGCCTTCTCGAGCGTCGTGCCGAACCCTTCGCGGCTCGCGGTGGATGACGGAGGCGAGGCCGCCTTCTCGTCCCAAACGAGGCGCAGCGCTTGTCCCTCGTTGGTCAGTGCGATGTCGAGCTGTCCCTCGGGCGAGGCGAGCGCGCCATATTTCACGGCGTTGGTCGAAAGCTCGTGCAGCAGCAGCGCCAGCGAGGTGAGGGCGGAGCCGCGCAGCGGCGCATCGTCGCCGGCAACGCTGATCTGTGCTGCGCCCGGATGCCGATGCGGGTCGAGAATGGCCTCGAGCAACTGGATCACCGTGGTGTTGGTCGGGGTCGGCTCTGCCGATCTCGCCAGATCCGGCAACGTCAGGTCATGGGCGCGGGCGAGCGCTCCCATGCGCGAGCGGAGATCGGCGGCAAGTTCGCTCACGTTGGTCGCAGAGCGGGCGCTGAGGGAGATGAGCCCGGCGGTGAGGCTGAACAGGTTCTTGATGCGGTGGTTGATCTCGCGCAGCAGGATATCCTTGCCGCGCGCCGCTTCCTCCAGCGCCGCAGCATGCGCCGCGAGTTCGTCCCGCTGCGCGGCGAGCCATTGCCTCTGCACATAAAGCTCGAAGAACACATGCACCTTGCTGCGCAGGATATCGGGCTCGATCGGTTTCTGGATAAAGTCGACGGCGCCGGCCTCGTAGCCGCGGAAGCGACGGGCTCCGTCGGCCGTGCCGGCCGTGACGAAGATGATCGGCACCCGGCGCGTCCGCTCGTTGCCCCGCATCAACTCGGCCAACTCGTAGCCGCTCAGCCCCGGCATCTGCACATCTATGAGGGCGAGCGCCACATCGTGCTGCAGGAGCAACTCCAGCGCTTCGTCTCCCGAACGCGCCTTGAGCAGCAGGATGTCGTCGCGCTTGAGCAGCGCTTCCAGCGACAGCAGGTTTTCCTCGAGGTCGTCGACCAGGAGGAAGGGAACCGGGGCCTTGGGGTGCTCAAATCTCTTCAAGGTATGCTGCAATCGCTTGGAGTGTCATGGCTTTCGCGGTGGGGCTCAGTTGCAGGGCCGCCTCTGGCATGGCAGCGGCAAGGGCCGAGGAGGGGGTCTGGACCACTCCCACTCCGCCTTCGCTGATGATCGCTTTCAGTCCCCGTGCGCCGTCTGCGTTTGCGCCGGTGAGGACGATCCCGATCAACCCGGGACCATAGGCGTCGGCAGCGCTCTCGAACAGGACGTCGATCGAAGGTCGTGAGAACAGCACGGGTGCATCACACGACAGGGAAAAGCTCCTATCGACTTCCACGAGCAGATGGTAGTCCGGCGGCGCAAAATAGATGGTGCCTGCGACAATGGGGTCCTTGTCCTCTGCTTCCACCACGGTGAGGGCGCACTTGGCCCGGAACAGCTCCGCCATGGCGCTGCGTCGATCAGCAGGCAGGTGGACCACCACGATGATCGGCAGCCGGAAGCCGGGCTTCAGCGCCGGCAGCAATGAGGTCAGCGCCTCGACTGCGCCCGCGGAGGCGCCGATGACGATGGCCTCAGGCGGCATCGGTCGCGCGCCTCTGGTAGATCTTCTCCTCGCGCACGAAGTCGACAAAGGCTGAGCTGTGGCCGGAAAAGCGCAGGGTTTCCTTGGAGCCGATGCCGAGGAAGCCCTTGCGCGACAGAGAGTCCTCGAACAGCCCGATGGCGCGGTCCTGCAAGGTGCGGTCGAAATAGATCATCACGTTGCGGCACGAGATCAGGTTCATCTCCCCGAACACCGCGTCGCTGACGAGGCTGTGGTCCGAGAACACCACGTTGCGGCGCAGGCTGGGATCGAAACGCGCCCGTCCATATGCGGCCTGGTAGTAGTCGGACAACGACGACCGGCCGCCCGACTTGCGGTGATTCTCGGTGAAGAGCTGGATCCGATCGAGCGGATAGACCCCGGCCTCCGCCGCTTCCAGTGCCTGATGGTTGATATCGGTGGCGTAGAAGATGGTGCGATCCTCGAGCCCTTCCTCCCGGAACAGGATGACCAGCGAATAGAGTTCTTCGCCCTCGCTGCAGCCTGCAACCCACACCTTGAGGGAAGGGTAGGTGCGCAGATGCGGCACCACCTGCTCGCGGATGGCCTTGAAGTAGCTTGGGTCCCGGAACATCTCGCTCACCTGGATGGTGAGATAGCCGAGCAGCCGGGGCAGCATCGAGGGATCGTGCAGCAGCCGGTCCTGCAGGGCCGAAAACGTTGCGATGCCAAGCTGTTGGCGGGCCTGCCGCAACCGCCGCTTGATCGACGCCATGGCATAGTTGCGGAAATCATAGTGATACTTGAGGAACAGCGCCTCGAGCAGCAGCCGGATTTCGATGTCCTCGACCTTGTCGAGCTGCGATGGGGCACTCACTTGGGCATCCAGACCCGCACCAGCGACAGCAGCTTCTCCACGTCCAGCGGCTTGGCCATGTAGTCGTTCGCTCCCGCCTCGATGCAGCGCTGCTGGTCGTCAGGCATGGCCTTGGCGGTCAGGGCGATGATCGGCAATTTCTTCAGCCCCGGGTTCTTGCGGATCTCGCGGGTGGCGGTCAGGCCATCCATGACCGGCATCATCACGTCCATCAGCACCAGGTCGATCTTGTCTTCGTTGGCGCCACCGAGCGCATCCAGCGCCTCCTGGCCGTTGCGCGCGATCTGGATGCTGGCGCCGCGCGGTTCCAGAATGTTGGTCAGGGCATAAACGTTGCGTACGTCGTCCTCCACCACGAGGATGCGCCGGCCCTCCAGCAGCGCGTCGCGGTGCCGCGCCTTGCGGATCATCTTCTGCTGCTCGTCCGGCAGGTCCGAAATCACCTGATGCAGGAACAGGCTGACCTCGTCCAGCAGCCGCTCGGGCGACTTGGCGCCCTTGATGATGATCGAGCGCGAGTACTTCCTGAGCTTCTCCTCGTCGACCGGCGAGAGTTCGCGGCCGGTATAGACGATGACCGGCGGGAACGAATAGGCGCCCTCCTGGCTCAGCTTTTCCAGCAGCGAGTAACCTGAGGCATCGGGCAGCGACAGGTCGAGCACCATGCAGTCGAAGGTCTGCTGCTCCAGGAGGGCGAGGCATTCCGCCGCCGTGCTCGCCGTCACCGTCTCGACATCGCCCGAGCCCAGTAGTCTGGCAACCGCATCGCGCTGCACCGGGTCGTCCTCCACCACCAGCACGCGATGCATGCGCTGCGCCAGCTTGGTCTCGAGTTTCTGCAATACCTCAACCAGCTGCTCGCGCGTTACCGGCTTGTTGGCAAAGCCGACGGCGCCCAGTGAGTAGGCGCTTTCGGTGTGGTCGCCCGCCGAGACGACGTGGATGGGGATATGCCGGGTCCGCACGTCCTGCTTGAGCCGGTCGAGCACGGCAAGCCCGGATTGATCGGGCAGGCCGACATCGAGCACGATCGCGCTGGGCATGTAGTCCTTGGCGAGACGCAGGGCTTCCTCGGCGGTGCCGGCGACGATCGACTGGAAGCCCATCTCGCGGGAAAGGTCGCGGACGATCGAGGCAAAGGTCGTATCGTCCTCGATGACCAGCAGGATGCGGCGGCCGTCCGTCGCCGGAGCGTCGCGATCGTCCTCGATGGTCCGCACCACCGGCACGACCTGCGGTCGCGCGGGTGGGGCCGGGGAGGCCGGCGGGGAGGAGGGGGCGAAGGTTGCGACCTCGCGCGGGGCGACCTTCGCCGGGTCATAGCTGGCCGGCAGCCTGACGGTGAAGGTGCTGCCACGACCCGGTTCGCTGTCGAGCAGGATGGTTCCCCCCAGCAGTCGGACCAGCTGCCGCGAGATCGACAGACCCAGCCCGGTGCCGCCGTATTTCCGGCTGATGGTGCCGTCGGCCTGCTGGAAGGCTTCGAAGATGCTCTGCTGCTGAGCCTTGGCGATACCGATGCCGGTGTCGCTGACCGCAAAGCTCACTGTCCCGTTGTCGCCCGGCTGGATCGACAGGGTCACCCGGCCGGCTTCGGTGAACTTGATCGCGTTCGACAGCAGGTTCTTCAGCACCTGCTCCAGCCGCTGAGGATCGGTCTCGATGGTGCGCGGCAGCGTTTGCGCCACTTCGACCGCGAACTCGAGCCGCTTGTCCTGCGCCAGCGGTTGAAACACCTGCCGCAGGTTTCCCACCAGCCGTTCGACCGCCACGGTTTCCGGGCGGATCTCCACATGCCCCGCTTCGATCTTGGACAAATCGAGGATGTCGTTGATCAGGTTCAGCAGGTCGTTGCCGGAAGACTGGATGGTCTTGGCGTACTTCACCTGCTCGTCCGTGAGGTTCTCCTCGGGGTTGTCGGCAAGCAGCTTGGCGAGGATGAGCGAGGAGTTCAGTGGCGTCCTGAGCTCGTGCGACATATTGGCGAGGAAGTCGGACTTGTACTGGCTCGCCTGTTCCAGCTCGCGGGCCTTCAGCTCCACGGCGATGTTGACACGTTCCAGGTCGTCGCGCTGCGTTTCCAGCTGCTGTGCCTGCTCCTCGAGCTGCGCGTTGGTCTGTTCCAGTTCGACCTGCTGCTGTTCGAGGCGCGCCTGCGATTCCTTGAGGGCGCGGCTCTGCTCCTCGAGTTCCTCGTTGGAAACCCTGAGCTCCTCGCTCTGCGTCTGGAGCTCCTCGGATTGGCGCTGCGTCTCCTCGAGCAGGTCCTGCAACTCCCCGCGATAGGCGGCGGACCGAACTGCAACGGCCACCGCTTCGGAGGCACGGTCGAGCAGCGCCACGATGCGCTCGTCGACCGGCTTGAGGAAACCCAGTTCCAGCACCGAGTTCACCCGTTCGTCGATCAGCGCCGGCACGATCACCAGGTGCCGCGGCTTGTCCTGCCCCAGGGCTGAACCGAATGTCAGGTAACCGTCCGGTACGCCATCCACCACGATGGGCCGGCGCTCGTCGGCTGCTCGGCCGAGCAGGCCTTCCCGCGGTCCGAACTGGCTCGGGATGGCCGCGTCCGCCGGTACGCCGTGCACGGCGGCGCGGAGGAAGCTCCCACCGCTGCTGACGAACATCGCGCCGGCGACCGCGCCGGTATAGCTCGCGAGGAAGTCGAGAATGCCGTTGCCCAGTTGCTCGAGCGGGCGATCGCCCAGCATGGCGGAGCCGAGCCCGACCTCGCCGGCCTGCAGCCATTCTTCGCGGCGCCGGGCCTCAGTGGAGCGCCTGACCAGCAGCGCAATGATCCCGGTCAGCAGCAGGCCCAGCACGGCAGAGAGCAAGGTGCTGAGCAAGGCCCGCTGCTGCGCTCCGTCCATTTCGACCAGGCGCTGGGTCCGCACCCTGGTTTCTTCGAGCGCGATAGCGGCGATCTGCGCCCGGATCGCGTCCATGTCGAGCTTGCCGGCGTCCGATCGCACGAGGGCCAGCGCCGCGGCCTCCTGTCCGGCTCGCCGGAGCTCGATGGTCCTCGCGAGTTCCGCCAGCTTGGTGTCGACATACTGGCGCAGCAGGACCAGACGCTCCTCTTGGCCAGCATTGGCAGCCGTGGTCCGGCCGATCTTGTCGAGCTGCGCCGGGATCGCCTGCAGCGCCGTAGTATAGGGGGCGAGATAGGCGTCTTCGCCGGTGAGCAGATAGCCGCGCTGGCCGGTTTCCGCGTCCTGAACCTGCGACAGCAGCTCATCGAGCGAAACGATCGCCTGATGGGTCTGCACGATGCGCTGATTGCCGATCCGCAGCGCATCGAAGTTGAGATAGGCGATGACCCCGCTCCCCACGAAGAACAGCAGCGCTGCCGCAAGCCCCAGTGCAACGCTCAGATCGAGCCCGAAGATCTGCTTTGAGGCTTGTTCGACTTGTCGGCGATTCATGTGGGCACTCGGGTGGGATAGATTGGCCCAACGGAGATACACGTTGGACCATCGTCGCGATAGTCGCCGGGTCGTCGCGGTGAAGATCGGCTGAAGGCTGACGGAACCCGCCGGCGGCGAGGGGTGCCGTTCACTCGGAGGCTCCGCTCCTGAGGGGCTACTGCACCACCGCGAACATCGGGCCGTAGCCACCGTGCCAGGAGAAATCGTTGCGGCCCAGTTCGGGTTCGTAGAGGCCGACGCCACGGCCGCCATCGAGGAACAGCGCATTGGGGCAGCCGAGCCCGTCGCGGAAGAAGCGGGCGAAGTCGTGGAAGTTGACGCGCCCCTCGCTCGCGGCGAAGCGCACGCTGCCGCCCTCGCAGACACCGACGCCGCTGCGCCGGGTGCGGTCGGTGGAGCCTTCGATCAGCGCCGGGTGCAACTGCCCCTCGGCCACCAGCAGCGGCCCCGACTGGGTGGCGAAGACGACCTTGCGCTCGTTGGCGAGAAAGTCCTCGGTGCTGACGACACCGGCGCTGTCGGCCGTGAGGTAGAACACCCCGTTGGGCTTCTTGTAGAAATTCGGCACCGGGCCCGAGCTGTGGTCGGGTCCGCGCGTATTGGCGTGCACCAGTTCCCGCCCGTCTTCGACATAGAGCCCGAGCGGCGCGAAATCCGCCGTGTACATGCCGGCATTCATGGCAAAGCGCAGGGTCTTGCCGCTCTCGCCCAGCGACTGGGCGAGCGCCGAGAACGAGCGATAGGGCTGCCCGCCGGCATTGCGCCAGAACAGCCGCAACTGCTCGCGCGCCGGATCGACCGTGCACACGATATAGCGCGCGCCCTCGAACTCCTCGGGCCCGCAGCTCTGGGCCTCGGCCCTTGCCGGCAGGAGCGGCGCCGCCATCGCCATCGCGGCAATCAGCGCAAGCACAATAAGCTTCATGACCAGTTCCTCGTTGAGCCTCGGTAGGGCCTAACGCGCGATTCTGGCAGCATTGGCGTTTTCAGTCCTCGCTGCGGCCGCTGCCCTGGCGATCGCGCTCATAGCTGTGCCGGAGCGGGAAGGGCGGCAGCCAGGCTTCGCGGCGGATGGTCCAGAGCTCGTAGCTCGGTCGGAACTGGTCGGGCGCATCGAAGGCGCCCAGATGCACCTCGATCTCGTCGTCAGAACGCGAGAACACCGACGAGCCGCAGCGCGGGCAGAAATTGCGCCCCTGGTAGTCCTGAGGCGTGCCCTCGATGGCCACCGCATCGGCCGGAAAGATCGCAAAGGTCCCGAACAGCGAGCCCGAATGCTTCCGGCAATCGAGGCAGTGGCAGATGCCGGTGCGGTAAGGCTCGCCCGACGTGGTGAGGCGGACATCGCCGCAGAGGCAGGAGGCGGTTGCCATGATGTGGCTCCTTGTGGGCGCCGCACTCGAACGCGCGGCAACCTCAGGCTAGAGCCAGATCCTGTTTTCGGCGAGGCGGTGAACGCGGGAGGGAAACGGACACGGCACTCGAACGGTCGCCCGCCCGCGCTCACCGACGAGGCATCAGCGCGAAGCGATCGACATGGCGTCGCGCATCTTGCCCTTGGGCGCCCACTTGATGGTGACCTTCTCGCCGACCTTGAGCTTGGAGAAATCGCACTTTGGGCCGAACTCATAGACGTGCTTGCTGGCCAGGGTGACGGTACAGGCCTTGGCATCGAGCGCCTTGATGGTGCCGCGCGTCAGCTTGAGGTGGACCGGGGCCGCGACCGTGTGGGCGGTCGGAGCCGCCGGGGCGGCCATGGTGCCGCCGGTGCTGTAGCCGGCCGCCATGGCCGCGGACGAGGCGCTGAGGGCGGCAACGAGCAGAATAGGGAGGACGAGATTGCGCATGACAACTCCAATCGGTTACGGCCCGGTCGACCAATCGCCGACCTTTCTGACGGCCGCAGGAACCCTAGGTCCGGGGGCTTACGCCGCCCTGTCCTCCACCTTACATCCGCGCAAGGTTCGGGCGGCCGTCGCGGCGGGTTCGTTTCGCGATTGGCGTGCAGGTCAGAAGTACATTTGCCCCACACGCTCCCACCCACCGGCTGTCACCCCAGCGAAAGCTGGGGCCCATCTCACAGCCCGCGCCAACCGATAGTTGGGTCCGCTAGCTTTCGCTGGGATGACATCGAGTCCGGGGCGTTCGTTCGCTGACAAGGCGCCGGGCCCCTAAAGCCGGATTCCCTTCTCGGCGAGTCCGGCCAGCATACGGCCATTGAAGGCCCGGGCGATCTCTGGCTGGCGCACCGGCGTGGTGCGGAGCGACCCGCTCACCACCACCGAGCCGGCATTGATCTCGTCGATCCCCAGATCATGCATGTCGCTGGTGATCGCCTTGGCGAATTTCGGGTCGGCCCTGAGTTCAGTGGCCGCCGTCCGCATCTCGTCGATCACCGCGAGCGGATCGACGCCGCTGGGCACGGTGAAGCGCGGTCGCAGCACGCCGAAATTGCGCGAACTGTTCTTCAGCGCCTTGACGGTGGAGAACGGGATCGAGTGCAGCGCTCCGTCGCTGTCGCGCAGCCGCATGCTCCTCAGCGACAGGCTCTCAACCACCCCGGTGCGATCGCCGGTGCTGATGGTGTCGCCCACGGCGATCGTGTCCTCGGCGAGGATGAAGAAGCCGGTGATCACATCCTGCACCAGCTGCTGCGAGCCAAAGCTCAGCGCCAGCCCGAACACCCCGGCGCCGGCGATCAGCGGCGTCACGTCGACCCCGATATTGGCCAGCACGGCAATTCCCCCCAGCACCACGAGCAGGATCAGCACGCCGTTGCGCATCAGCGGCAGCAGCGTCTGCAGCCGGCTCGAGCGCTGCGCGCCCGGGCGGGCGTTCGGGCCGGGCGCCAGCGTCGTCGCGATCCAGGCATCGAGCGTCACCCAGATCAGCCAGGCCACCGCGACGACGGTCGCCGCGGCGAACAGCGGTCCGACGATGACGCGGCCATCGCTGGTGAGCCAGCCCCAGATGTTGAAGCCCCAGACCCCGGCGATGATGATCGCCATGGCGGCCAGCGTCAGCGCATCGGCGCCCACCCGCAGCAGCTTGAGGATCTTGCCGGCAACGATCTGGCGCAGCGTATGGCGTTGATAGCGGTAGCGCGGCGGCGGCGTCGCGGTGGTGAGCCGGTGCAGCCCGGCGATGGTCACCATGCCGACCAGCACCACCGCGAACGACCACAGCATCTGGCTCATCACGTCATTGTCGCGCTGCCCGGCGAGGAGGCTGAAAATGCTGAGAACAAGGAAGCCATAGGCGACGAGGTGCCAGTGGCGGGCGAGGCGCCGGGTCGCGTTGCGGAGCGGATTGTCCGAAACCGGCGCACGGGCGGCGGCGCCGAAGATCAGCCGGCCCAGCGCCATCCGGTGGCGCGCAATGAAGGCCAGCATGATGAGCGCGGCGATGCAGTTGAGGATCAGCCCGGCAAAGTCGGCCGCCGACCAGCCGACCACCTGCCGCAGCGTCGGCTCGGCATTGAGCGCCGCAAAGGTGGCAAACCCCGCCACCGCCAGCCACCACGGATAGAACCGCCGCTGCCCATAGCGGATCAGCCTGACGCTACGGAGGCTCCCAAAGCCCGACAAGGCCGAGGTCGCGAGGTCCGCCGCCAGCATGGCGAGCAGGATGCCCACCGCAAGGCTGGTGAAACTGGTGCTCGCCACCTTGGGCACCGGCAACAGGCTCGCCAGCACCGCGACCACCAGCAGCGCCGCCGCCGCCAGCACCACCTTCAGCATCAGCCCCATGGCCAACCGCCGCTTCCGCACGGGCTTCGTCGGCTGCACCAGCCCGCGTGTCACCCGTCGGATGCCGATGCCGATCCCCGCAACGATCACCAGGCCGGGCAGGGCCCAGCCGATGAACTGCAGCAACTGCCCACTGCTGATCCCGCTCTCCACCCGGCTGCCGATCTGCGTCCCGGCCTGCGCCAGTTTGCGGTCGATCGGCACGCCGAAGGTGGCGGTGGGCAGTGAGGAGACGAAGTCGTCGGACCAGCGATAGAGGGCCCCGACCAGACCGGTGCTGGCGCCGCTGTCGGTTTCCTCCGCTGCTGCTGGTGCCGCCGCGTCGGCTGGCGTTGACCGCAGATGCTCGAGCAGCTGCTCCCGCAGCACCGGATCCTCCAGCACCACAATGAGCCGATCGACGGCCTCGGACGAAGCCGCCGGGGCAGGGGCCGGTTTGGCCTCTTGGGCGAAGGCCCCACCGATCGACAGCATGACGAAGAAAACGGCAATCAGCTGCTTCACGAGGTGGATCTCCGCTTGGTCCGGATCCGGGGGCAGATCCTTGGAATCGAAAGGCAATGTGCCTTTGCCCCTAGACAAATAAGTTGGCGGCATCGTGCCGCTCAAGCGACCCGACGAGATCGCGGTGACCATCGAGCATCGAGATCGGGCCTCGGGTACCGATTACGGGAGGGTGTGCCCGGCTGCGCGGAACAGGCGGTACCATTCCTCGCGCGTAAGGGTGATGTCCGAGCCGGCAGCGCTTTCGCGGACGCGCCCGGGCTTGGTGGTGCCGAGGACAACCTGCAGGTTGGCCGGGTGCCGCGTGATCCAGGCAATGGCGATGCCCATGGGGGTGATGGCGTATTTCTTCGCCAGTTCGTCCATCACGTCGTTGAGCTCGGCATAGTCCTTGCGATCGCCGATGAACACGCCCTCGAAGAAGCCCTTCTGCACCGGCGACCAGGCCTGCAGCGTCATGCCCGTTAAGCGCGAATAGTCGAGCAGCCCGATGTCGCGGGAGACCGATTGCTCGAGCCCACCCATGTTGGCGGCAACGCCCTGGGCGAAGAGGTTGGCGTGGGCGATCGAGAGCTGCACCTGATTGAACAGCAGCGGCTGCTGCACCGCCGATTTCAGCAGTTCGATCTGGCCCGGCGTGTGGTTGGACACGCCGAAATGGCGGACCTTGCCGCTGGCGTGAAGCGTGTCGAAGGCCTTCGCCACGTCGTCGGGTTCGACCAGCGTATCGGGCCGGTGCAGCAGCAGCACGTCGAGGTATTCGGTGCGCAGCGCCTTCAGCGAGCCATCGACCGAGTTAAGGATGTGCTCGGAGGAAAAGTCGAAATAGCCGCGGCGGATGCCGACCTTGCTCTGGATCTGGATCTTCGCCCGCTCGGATGCCGAGAGTTTCAGGGCCTCGCCGAACCGCGCCTCGCAGACATGCGGCGCACCGCCATAGATATCGGCGTGGTCCATCATGGTGACGCCAACCTCGACCGCCGCGTCGTAGAGCGCGCGAACCTCGGCATCGCTCATCTTGGCGATGCGCATCAGGCCCAGCACAACGCTCGACACGGTGACGTCGGTATGGGGAACGGTGAAGGTCTTCATGGCGAGAGCCTGCGCTGGCGAATGGGTGGGAGACGCTCCTGTATCACAAGCGGCGGGTGGCGTCGGCAATTCGACGCTCGTCACGGGTCGAGCCAGCGGGAACTTCGACACCCACTACGATTTACTCCGGGTGCCCTGTGTCGGCAGTTATTTATGTCAACTCCTCTATCACATCCGCAGAATCGGAGAATAATAGCGTCGATAGGGAGGCGCAGATGGAAATAGTCCGAGATAGCTTGGACGCTCTAATGGTTGATCTATATGGAGAGCTACTCGATGCGGGCTCCGGGAGCACCGGCTCCCGCGGCGACAACGTCGAACTTCTCGGTGTGACGCTGCGCCTAACCAAGCCGCGCGCACGCCTAAGCCGTTCTGAAGACAGAGGGAAACCGTTTAGCGCGCTGGGCGAGTTGCTCTGGTACCTTTCAATCTCCGATCGGCTCGACTTTATCGAACCGTACATATCGAAGTACCGGAAGGATGCTGAGGACGGCATCCTCTACGGTGCGTATGGGCCTCGGCTTTTCGCCATGCGGGACATCGACCAAGTCAGTAACGTGATCAAGCTGTTGCGCGAGAAGTCCAGCTCGAAGCGCGCCGTCATCCAACTATTCAATGCCGAGGACATTCAGCGGCCTCATAAGGAGATACCTTGCACCACGACGATGCAGTTCCTCTGCCGGGACGGTCGGCTACATCTGTCGGTCACGATGCGATCCAACGATGCCTACTACGGCCTTCCGCACGACGTGTTCTGCTTCACAATGCTTCAGGAGATGATGTCCCGCTCGTTGGGATTGGGCCTGGGTGAGTATTTCCATTACGTGGGAAGCATGCACATCTACGAGGAATTCATCGAGGACGCCAAGCGCTATCGCGAAGAGGGGCACCAGAGAACCGTGGAGATGCCCGAAATGCCGATGGGAGATCCGTTCCATGATGTTGTCCCGGCCCTTTGCAGTTTCGAGGACCGGTTGCGCCATGGTGAGGCCGTAAACGCGACTGCGGAGGCACCGAATGCGTATTGGGCGGACATTTTTCGGCTGTATCAGACATTTTGGGCGAGCGGGGACGGGGCCACCCTCGATGCGTTAAGCCAGGCATTCGTGACGCCTATTTACCGAAACTACGTCGACGGGCGGCGGAGCATGCCGCAGAGAAAGTTACTCTCCAGGAGAGCGAACGCATGATCTGGCCAACGCGAGCCGCTCAGAAGAAGGTGATCGTTGATGCGCTGCGGATTTTCAGGGAGAATCGGCGTCCGCTTCCGGGTATCGATGACCCGGAAGCGCTCGACACCCTTGCCCAGCAGTTCGTGGCTAGCCTTCGCAGGGAGGACTACTACAAGCTTGTTCAGCGTAATCCCATCTCGGCTAGACGTGCCGATCCGAACAGCCCTCACTTCGATGCGGAGCGAGCGGTAGCCTTTCACATCCAGAACGGCGATGTCGACGAAGCGGCGTGGCTCGTATTCCTGATGACGCATTTGGCCCGCCCTGCCGATACGGGGTGGCTCCGATTGCGCGACATATACGGCATGCTAGGACGGGGGACCTGGACATGGCACCTCGTCAGCGCGAACCCGCAAGCTATGACCAGTTGGTTAGCCGCCAACTGGCAGAACATTGGCGGAAAGTTCGGTAACCACCGAAAGTATGAGAGCCTGGATCCCACTGCGAACCGCGCATTCCACCTTGTGCTTGAGAGCTACTTAGATTGGATCGGACAGGGCGGCCATGTTCCGTTCTTCGCTAACGTGGTTCGCGCCACCGGTAACGAACCTGGCGCGATATTCGATGCACTCTTTCAGGGGATGACTGTCTTGAGCTTCGGTCGACTGGCCAAGTTCGACTACTTGGCGCTCATCGGCCGCTACGGCATCGCCCCGATCCACGCGGGCAAGGCATACTTTCCCGGGGCTACCGGCCCTGCGCGTGGCGCGCGGCTTCTCTTCGACGGGGATGTCGACAGTCAAACCGGTGCTGCCCGGCTTCAGGAACTGGTCGACGAGCTCGACGAGGAGTTGGGGGTGGGGATGCAGGTTATGGAGGATGCTCTCTGCAACTGGCAGAAGAGCCCGACCGAATTCGTTCACTTCAGGGGCTAGTTCAGTGCCGGCTCGATATCGTCCCAGGACCAACGACGCTTGAGCCAGTTCATCTTCGTCGGGCTGATGATTTCCCGATGTTGCATTTGGCCGACCGTCACGCCGGGCGAGACACCGATCGACCGGCTGAAGCGCAAGATAGCCTCTCGGTTGGAATTCAGCTCCTCAAGCTCGCCCACCCTATCCAAGGGAACCAGGGCCGAGCTTGAGAAATCATTGGCCTCTTTCTCGCTCTCGTCGGTGAGCATGCCGTCCTGATCGACAAACGTGCGTGCACTGTGCAGCACCAAATGGCCGATCTCGTGGAACAGGGTGAACCAGAACTGATCGTCCGCCCGGTGCCGGAAGCTCATCAAGATCATCGCCTTATCGGGCGTAACCATACGCGTGGCTCCGCTGGCACGGCAGCCTGTCGGCGCCTTCACCACTACTAGTGCAACGCCGGCTTCCGCCAAAAGGCGGCGCAGTTGCGGCAGGAAGCGAGACGGCTGGCTGACATGGACCAGTCGCCGGATAGCGGAGAGCCTTTCCTGCAGCTTGGCGACCGACCACTGGGCGGTGGCGGTGAGCTCGGCTTCCATCTCACCTCGCCTTAGCCAACGCAGCACCGAGTCTTCGGCGGAGATGAAGGTCTGAGACGTCCGGAAACGCGTGCCGCTTACGAGTGATCCGTATTGGCGCTCCCAAGCTTCCAGCTTGGGCACATTGAAATAGACAAGGCGACTGCGGAGCTCGTCGCGGGTGATTTCGTCAGTGAGTTTCTTAGGCAGCTTCTTGCCCGTAGGTGAAGGAACGCGATCTAGCCAATTATCCGCATCGGTTTCCGCCGCGGCGCCGACTGCCCGGTCGACGGCTGCTTCGAAGTTGGCTTGGCGCTGCAGCCAGAAGGCGCGGCTGCCTCCGAGGTGTTCGGACAAGGTGGTCGCCAATGGCGCGTCAACGGCTACCGAGCCGTCGCAGAGCCCTCGAAGCGTGGTCATGCCGTCTTTTAGCGATCGGGCAAGCTGCTGGGGGGAGACTCCTCGACGTTGCATAAGCGCAATGATTGAGTCGCCGGGCTTGGAGAACCAGTCTGTTACCGCCCGCTCATCCATCAATTTGCACCACCTATATGAACCAGCTTCAGGCGTTGCACCGTCTGCCACTTCACGCTGCCGTCGTCCGCCTTTTCGAACCGAGTTCCCACAGGAATCAGGCTCGCATGTAATTCTGACCCAAATGAGAGAATGAGAGAACAGTGTTTCTCAATTGTTATCGCGTCGCCTGCAAGGTCCATCCAATCTTGGACCGTCTCGTTTGCCTCCGCATCCGATATCGCCGCGAACAGCGCTCGCGCGTTCGCTGCGCCATACGCTTGCTCTGCTACCGCGTACTCGCAGCATCGTTGCTTCAACTCCTCGGTGTCGAAGGAGATGATCACCATGGGCGGCGATTGGATTTCAGGGAACGAAACATCAGCAGGAGATTCGCGTGCGCCTATTGCGGCAGTGGTGAGTTCTCAGGACGCGCGGCCCTCTTTGCCCGGATTGCATCGATCCGATCCCAGTTCCTGGCAAGCTCGGCCTCACCTGCTGCCTCTAGGTCGATGTCCGTTGCCGAGCACAACCCTGCTAAGGTGACCAGCACCCCTCCCGCCTCGAGGGCGGCATTGCCGGTGGGCCGGGCGAAGACATAGTTGACCAGCGCGAGAGCATCATCGCGGCTGCAGCCGTTGGCTTGGGCAAGCTCTAGCGCCTCCTCCAGAAACCGATGGGTGCGTTCGTTCGCGTTATCGGCGGCTCCGGGCGGAAAGCAGGCTGCCATCCATTTCTTCACACGGCGCTGGAAATCCATGAAGTACCTCGTCCCTAGCACAACATAGGCAAGATATCTTGGGCTGGGTAGTACTTGCGCGATCTCGCGACAAGCTACGACCCGCTATCCACAGTGTTGCATCGGTTAGTGTTAGGACGCTCCAGCACCCACCTCTCAGAATGGGGTTAATCTATTTCATCTATCGTTGCGTTCGCTCTGTTGGCACGCGTGCATGTCGCCATTTCAAGCGGACCTCCAGCCCGCTCGTTCAGTTGCTCACTGGGCAAGAGAAGCTACGGGTGCTTGCGCACCTCTTGGTGGTAGCGTGGCAAGCGACGAATGTCGCTCAATAGTGAAAGGCCCCGGTTTCCGGGGCCTTTCTCATTCGCTAATCCATGGCGCGGTGTTGTGACTGGTCGATGCGCCTCAGCTGCACCCAGTCGTCGTCCCGCAATCCTCACAGACCATGCAGTGCCCGCTGACCTTCATCCGCATCGAGTTACAGTTCGAGCACTGATCCCCCGTATACCCCTGCATCAGTGCCTGCGCCCTGAGCTGCCCGGCGTCCTGCTGCGTCGGCGGGCTCGGGATCGGGTTGAGCTCCGCTTCGTTGAGCACGGTCGGGCTGGTCTCGATCTTCAGCGCCGTCGCGGCCTTCAGTGCCGTGACGGTTGAGGTCTGCATCGAGGCGACCGGGTTGTAGGCCGCCGCGGCGGTGAGGCCGCCCGAGACCAGCATCAGGTTCTGGTCCTTCACCTTGCCGCGGGTCATGCCGCGGGAGACCAGGTTCTGCGCCGGGATCGGGGCAGGGCGCTGGCCTTCGCCCGAGGTCGACAGCGCCGTCGGGCTGTCGGCGTGGACATGCGCCAGGTCCTCGCGGTCGAGATAGGAGACGGCGAGCTCGCGGAAGATGTAGTCGAGGATCGAGGTGGCGTTCTTGATCCGGTCGTTGCCCATCACCATGCCGGCCGGTTCGAACCGGGTGAAGGTGAACGCCTCGACATACTCGTCGAGCGGCACGCCGTATTGCAGGCCGAGCGAGATCGAGATGGCGAAATTGTTCATCATGGCGCGGAAGGCAGCGCCTTCCTTGTGCATGTCGATGAAGATCTCGCCCAGGCGCCCGTCGTCGAACTCGCCGGTGCGCAGGTACACCTTGTGGCCGCCGATATTGGCCTTCTGGGTATAGCCCTTGCGGCGGTTCGGCAGCTTTTCGCGCTCGCGCGACACGCGCTCGATGATCTTCTCGACGATCTTCTCGGTCACCTGCGGCACGCGCGCCATCTGGTTGGCGGCGTTCAGCAACTCGACGGCATCCTCTTCCTCGTCGTCCTCATCGGCGACCAGCGAGGCGTTGAGCGGCTGCGAGAGCTTCGAACCGTCGCGATAGAGCGCGTTGGCCTTGAGCGCCAGGCGCCAGCTGAGCTGGTAGGCTTCCTTGGCGTCGGCGACGGTGGCGTCGTTCGGCATGTTGATGGTCTTGGAGATGGCGCCGGAAATGAACGGCTGCGCAGCGGCCATCATCAGGATGTGGCTCTCGACCGACAGGTAACGCTTGCCGATCTTGCCGCAGGGATTGGCGCAATCGAACACCGGCAGGTGCTCGTCCTTGAGGAAGGGGGCGCCCTCGAGGGTCATCGAACCGCAGACATGGGTGTTGGCCGCGTCGATATCCTTCTTCGAGAAGCCGAGGAAAGCCAGCAGGTCGAACGTCATGTCGCCGAGCTGCGCGTCGGTGACGCCGAGGCTCTTAAGGAAATCGGCGCCCAGCGTCCACTGGTTGAAGACGAACTTGATGTCAAAGGCCGACTTCATGGCCTTGTTCAGCACCTCGATCTTCTCGTCGGTAAAGCCCTTGGCCTTGAGCGAGGCAGGGTTGATGCCCGGCGCCTGGTTCAGGTTGCCGTGGCCGACCGCATAGGCCTCGATCTCGGCGATCTGGCTCTCGGAATAGCCGAGCGTACGCAGCGCCGGCGGCACCGCATTGTTGATGATCTTGAAGTAGCCGCCACCGGCGAGCTTCTTGAACTTCACCAGGGCGAAGTCGGGCTCGATGCCGGTGGTGTCGCAATCCATGACGAGGCCGATGGTGCCGGTCGGCGCAATCACCGAGACCTGCGCATTGCGGTAGCCGTGCTTTTCGCCCAGTGCCAGCGCATCGTCCCACACCGCCTTGGCGCGGGTCGAAAGGGTCTCGTCACCGATCGAAGCGTGGTCGAGCGCCACCGGGTTGATCGAGAGGCCCTCATAGCCGTCGGTCTTGCCATAGGCAGCGGTCCGGTGGTTGCGGATGACGCGCAGCATGTGCTTGGCGTTGCGCGGATAATCCTGGAACGGGCCGAGCTCGCCGGCCATCTCGGCCGAGGTCGCATAGGAGACGCCGGTCATCACAGCAGTGATGGCGCCGGCAATGGCGCGGCCCTGCGCCGAGTCATAGGGAATGCCTGAGGTCATCAGCAGGCCGCCGATATTGGCGTAGCCGATGCCCAGCGTGCGGTAGATGAACGAGCGCTCGGCAATAGCCTTCGAAGGGAACTGCGCCATCATCACCGAGACCTCGAGGACTACGGTCCAGAGGCGGCAGGTGTGCTCGAACGCCGCGACGTCGAAGCTCGAGTCGGCGTTGCGGTAGGGGAGCAGGTTCACCGAGGCGAGGTTGCACGCCGTGTCGTCGAGGAACATGTATTCCGAGCACGGGTTCGACGCGACGATCTCGCCGGCTTCCGGGCTCGTGTGCCACTCGTTGATGGTGGTGTGGAAATGGATGCCCGGATCGGCCGAGGCCCAGGCGGCATAGCCGATCTGCTCCCACAGGTCGCGCGCCTTGACGGTCTTGGTGACCTTGCCGGCTTTGGTGCGGCTGAGGAGGTTCCAGTCGCCATCGGTCTCGACGGCCTTGAGGAAATCGTCGGTGACGCGGACGGAATTGTTCGAGTTCTGGCCCGAGACGGTGAGATAGGCCTCGGAGTCCCAGTCGGTGTCGTAAACCGGGAAGTCGATATCGGTGTAGCCCTGGCGGGCGAACTGGATGACGCGCTGGATGTAGTTCTCCGGCACCAGCGCCTTCTTCGCCGCCTTCACTTCACGCTTGAGGGCAGGGTTCTTGTTGACGTCGAAGCAGTCGTCGCCGGTGCCTTCGCAGTTCACCGCGGCCTTCATGATGGCCTTGAGCGCCTTCGACACCACCTTGGAGCCGGTGACGAGCGCAGCGACCTTCTGCTCCTCTTTCACCTTCCAGTTGATGTAATCCTCGATATCGGGGTGATCGATATCGATCACCACCATCTTGGCGGCGCGGCGGGTGGTGCCGCCCGACTTGATGGCGCCGGCAGCCCGGTCGCCGATCTTGAGGAACGACATGAGCCCGGAGGACTTGCCGCCACCGGAGAGCTTCTCGCCTTCACCGCGCAGCTTCGAAAAGTTCGAGCCGGTGCCGGAGCCATACTTGAACAGGCGCGCCTCGCGCACCCACAGGTCCATGATGCCGCCCTCGTTGACGAGGTCGTCGGTCACCGACTGGATGAAGCAGGCATGCGGCTGCGGATGCTCGTAGGCCGATTTCGACGAAGTCAGCTTGCCGGTGAAGGGGTCGACATAGAAGTGCCCCTGGCCGGGGCCGTCGATGCCATAGGCCCAGTGGAGACCCGTGTTGAACCACTGCGGGGAGTTGGGGGCAACCCGCTGCGTGGCCAGCATGAAGCAGAGCTCGTCGAAGAAGGCGCGCGCATCTTCTTCGGTGGCGAAGTACTTGCCCTTCCAGCCCCAGTAGGTCCAGGTGCCGGCGAGGCGCTCGAACACCTGGCGGCTGTCGGTTTCCGAACCATAGCGCTCAGCCTCGGGGAGCTTGGCGAGCGCCTTCTCGTCGGGAACCGAACGCCACAGCCAGGAGGGCATGTCGTTCTCTTCCACCTTCTTCAGGATCTTGGCGACGCCGGCCTTGCGGAAATATTTCTGCGCAATGATGTCGGCAGCCACCTGCGACCAGGTCGAGGGGACCTGCATGCCTTCGAGCTTGAACACGATCGAGCCGTCGGGGTTCTTGATCTCGCTCGTCACCGAGCGGAATTCGATCCCCGCATAGGCGCTGTCGTTGGCTTTCGTGAACCGGCGTTCGATGCGCATCTTGCTATATATTCCCCAATAAAGCGGACAGGAAAGCCCGCGAGCCGCCAAGGACGGCTTCTGCCTCTTTGTATGACGCTGTCTAACTGGCCGCGAAACACGGCCCAGGAGCCCCGTTTGGGACCTTCGGCGAACTGCCGCCGCCGCGTGGTCCCGGTCGTCCGTCGTGCCGTCTGAACCAGCGCGGCGCAACCTCGAAAGGATGCGTCCGATGCTTCGAGTCGGTCAATGCCGAGGCATGATCACAACATACAACTGCTAGTGGCATTGCCCGTATCCGACGGCTAAATCCAGTATCTCATATGTGGATTGCGGGGAAAAGTTCCAAGCTCGATTCGGCGTTTGCGAGGGTCAATTTTCGGTACCTGTGCCTCGCAGATCGCTATCGGATTCGGTGCTAAACCACGGGAAATCGGCCACTCTTCCGCCATCTTTGAGCAGCGTGCGAAGATGAGGCGGCGGGGCTAAGTGCGATGCGGTTTTCGGTGCGAATCCTGTCAAGCGCATTATTTCCGTCACAAATCCACGACCATACAGAGCACCTGCTTGCCGGTCGGCACACCATAGGTAGAGGGCAGGGCGGTCTCGCCTTTGTGCCGGAGCGTGATCAGGAAAAGTTGCAGACTTTTCCGGTTCGATCGCGCGACCAGCTAAGAACCTGGAGCTGGAATGCGATTTCAACGAAGCGCAGTCCTGCTCTAGGCGTGGGTGCCCCGGCATGTTAGAGCCACGGGCAGAAAGTGCGGGCGATTTGGCCCGCGCGGAACGGCTTGTCGAGACGGGTTCAGACGGTATGGCGAACGGCGGCATGAAGGACTTCCTCATCGAAATCCTGGCCTGGTGGCGGGGCAACACCTGGGGCACGCGGCTGTGGGTCGCGACGCAGGGCGAGTTCGTCGGCGAAGACGAAACCGGAAACCGCTACTATCGCTCGAAGAAGGGCTCGAAGCCCGGCCCCAACGGCTACGAGCGCCGCATGGTGGTCTATGCCGGCGGCTACGCCGAGCCCACCACCATCCCGCCCGGCTGGTATGGCTGGATGCACTACCGCACCCACACCCCGCCGACCGAGCAGGATTACACCGCCCGCCCCTGGCAGCAGCCGCACCAGCCCAACCTCACCGGCACGGCGGCGGCCTACCGTCCCGATGGCAGCCTGTTGAACAAGGGCGAGCGTCCCCGCGTCACCGGCGACTATGACGCGTGGTCGCCGGAATAAGCCCGACCATCGTCCAGCCCATGCAGATGGTTCGCAAGGCAGTTGCCGTCGTTCTCCTGAGCCTGGCGTCGGCGGTGCCTGCGCTGGCCGAGACCATCGCCAATCCGGTCGCCCAGTTCTCCGGGCTCGACAAGATCACCGGCCGCATAACCACGTTCGACGTCTATATCGATGAGACGGTGCAGTTCGGCGCGCTGCAGATCACGCCGCGCGCCTGCTACACCCGGCCGCCCACTGAGACGCAGCGCACCAGCGTGTTCGTCGAGGTCGACCAGGTGAGCCTCAAGGGCTCGATCGACCGCATCTTCACCGGCTGGATGTTCGCCGACAGCCCGGCGCTCAACGCCATCGACCACGCGGTCTACGACATCTGGCTGCTCGACTGTAAGCAGAGCTCGGACGTCCCGCCACCATCGGCGGATGCAGGTACGGGCGGATAGGGCGGGTAGAGCCGGGCATTCGTCGGCAGGTGGAACAGGTGCTTCACCAAACTCGATGTCATCCCAGCGAAAGCTGGGACCCATTTCGCCGCCCGCGCCAGCGGATAGTTGGGTCCCAGCTTTCGCTGGGATGACAGCCGGTGGGTGGGGCGAAACCGTGCCAATCCACCAGTGCTCCATCTCCCCACCGCAACCGCGATCAAGTCCGCGCCCCACAATTTGCGCTTAGCTCCTCATCCCTGACGAGAGGAGCCCACACTTGCTCAGCACCCCCGAGATCATTACCCGCCCGGACCAGCCCTTCGCGGCGTTCCGCATCAGCCTCGAGCGCACCGACATCCCGTCGAAGGCGCCGCCCCTGCTCGGCGAGGTGGCCGGCTGGCTGGCCACTCATGGCGCCGCTCCGGCAGGCGCACCGTTCTTCAGCTATCTCGCGATGCCCGAGGACGGCCCGTTGCTGATGGAAGTTGGCTTCCCCACGGCGAGCCTCTTGCTCGGGGACGCCAGGGTGCGGACCGGCATCATTCCGGCCGGTCGGTTTGCCCGGCTGATCCATACGGGCCCCTATGACGGGCTCTATCAAGCCAACGTGGCGCTCGGCGAATGGCTGGGCAAGCAAGGCATGGCGCATCCCATGCCCGAACAGGTGCCCGGGGAGTACGAAGCCGCGCTGCTCGAAATCTACCACACCGATCCGGCGGCGGAGCCCGATCCGCAGAAATGGGAAACCGAGGTGGCGTTCCGGCTGGGCAGGTAGAGCATCGCGGCCCTGAAGGCGCGCGAGTTGTGAGTGGGGAGGGCGTTGCCGTGCCCCACCCATCGGGTCATTCCCGCGAAAGCGGGAACCTCCGTTTTCTGGCCTGCGGCACCACCTCAAACGGAGATCCCCGCTTTGATGCCCTCCGGCCGTTGCGAAGCAAAAAAGCACCGGCCGGCCCGGGAGAGGAGCCGGCCGGTGAGGAGTTATCCCGCTCGCGCCAGAATGTCCTTGGCGCCGCTCACCAGCTGCGCCGCGCCATCCTCGGGGGATTTGGCGCCGAAGGCGATTTCCTGGCTCAGCGTGCCCAGCAGCGACGTGCTGATCTCGCCGGCCGCCGACGGTGGCGGCGGCGGGATCGGTCCGAGCAGCTCGCCCAGGTTGGCGAAGAAATCGAGGGTCTGCCGTTCGAGATCGGTGAGGCCGGCAGTGATGTGCTCGCGCGAGGCGGCGGAGCTCGGGATGCCGCGCTCCAGCCCGAGCAGGCTCGCCGCCTCGAGATCGCGCACGAAGAAGTTGATCAGCTTGACCGCCTCGTCCTTGACCTTGGAGGTCTGGGCCAGGGTCCACATCATCGTCGGCTTGCGATACTGCCCGCCCTTGCCGCCGGCCATGGCGAGCGGCATGTTGGTGACGGCCAGCCTATCCTTCACCAGCGCCTGGTAGGCGATCAGCTCGTTGACGCCGGTAAAGCCGCTCGCAGCGCGGCCGGTCACCAGCATGCTGGTGTCGATCGTGCCGGTCGACACCGCCTGCTGTTCCGCCGTCACGCACGCCTCTTTGCCGCGCAGATCCGCCCACAGGGTAAACCACTCGGCCGCATCCGCCGTGTCGAAGGCGAGTTCGCCTTCCGGGGTGTAGAGCGCCTTGCCGCGCTGACGCAGCCAGTTCTCCAGCGCCGGCTCATTGCCCGACCCATCCTGCAGCATGCGCATCTCGCCATTGGCGGCGTTGAAATCGCCGACCATGGCGGCGAGCTCGGCATAGGTGGTGCTCGGTCCCGGCACCGGCAGGCCGGCCCGCTCGAAGGCGCTGGCATTGACCTGCAGGCAGAACCCGCCGGCCCCCATGCTGACACCGTAGAACTTGCCGTCGACGCGGCCCGCCTCGATCTGGTCGGCATCGAAATCGCCGAGGTCGAGCACGCTGCCCAGATAGTCGTCGAGCGGGGTCAATGCACCGCGTTTGGCGTACTCGACGATGTAGCGGTAATCCATCTGGATCAGGTCGGGCGCGTTGCCACCGGCGGTCTGGGTCGCGACCTTGGGCCAATAGTCGTTGAAGCCCATGAACTCGCTGACCACCGGGGCAGCGCCGAGCTTCTTCTGAAACAGGTCGAACACCGCAAAGGTGCGCTCGGCCCGCGCCTGGCCGCCCCAGAAGATGGCGCGGACGCCCTCCGACTGCGCGCGTGCTGCCGGCGCCAGCGCTGCCGCTCCGAGCAGCGCCAGGGCGCCCTGCAGCACGGTTCTGCGACGTGTGTTCATGTCGTCTCCTCCTCGTTTTTCTGCGTGTTGTGCTGCGCGCGGCGCCGGTCCTCCCCGGGCGTCGTCGCGAAGTAGGATTTGTACTGGCGTGAAAAGTACTGGGTGGTCGAATAGCCCAGGATCGAGCAGATTTCCCCGATGCTCATCGCCGTGGTCTGTAGGAGGTTTCGCGCCTTGAGCAGCTTGGTGGATTTGACGAAGCTGGCGGGGCTTACCCCATAGATGCGCCGGAACGTGCGGGTGAAATGCGAGCGGCTGCGGAACACCGCGCCGGCGAGCTCCGAGACGTCGTCATGCTCGGCCGGCATTTCGAGCACCTGGTTGGCGAGCGCGATCACGTCCCGTTCGAGCCGCGAGCTGGGCGCGTTGCCTGGTTGCAGCTGCAGCTGCAATTCGTCGAGCACGGCGCGGAGCAGCATGGCGCTGCGCGCCCCGTTGTCGCCGAGGCCCGCGAGCTCGGCGGCGTGCAGTTGCACGATCTTGCGCGTCAGCGCATCGATGAACAGGAAGTCGGAGGTCCAGCACCAGACCGGGGGCAGGGGCGCCGCGCCGCGATAGGCGTAGTTGAGAAAGGTGACGCCCAGCGGATTGGCGGCATTGTGCGACGCCTGGTAGACGCCGTCGGGCCGCATCACCACGGTCACCCCGGGCAGCAGGGCGATCCGCTCGCCGCCGGGCGTCACCAGTTCGCCTTCGCCGGCCCAGATCAGCCAGATGCGATAATTATCGACCTTGGTCGGGTCGGAGGCGAAAGACCAGCTCGGGTCGCACCGCATCCGGCCGACCGGCGCACGCAGTTCGACACCCGGTTCGCCGGCGCTCGAGGTCGTGGCAGCGCTCGGGCTCAACAGGTGGCACCGGCCCCTTCGCCGCCGAATATGGCCAGCCGCTCAACCTCATCGGTCGGCCGCGCCTGCTGGTCCATGTAGTGGAACTGCAGCGCCCGGCGCCGCTGCGCCGAGTTGTTCGATGGCGTACCGTGCGGTAGCAAGCCGTCGAAGAACATGCCGTCGCCGGGGCGGAGCGGAAACGCCACGGACTTGCGGCCGGCCATATCGGTGTCGCAGATCTGCCAGTCGCGGCGCCGGAAGTGGTGGATCGGGCCCAGCTTGTGGCCGCCGTCCAGCACCTGCATGCAGCCATTGGCGATGGTCGCCTCGTCGACCGCGATCCACACCCCCACGATGCGCGTTCCCAGCGGATAGTCGAAGAAGGCGTGGTCCTGGTGCCACGGCTTTTCGCGGCCGCCGCGCGGCGGCTTGAGCAGCGCCATGTCCTGGAACAGCCGCACGTCGCGTTCGAGCAGGTGCCGGCAGATGGTGCCGATGCGCTCGCCAAGCGCGATGCCGGCGAGCCGCTCCTCATAGGGCACGAAATCGTAGAGCTTGCGCACCGCGTCGTAGCGCTCGGCGGGCGTCATGGTGTCGATCACATCCTTGAAACCCTTCTCGTAGGACACGCCGGAGAAAACCGGCACGCGCCCTTCGATCAGGTCGTCGATTGCTGCCTTCGCCTGCGCCAGCTCTTCGGCCTGCAGCAGGCCCTCCACCGACAGCCAGCCATGTTCGCGATAGTGGTCGCGCGAGGCCGCCGTCAATGCCGTGGCGATGTCCACGCGTGGCGCCGTGGCTTCCGGGTCGTAAAGCCCATCCTGGTAGCTCCCGCCCTGTTCCTGGTCGAACTGCAGCATCGTCAATGATCCATGTTCACCGGACGTGCCGCCCGGCCCTTGCTGTCAGTGATGATCCTCCTGAATCCGTGACGATCCAAGGCCACGAAGTCGGCGAAGTTGTGCACTTTTCGCGCATTGTGAGCGCAGGGGCTGATTACGCGTGACGCGCTTGACTCTGTGCGGCGGTCGGTATTTAACAAGAGTGTTATTTAACGCATGTGCAAAATATGAACACCGACGCCTTGTCCCTCACCTTCGCCGCGCTCGCCGACCCAACGCGGCGGGCGATCTTGCAGCGGCTCAGTGAGGGCGAGGCGTCGGTGAGCGAACTGACCGCGCCGTTCGACATCTCCATGCCGGCCATCTCGAGGCATCTCAAGGTGCTCGAACAGGCCGGGCTGGTGGCGCGGACCCGGCAGGCGCAGTGGCGCCCGGTGCAGCTCAACGCCGCGCCGCTCGCCGAGCTCGCCAGTTGGGTCGAGCGCTACCGCCGGCATTGGGACAAGAACTTTGCGCGCATGGATGCGTACCTCGCCGAACTGCAGAAGGGGGATCCGGATGCCCCGCGGCAATAGCGTCACCGCCGAGCAGGCAGCCCTGGTGCTGGAGTTCGACCGGCTGTTCGATGCGCCGCGGGCTCTGGTCTGGCGGATGTGGAAGGATCCCGAGCACATGGTGCGCTGGCACGGGCCGGAGGGCTATGCGCTGTTGAGTTGCGACATCGACTTCCGCGTCGGCGGCGCGTGGCGGCGCTGCATGAGCAACGGCCCGGGCCATGCCCACTGGATCAGCGGCAAGTATCTCGAGATCGACGAGCCGAGCCGGCTGAGCTTCACCTACATCAACGAGTATGACGGCTTCGAGACCGTGGTGACGATGGATTTCGTCGACGAGGCCGGCAAGACCCGCATGTATTTCCGCCAGACCCCGTTCATCAGCGCCGAGGAGCGCGATGGGCATGGCTGGGGCTGGAAGAGCGGCTTCGACGTGTTCGACCGCTATGTGGCGCAGTTCATCGACGAGGACTGGCGCCCCAAGGGCCGGCCGCGCAGCGATGGCGTCGCCGAGGACATCGTCGCCGCACGGCGCCGCGCTCTGGAGAGCAAACGGGAGGACCAGGATGCTGACGCTGCCAGTGATCGTTGAACGGGCCGAGCAGCCCTATGTCGCTATCCGCCGCCGGGTGACCATCCCGTTTGGCGAGGCCATCGGGCCGATCATGGGCCAGCTCTTCGGCGCAATCGATAGTCAATCGATTCAAGCGTCTGGGCCGGTATTCTTCAAGTACAACATCGTCGCAATGCCCGAGCTCGAGATCGAGTTCGCCGTCCCCACCGCCACAAAGCTGCCTGTGGCCTCCCCGCTGCTGAGCGGGGTTCTGCCGGCCGGCCGCTATGCCCAGCTCACCTATTGGGGCCACTACGACAACCTGATCGAGGCCAACGCGGTGCTGATCGGCTGGGCCAGGCATAAGGGTATCGCCTGGGACGCCACCGAAGCGCCGGACGGCGATCACTTTGCGGCTCGCGTCGAAATCTACCCGAACGGCCCGGACGACGAGCCCGATCCCGACAAGTGGGAGACCACCGTGGCGATCAAGGTGCGGGACTAGCCATGCTGCTGCGAGACCGGGTCGCCGTCGTCTATGGCGCGTCGGGCGCGGTCGGCGGTGCCGTCGCCAGGGCCTACGCCCGGGAGGGAGCGCATGTGTTCCTCGCCGCCCGCGGCCGCGAGCGGCTCGAAGCCGTCGCAGCCGAGATCGCGGCTGCCGGGGGCAGGGCGGAGGTGGCGCCGGTCGATGCCACCGACCATGACGCGGTCGAGGCGCATCTCGAGGCCATCGCTGCGCGAGCCGGTCCGGTCAAGATGATGTTCAATGCCGTGTCCCTCGACGACACGCAGGGCCAGAAGCTGATCGACATGCCGCGGGAAAGGTTCATCGCGCCGATCGTAACCGGCATGAAGACCTGGTTTTCCACCGGCACCGCCAATGCCCGCCACATGGCGGCGAATGGCGGCGGCGTCATCGTCGGAATTTCGGCCAATGCGGCGCGCGAGGCCTATGACATCATGGGCGGCTTCGGCGTGTCGCAGGCAGCGATCGAACACTTCCTCCGCCACCTCGCGGTCGAGAACGGTCCCGCGGGCGTGCGCTGCGTCTGCGTTCGCTCCCCGGGTTCTCCCGATGCGCCCGGCGTCCGCGAAGCCTTCCTGTTGCATGCGCAGCAAGAGGGCATCACGCTCGAGGAAGCCGAGCGTCGCGCCGGCGAACGCACCCCTCTGCGCAGGCTGACGCCGCTGGCCCAGATCGCCGACGTCGCCGTGCTGCTGGCGTCGGACTTGGCTGGGTCGATGACCGCGACGGTCGCCAACGCCACGGGCGGGGCGCAGGTGGACTAGGGGTGGGGACAGAGCGTCACCGGCACAGCAGCTGTGCTCGCTTGCGACCCCACCCACCGGCTGTCATCCCTGCGAAAGCAGGGACCCATCTATCCACCGGTTCGGGCTGCGGGTTGGGTCCCAGCTTTCGCTGGGATGACGCCTGAGATGGAGGCCCGATTGTGCTCAACCGTTTGCCAGCTCAGAAAAACTCATCCAGCAACATGTACCAGTCGAGCTTCGCCTCGTCCGGCGCGTCCACGCCATAGGCCGCCAGGAACGACGGGACCGCTGCCGCGCCATAGTTGTACTCGAGGCTGCGGCAGGCGAGCGCCAGGTCCTGGTAGCGGTCGGCGACGCCAAGCCGCCCGCAGTCGATGAAGCCGGTGAACCGGCCATCCTCTGCCATGAAGTTGGGAAAGCACGCGTCGCCGTGGGTGACGACGAGGTCTTCCGTCACCGGCGCGTCGGTGATCAGCCGGGCATAGTCCGCCGGCCCCTGGCTCGGATCGTCGCCGTCATAGAGCCCGGCGTGATAGCGTGCCGAAGCATCCCTGATGCGGATGCCGACGCGATGATCGAACGGGCAACTCGCCGGGTCGAGTGCGTGCAGCTGCCGCAACGCTTCGGCCATCAGCCGGGCCGCAGTCTCGGCATTGAGCAGGCTCGTCGACGCCAGGTCGTGACCGGGCAGGGCAGTCATCAGCAGCCAGTGTCGGCCGTCATGCTCGGCCGTGTGGATCACCTCGGGGCAGGCGAGGCCCGTGCCGTGCAGCCAGCGCAACCGTTCGATCTCGCCCGGCAGCTCCGCCAAGGGGGAGATCGGCTCGGATTTGATGAAGTGCGCCTCCCCGGCGCGGTATACCCACGCGCCGGATTCACCGATGATCTGCGGCACGAGCTCGTGGCCGCGGGCCCAGCCGGGCGGCAGGTCTAGTGGTCGCATGCGAAGTAATCGCCCCGGTGCCGCAACGCCTCGGCGAGGCGGGCCTCATAGTCCTCGCGCGGGATCTCGATGCCGCCGAAGGTGCGCAGGTGGTCGGTGACGAACTGCGTGTCGAGCAGGTGATAGCCGCCAGCCACCAGCCGCTCGAGCAGGTGCGCCATGGCGATCTTCGAGCAGTCGGTCTTGCGGTGGAACATCGATTCGCCGAAGAATGCCGCGCCCAGCGACACCCCATAGAGCCCGCCGACCAGCGCCGGCCCGTCCCACACCTCGACCGTATGGACGATGCCGCGCTCGAACAACGCGCCGTAGAGGCGGCGGATCTCGGGGTTGATCCAGGTCGACTCGCGGTCGACCCCGGCGGTCGCACATCCTTCGATGACGGCAGGGAAGTCGGTATCCACCTTCACCTGATAGGGGTGGGTGCGCAGGGTTTTCCTGAGGCTGCGCGAAATGTGAAATCGGTCGAGCGGGATGATGCCGCGCTTCTGCGGGCTGACCCAGAACAGATCCGGCGACTCCGCGTCCTCCGCCATCGGGAAGATGCCGGCCTGATAGGCCCGGACGATCAGTTCGGGCGTCAGGTCGATGGCGAACGGATCCGGCTTCTTGCTCATGGGCTGAATATGGGCTCGCCGCGATTGCGAAACAACGCCAAAGCAGGCTTGCCACCGCAGCGCCCGGACGCGATTGTGCCGCCCGGCCGAGGAAGTCGATGAACAAGTGGGTGCGGCGCATCATCGTGGGGATCGTCATCGTCGCGGTGCTGTTCATCGCCGTGGGCGGTGTCGGCACCTCGATGCTGATGAACCACCTGCTGACCCCAGGGGGTGTCGACTGGAGCGGCGCCAACAATCCAGATCCACCGACCGATCCATATGAGCTGGGCTATCGCGGCGATCCGCGGGCGGCGCTCGGGCTGCCGTTCGAGACCGTGCGCTACGCCACCGAACTGGGCGAGGCCGAGGCCTGGTTCGTCCCCGCCGCCAAGATGACGGGACCGTGGGCGGTCTACGTCCACGGCATCGGCGGCATCCGCGAGAACGGCTATCGTCAGCTATCGATCCTCAACGCTGCCGGGATCCCGACGCTGCTGATCACCTATCGTAACGACAAGGGCGCCCCATCGCCCCAGAACGCCCTCTACAGCTTCGGTGTAAACGAGTGGCGTGACCTCGACGCGGCGGTGAGCTGGATGCTGGCCCGCGGAGCACCCAGCGTCATTCTCGTCGGTGAGTCGATGGGCGGCGGCATCGTCGGCCAGTTCCTGATGCACTCGGGCGAGGCCGACAAGGTGGTGGCGCTGGCGCTCGATGCGCCGGCGCTCGATTTCACCGAGGTGGTGGCCGACAAGATCGGCGCGCGCATGATCCCGCTGGCGCGCACGCTGGCCACTGCCGGCATCTTCATCTTCGATACCTATCGTCGGGCCGAGCTCAGCAAGGCGGTGAGCCTCGATGCGGTAGCGAAGTTCCCGGGCCCGCTGTTTCTCGCGCATGGGACGACCGACGGCCTGGTGCCGGTCACCATCAGCGAGCGGCTGGTCGCGGCGCGCACGGCGCCCACGACTTACCTGCAGACAGCAGCCAACCACCTGCTGTCGTTCAAGGAGAACCCGGGGCGTTATCGGGCCGAAATGGGCGGCTTCCTCGACAGCCTCGGCCGCTGAGGCTCAGCGGAGCACCAGGCGCACCAGCAGCGGCAGGCTGATGGCGGCGAGGACGACGGGCAACATCAGGACGAAGGCGTCGAGGTAATCGATCAGGTGCGGCATGGCACGATCTCCTTGGGTTGGAGCGTCATGACAGCTGCAGGCTGAACCGGCGCTGGAGCGGCCGTTCAGATTTCGTTAACGAGTCGGGCGGCGCATGCCGGGGTGCCTTGCCCCTGTCGCTACATCTGACTGTCGCGTCCTCGCACCGGGTCATTCCCGCGAAAGCGGGAACCTCTGTTTTGGTCCAGCACCGAGCCCAGAAACGAAGATCCCCGCTTTCGCGGGGATGACATCGAGTGTGTGGGCTGACGCGGTCTACAGAGCCGTGGCCGCTTCGGCCTCAGTGCTTCATCCCGAGGTACTTTTCCAGCCAGTGGATGTCGTAGTTGCCGGCGATGATGTCCGGTTCCTTGATCAGACGCTGGAACAGGGGCAAGGTGGTCTTGATCCCATCGACGACGAACTCGTCCACCGCGCGGCGCAGGCGCTGCAGGCACTCCTCGCGGGTACGGCCATAGACGATCAGCTTGCCGATCAGGCTGTCATAGTAGGGCGGGATCGAATAGCCGGCATAAACCGCGGAATCGACGCGCACGCCGACGCCGCCGGCGGGGTGGTAGAAGCTGATCTTGCCCGGCGACGGGGTGAAGGTCTGCGGGTCCTCGGCGTTGATGCGCACTTCGATGGCGTGGCCGGTGAAGGTGATCTTCTCCTGCTCAAGGCTCAGCTTTTCGCCCGAGGCGACGCGGATCTGCTCATAGACCAGGTCGACGCCCGTGATGCGCTCGGTGACCGGATGCTCCACCTGCAGGCGGGTGTTCATCTCGATGAAATAGAACTCGCCGTTTTCGTACAGGAACTCGATGGTGCCGGCGCCCGAGTATTTGAGCTTGCGCATGGCGGCGGCGCAGATCTCGCCGATCTTGTCGCGCTGGTCGGCCGGCACGGTGGGGGCCGAGGCCTCTTCCCAGACCTTCTGGTGACGGCGCTGCAGCGAGCAGTCGCGGGTGCCCAGGTGCACGGCGTTGCCCTGGCCGTCGCCCATCACCTGCACTTCGATGTGCCGCGGCTTGCCGAGGTATTTTTCCATGTAGACGGAATCGTTGCCGAAGGCGGCCTTGGCTTCGGAGCGGGCCGTCGACCAGGCGGTCAGCAGGTCGAGCTCGGTATGCGCCACCTTCATGCCGCGCCCGCCGCCGCCGGCTGTCGCCTTGATCAGCACCGGGTAGCCGATCTCGGCGGCAGTCTTCTTGGCGTCGGCTTCGGTCGCGACCTCGCCCTTCGAGCCGGGCACCACGGGGATGCCGAGCTCCACGGCCGTCTGCTTGGCGGTGATCTTGTCGCCCATGATCGAGATGTGATGCTCGGACGGCCCGATAAAGGTGATCTTGTGTTCGGTCAGGATGCGGGCAAAGCGCGCATTCTCGCTGAGGAAGCCATAGCCCGGGTGCACCGCGTCGGCCCCGGTGATCTCGCAGGCGGCGAGGATCGAGGGAATGTTGAGGTAGCTGTCCTTGGCCGGCGGCGGCCCGATGCAGACGCTTTCGTCGGCCAGCCGCACATGCATGGCGTTGGAATCGGCGGTCGAATGGACGGCGACGGTCTGGATGCCGAGCTCCTTGCAGGCCCTGAGGATGCGGAGCGCGATCTCGCCGCGATTGGCGATGAGGACCTTCTGGAACATGCCGGCTTACTCGATCACGACCAGCGGCTGGCCGTATTCGACCGGCGAAGCGTCTTCGACGAGGATGCGGGTGACGGTGCCCGAGCGATGCGCCGGGATCTGGTTCATGGTCTTCATCGCTTCGATGATCAGCACCGTCTGGCCTTCCGAGACCTTGGCGCCGACACTGGCGAAGGCGGGCTTGCCCGGTTCGGGCGCGAGGTAGGCCGTGCCGACCATCGGGGAGGTGAGGGTGCCGGGATTCGAGCTCACGTCGTCATGGTTCGGGGCGAGACCGGCGGCGACGCCGGCCGGAGCGACCGGGGCAGGTGCGGCCGCGGGAGCCGGAGCGTAAGCCGGCACGGCAACCTGCTGCACTGCCTGGCTGGCATAGGAGCGAGTGACGCGGACACGCAGGTCCTCGCGCTCGATCTCGATTTCGGCAAGGTTCTGCTCGTTGAGCAGCTTGGCGATGGCCTCGATCAGTTCCTGATCGGCATTCGGGGACGACGCCTTGGTCATGTTCTGCCTCTTAGAGTTTTTCGGCCAGTGCGTGGAGGGCCAGCCTATATCCGGTAGCGCCCAGACCGCAAATCACCCCCATCGCCACCGGCGAAACATAGGAGTGATGGCGGAACGCCTCACGGGTGTAGATGTTGGACAAGTGGACTTCGATCACCGGCAACCCCACGGCGCGGAAAGCGTCATGGATGGCGATCGAGGTGTGCGAGTAGGCGCCCGGATTGATGACGATGGCGTCGAAACTGCCCAACGCCTCTTGGATCCAGGTGACCAGTTCGCCTTCGATGTTGGATTGCTTGCAGGTGACCTCGAGGCCAAGCGTCTTGCCTTCGGCAATCGCCATCTTCTCGATGTCGGCAAGCGTCTGCGTGCCGTAGGTCTGGGGCTCGCGGGTCCCGAGCATGTTGAGGTTCGGGCCGTTGAGAACGAGGACGCGGTGAGCCATGGTTCGTGCCTTTTGCACCGGCCCCCCAGCGGGCGCAAGCGTGGCGCGGAGTAATGCACGAAAAAGGGCGGATTTGCGGCGGTCGGGGTAGGAGCGCCGATCTCACGGTCATCGCCTTCTCCCCTTGTGGGAGAAGGTGCCCGAAGGGCGGATGAGGGGTATCTCTCCGCGTACTCAATCGCCCTTCGCTATGCTCAGGTGGCGCTACACTTCGTTGCGCGGCCCCCTCATCCGGCCTTCGGCCACCTCGCGGCGAAGGCTTCGCCCTCGTCCGCTGGCCACAAGGGGAGAAGGCCACGCCAGCATGCTTCGTGCAGACTAGCCCGGCTGCTCCGTCGTGCACGCCGTCGCGCCGCAGGCCCGCATGTTGGCGATGCGCTGCTGCAGCGCGTCGAGCCCGATGGCGCCGGGGATGATCTCGTCGCCGATGATGAAGGTCGGGGTGCCGGTGATCTTCAGCCGGTCGGCGATGCGATAGCTTTCTTCGATCACCTTGTCGACCTTGGGGGTCTTCATACCCATCTCGAGCGCGATGGGGTTGAGCCCAAGGTCTGCGGCCGCCTTCAGCGCCACCGCCTTGTCGACCTGGCCGCGGCTGGTGAACAGCGCCTGGTGGAAGGCCCAGTAGTCGACATCGGCATCGGCGACCTGCGCCGCGATGCGTGCCGCATCGACCGAACCCTGCGACAGGATCGGGAATTCCTTGAGGATCACCTTGAGGTTCTTGTCGCTGTCGAGCAGCGCCGCGAGATCGGGCAGGGCCTGCCGGCAGTAGCCGCAATTATAGTCGAACATCTCGACCAGCGTGACGTCGCCATTGGGATTGCCGAGCACGATGCCGTTCTCGGACTCGAAGATCGCCGGTTTCAGTTCGACCATAGCGGTGCGGGTTGCCGCAGTGCGCTCTGCCGTCAGTTCCGCATCGAGCGCGGCGGAAACCTTCTGCAGGATCCGCGGGTTGCCGAGCAGGTACTTTTCGATCATCGGATCGAGCGTCGACTGATCGAGGGCCGCTACCGATTGCGGCACGTCCTGCCTGGGCTGCTTGGCGATCAGATCGGTGACGATCGTCTCCACCGCCGATGCGGTGAGCCCCGGCTCGGGCTTTGCCTTCGCCACCACGTCCTCGGCGATGGCCCTGGCGCCGGCTTCGTCGAGCTTGGGCCCCGTCAGCAGCGTGGCGCCCAGCCCGCCCGCCAGCACGCCGACGGCAAGAACGAGAATGGCGGTGAGGCGAGACATGCGAACTCCGGAGCTGTGTCGGCCCTATGTAGCAGACGGGAGTAAATATGCCATGGCGGCGGCCGGCGACTGTACGCGGCCGCTTCAATTGTTGTTGAGGCGGCGCCGCAATTCCCGTAGCCAAGGCCCCATGCAGACGGACGAAAAGCTCACCGGCCTCAGGCCATTCTACGTGATGGAAATCACCGCGCGGTCGAAGCTCGTCGAAGCGAGCGGCCGCCAGGTCATGCACATGGAGTCGGGCGAACCCGGCGCTCCGCCGGCGCCGCGGGTGCGCGAGGCGGTTGCGGCCGCCCTGGCGTCGCCGCAGCACTACACGCATTCGGCCGGGCAGATCGAACTGCGCCGCGCCCTGGTCGACTACTACCGCGAGCAGCACCGCGCGACGGTCGATCCCGAGAGCATCGTGGTCACCATGGGCTCGTCCTCCGCCTTCATCCTCGCCTTCCTCGGTGCCTTCGGGCCGGGCACCAGGATCGCGGTGACGCGACCTGGCTATCCCGCCTATCTCAATACGCTCGATGGCCTCGGCATGCGGGCGGTCGAGATCCCGGTGACGGCGGCGGCCGGCTGGCGGCTCAGCGCCGCCGACGTCGAGGCGGCCTACGCGCGCGAAAAGTTCGACGGTCTGCTGTTCGCCTCACCTGCCAACCCGACCGGCGCGGCGGTGACGCGCGAGGCGCTCAAGGAGATCGTCGAGGTCTGCGCGCGGCTGGGCGTCACCTTCATTTCCGACGAGATCTACCATGGGCTCGACTACCGCGGACCATCGGTCTCGGCGCTCGAGTTCACCGACGACGCCATCATCATCAACAGCTTCTCGAAATACTACTGCATGACCGGCTGGCGCATCGGCTGGATGGTGCTGCCCGAGCGCCATAATCGCCGCACCAACATCCTGCAGCAGAACCTGTTCATCGCCGCCCCGACCCTCAGCCAGATCGCCGGCCGGGTGGCGCTGGGCGAGCGCGACTATTCCGAGGAGCAGAAGGCACAGTATGCCGTGAACCGGCACATCCTCGCCGAGGGCCTGGCGCAGTTCGGCCTTGCGGCAGCCAGCGAAGGCGATGGCGCGTTCTATGCCTATGTCGATTTCTCCCGCTTCACCAACGACTCGCTGAGCTTCTGCATCGAGATGCTCGACCAGGTCGGCGTGGCGGCGACGCCCGGCATCGACTTCGACCGGCTCAACGGCAACCGCTTCGTGCGTTTCTCCTACGCCGGGACGCGGGCGACCATCGATGAAGGCCTGAACCGGATCGGCGATTTCCTGAGGCGGCGATGACCAGCATCCCGGCGCTGCGGACTGCGCGGCTGGTGCTGCGGCCGATGGTCGAGGCGGATTTCCCGGCCTATCGCAACCTGATGGTGTCGCCGCGCTCGACCTACATGGGCGGGCCGTTCGACGAGGTGCGGGCCTGGGGGCTGTTCTGCCATGATATCGCGTGCTGGACGCTCTACGGCCATGGCGGGCTGATGATCGACATCGCGACGACCGGCGCGTGCGTTGGCCAGGTCGGCATCAACCACGGGCCGCTGTTCCCCGAGAAAGAGCTGGGCTGGCTGCTTTACGATGGCTTCGAAGGGCGGGGGTATGTGACCGAGGCCGCGGCGGCGCTGCGCGACTGGGCCTTCGCCGAGCTCGGGCTTTCGAGCCTCGTCAGCTATTTCGATCCGGCGAACATCCGCTCGATCGCCGTGGCGGAGCGATTGGGGGCGGTGCGGGACGACAACGCCCCGCGCCAGGATCCTGAGGATGTGGTGTATCGGCACCTGCCGCCGGGGACGCGCGGCTAGCTCACTCTGGGATCGTGGCACTGCTCACCTCTCCCTTGGGGGAGAGGTCGGCGCGAAGCGCCGGGTGAGGGGCCTTGCTTCGAGCTCGCTGCCTGCGGCAAGGCCCCCTCACCCTGACCCTCTCCCCCAAAGGGAGAGGGGACGCTTGAGCCGCACCCACGGCGCCGGCGAGCCCGTCTTTACCGCGGATTGTCGCCAAGCACGAACGGCCGCAGCCGGTGGCCGTCATAGTCCTCGAGCACGCAGGTGAAGCCGAAATCCATCTCGGTCGGCGCCTGCAGCACTTTCAGCCCGAGCCTCCTCCACTCCGCGAAGGTGGCACGAACCGCGTCCTTGCTGTCCTCGGTGAACGAGATCTCGACGCCGCCAGCCGGCTTGGGTTTCGGCTCCATCTCGTCGCTGAGCCATAGGCCGATCTTGAGGCCCGTCGGCAGAACGTAGAGCACGAAGGTGGGGGCTATCTCGACTGGGTCGCGGCCGAGCAGCCTGGTGTAGAGTTCAGCGCTCCTGAGCGGGTCGCGAACGGCGAGGAGCAGGTAGTTGAGGGTGCGCATGGGGCGTCTCCGTTGTTGATGGAGACGGGGATAGCGGCCCGGACTGACAATTTCCGGCAGTGGCCGACCGGCCAACAGTCAGCGCACCGGAATCCCCTCGCGCTCGCGCCATTCCTTCAGCATGGCGGCCCGCCGGCGGGGGTAGCGCTCTGCCAGCATTTCCATCCTGTCGATCCGGTCTAGCCGGAAGTGCCGGTAGTCGGTCCTGAGCTCGCACCAGCCGATCACCACCCGGACTCGATCGAAGAAGCCGATGGCGAAGGGCCAGATCGTCCGCTCGGTAGCGGTGCCGCCGGCATTGCGATAAGCGAGCACCAGCTTCCTCTGCTCCCGGATGGCGAGGCGGATGGCCGAGAGGTCGACCTGCGCCGGGATCACCTCGCCGCCGCCAACCAGGAGGTTCGAGCCGTCGACGCTGTCGCGCAGTTCGTCGGGCAGCACGGCGGTGATCTTGCTCAGCGCGTTAGCCGCCGCATCGCCGAGCCGCGGGTCCTCGGCCCGGCGTGCCACCCAGCGCGACCCGAGCACCAGCGCCTCGATCTCGTCGGCCGAGAACATCAGCGGCGGCAACGTGAAGCCGGGGCGCAGGATGTAGCCCAGGCCCGGCTCGCCCTGGATATCGGCGCCCTGCGCCTGCAGGGTCGCGATATCGCGATAGAGCGTGCGGATCGAAATGCCGAGTTCGGCGGCAAGGGCAGGACCCGTCACCGGCGCGCGATGGCGACGCAGCAGCTGGATCAGGTCGAGCAGACGTTCGGTGCGGGACATGTACGGCAGCCTAGCGGATTTCGGTGCCCCGCAAGAGCTCCCAAAAGCCGAAGGGCGGGATCGTCTCCCGCCCTCCTGCTTCATTCTGTGCGTCCGAGTTCAGCCGCCGAGGCCCAGGCGGCGCTGCCACCAGCCGGCCTTCTTGGGCTTGGTCTCTTCGGCGGGCTTGTCGTCGGTGGCGGCCGGAGCAGCCGAACTAACGACGATCTCGCCTTCCGGAATCACCTTCCTGGCGCGACGGGGCGCGGCTTCCGGCTCAGGCTCAGGAGCCGTCTCCGCAACCACTTCCGCCGGCGCAACCTCCGCAGCTGCGGCCTCGGGAGCGGCAACCTTGGGCTTGCGCGCCCGCGGCTTCTTGGCCTTCGGAGCCTCCTCGGCCTGAGCTTCCGGCTCGGCAGCCGGCTCGGCGGTCACTGCAGCGGCTTTCGTCGCTCTGCGGCGGGCAGGTTTCTCAGCCGCGGCGGGGGCAACGTCCTCCGCCACCACCGGAGCGGCCTCATCGGCAACCGGCTCGGCCTTCTTGCGGCGGCCGCGCTTCGGCTTTTCGGCCGGAACGTCCTCGGCAACCACCGGAGCAGGCGTCTCGACCGCCGGGGCTTCCGCTACCACTGCGATCGCAGGGGCGTCGGCTGCAGCCACGGCCTCTTCCGAAACCGGCTCGCTCGTCACGCCATCGCGCTGCTCGCCGCCTTCGCCATCGCGACGGTTGCGACGGCCGCCACGGCGACCACGACGGCGGCGACGGCGCGGTTCGCCATCTTCACCGACCGCGCCCTCATTGGCCTGGCGCGGCGCTTCGTCGCCTTCACCGTCCTCGGACTCTTCGTCCGACGCGGCCTCGGCCGGCTGGCGGGGCTGCTGCGGGCCGCCCTGCGGACGGTCCTCGCGATCGCCGCCACCGCGACGGCGGCGACGACGGCGACGACCGGAGCGCTCGCCACCCTCGTCGGAGCGCGCCTGGCGCTCGCCGCCACCGGTGTTTTCCTCTTCCTCGTCGTCCTCATCCTCGACAGCCAGATCGGCCGCTTCGGCTTCCGCATCGATGATCGTGGTGGTGTCGACGCGCACATGCGTGCCGGCCGTCTCGCCCCGATCGAGCACGCGGGTTTCGCCGCGCTCGATGGCGAAATGCGAGGGCCCGACATGGTCATCGGCGACGATCGTGATCGACAGGCCGTATTTGGCTTCCAGCGTATTCAGCGTGCCGCGCTTGGTGTTGAGAATGTAGAGCGCCACGTCGGTCGGCACGCGCACATTGATCGACTGGCCCGGCTTGCGCAGCACGTGGTCTTCCACGTTGCGCATCACCATCAGCGCCAGGCTCTCCACCGAGCGGACGAGGCCGGTGCCCTGGCAGGTCGGGCACTTGTGCGTCGAGCTCTCGACCACGCCGAAGCGGATGCGCTGGCGGCTCATTTCGAGCAGGCCGAAATGGCTGATGCGGCCGACCTGGATACGGGCGCGATCGTTCTTCAGGCATTCCTTGAGCTTGCGCTCCACCGCCCGGTTCGAGCGGTTCTCCACCATATCGATGAAGTCGATGACGATCAGACCGGCCAGATCGCGCAAGCGCAGCTGGCGCGAGACTTCCTCGGCCGCCTCGAGGTTGGTCTGCAGCGCCGTGTCTTCGATATTGTGTTCCTTGGTGGCGCGACCGGAGTTCACGTCGATCGAGACCAGCGCCTCGGTCGGGTTGATCACCAGATAGCCGCCCGACGGCAGGGTCACCTGCGGCGAGAACATCTGGTCGAGCTGGCCCTCGACGTTGAACTTGGAGAACAGCGGCGCATCGTCCTTGTAGAGCTGCACGTTCTTGGCGTGGCTCGGCATGATCATGCGCATGAAGTCTTTGGCCTCGCGGTAGGCGTCGTCGCCCGCCACGAACAGCTCGTCGATATCCTTGTTGTAGAGGTCGCGGATGGTCCGCTTGATCAGCGAGCCTTCCTCGTAGACGAGGCAGGGAGCCTGCGACTTGAGCGTCAGCGAACGCACGTTCTCCCACAGCCGCTGCAGATACTCGAAGTCGCGCTTGACCTCGGCCTTGGTGCGGCTGGCGCCGGCGGTCCTGAGGATGATCCCCTGACCCTGCGGCACTTCAAGATCCCCCACGATGTCCTTGAGACGCTTGCGGTCTGCGGCATTGGTGATCTTGCGCGAGATGCCGCCGCCACGCGCCGTATTGGGCATCAGCACCGAATAGCGGCCGGCCAGCGACAGATAGGTGGTGAGAGCCGCGCCCTTGTTGCCGCGCTCTTCCTTGACCACCTGCACCAGCATCACCTGCCGGCGCTTGATCACTTCCTGAATCTTGTACTGGTGGCGGCGCTGCGACGGACGGCGGCGTTCCTGCACGTCCTCGAGCGCATCCGAGCCACCGACGCTTTCTACCGGCTCGTTGCTGGTCGGCGCCTGCTCGATATGGCTGTGCTCTTCGTCGCCCTCGGCGTCGTCGTGGTCGGCCGATACTTCGGCGGGCGCGGCGGCCCGGGCCGCTGCATGCTCGTGTTCGTGCTCGTCGTCGTCATGCGCCTCGTCGCGCAGCAGCGCTTCGCGGTCGGCGATGGGGATCTGGTAATAGTCGGGGTGGATTTCCGAGAACGCGAGGAAGCCGTGGCGGTTGCCGCCATACTCGATGAAGGCGGCCTGGAGCGAGGGCTCCACGCGCGTCACCTTGGCGAGGTAGATGTTACCCCTGAGCTGCCGCCGCTGGGCGGATTCGAAATCGAACTCTTCGAGCCGGTTCCCGTTAGTGACGACGATCCGTGTTTCTTCCGGGTGGATGGCATCCACCAGCATGCGCTTTGTAGCCATAGACGAAGTCTCCGCGCCGTCGCGCGCCGACACCGATCGACCGGCGAACCGGTCCTCCTGATGTCGCGCCATGCGAGGCGAAAGGTTTTAGGAGGATGGCGCGAGAGGCGCCGGCAAAAGCAGCGGCGCGCGCGCCGCCGCGAGACTGGAGAGCGACGGCAGCCGGGACTTCGATGACAAAAGCGCAACCGCTATTCGGGATCGCGTCACTCTTTGTCTGCCCGATGGCCATCAGACCTCTTCCTTGAGAACAGGCCAGCGAAAATCGAGCCGCCTGTCCTTCGATCCCGAGGGACCGAGATTCTATCGCGAGGCGCCAAATGTGCCGCACTTCAGACCGGATCACCTGAGTGAATTCCAATCCGCCGCTGCCAACCAGCCGCGCCAGGGCGCCGATTGCGCCGCACAGGCATATGGTGGCGGCAGCAGGCCGCCTCAAGATCGCTTTAGGGTTGTTGCCGCAAATTGGCAACAGGAAACTCAAAACCCACGGGTACGCGCCATCCTCGAGCCGATCACATTATTGCATTGTCGACGCGCGGTGCGTAACGCCGCAGAATCGCCCGACTGCTCTGGCGTGCTGCACCACCTTTAGGGGAGCGATGCTGTCTTGTTGAAATCTGCCGGCTTCGGCGGCAAATCCGGCGGATCCGCTGGGTTTGCGGCGATTTTGCTGGTCCTCGTGGCCAGCCTGTTCGTCACCCACCCCGCCTTTGCACAGCTCGAATCGATCGAGGATTACCCCGACGTCATCGATGCGCGCGTCACCTCGACGCCGCAGCGGGCCCGGCTGATCATCGATCTCTCCGGGCCGACCGAGTTCGCCATCGTTTCGCTCGACAACCCCAATCGCATCGCCATCGACGTCAAGGCGTTCGAGCTGAAGATCCTGGCGCCCGCCGACGTGGCCGGCAAAGGCATCGTCAGCAGCTACACCGTGGAGATGGCCGAAAAGGGCAGGGCGCGCACCATGCTGACGCTGGCCCAGCCGGCGCAGGTGCAGCAGGCCTATGTGCTCGACGCGGTTGCCGACCAGCCGGCGCGCCTCGTGGTCGACATCATCACGGCAACCCCCGAGGAGTTCGCGACCAAGGTTGCGGCGGACCTTGCGGCGTCGATCGCGAACAAGGGCACGGCGCCGGTAACGGCCTCGACCAATCCAGGCACCCACGCGCCGATCACCGCGACCCGGCCGCTGGTAGTGCTCGATCCCGGTCATGGGGGCGTCGACAATGGTGCGAGCGCGCCCAACGGAGTGCATGAGAAGGACATCACCCTCGCCTTTGCGTTGCAGTTGCAGAAGGTGCTGATCGACTCCGGCCGTTTCGACGTGGCGCTGACGCGTGAGGACGACACCTATCTGTCGCTCAACCAGCGTGTCGATCTCGCTCGGCAGAACAAGGCCGACATCTTCATCTCGCTGCATGCCGACAGCTTCCAGCAGCCCGAAATCCGTGGCGCCAGCGTCTACACCCGCGACGAAAACGCCACCGACGTGCTCGACAAGGTGCTGGCGGACGGCGAGAACCGCTACGACATCGTCGCCGGCTTCGCCGTGCCGCAGGCGACACCCGCCGTCATGGATATCCTGGTCGACCTGATGCGCCGCGAGATGCGGAAGTCGAGCTTCCTCGCCGCCGAGGCCATCGTCCATCAGCTCGAGCCGAGCGTCGCGCTGCGTCGCTTCCCGGTCCGCCAGGCCGACTTCTTCGTGCTGCAGGCGCCCGATGTTCCCTCGGTGCTGGTCGAGCTCGGGTTTCTGTCCAACGCCGCCGATATCGCCAACCTGCAGCAGTCGGACTGGCGGGACCGAGTCGTGGATGCACTGGCGCGAGGGATTGCGGATTACTTCGACAGCACGCAGAAGGCTGTAGCCGCGACGCAGTGACGTTTTCACCACGCAGCACATCGCAAGTTCTTGAAGGGGCGGGCTTGTCCACATTTCCGCCCTTGTCTGGTATGATTCCGCAATATTCCGCGCCTCGCCCGATCGGACCGGTGGCGCCCGCTCCAAGGTTCACGATCTGATGCTCAGACTACTCGGCTGGCTCTTCGGTTTCGGCGTGTTTTGCGCGTTGGGCGCTGTCGCGGTCGCCGCCGTCTACCTTAACCAGCTGAACGCCACGTTGCCTGATTATACGGTGCTCAAGGACTATCAGCCGCCGGTAACGACGCGCGTTCACGCCGCCGACGGGACGCTGCTTGCAGAGTATGCAAGGGAGCGCCGGCTGTTCCAGCCGATCGAAACCATCCCGCCGCTGATCATCAACGCCTTCATCTCGGCCGAGGACAAGGACTTCTACACCCATTCCGGCATCGCCGTGGACGGCGTCATCCGCGCGCTGCGCGACAACGTCATGGCCCGCATCGACGGCAACGACTCGATCCAGGGCGGCGGTTCGACCATCACCCAGCAGGTGGCCAAGAACTTCCTGCTCACCTCCGAGCAGACCTGGGACCGCAAGATCCAGGAAGCCATCCTGGCGCTCAGGATCGAGTCGACGTTTTCGAAGAACAAGATCCTCGAGCTTTACGTCAACGAGATCTTCCTCGGCCTCAACTCCTATGGCGTGGCCGCGGCGGCGCTGAACTATTTCGACAAGGCGCTCTACGAGCTGACCCTCAGTGAGGCGGCATACCTTGCCGCGCTCCCCAAGGGGCCCAACAACTACCATCCGTTCCGCCGGCCCAAGCAGGCGATCGAACGCCGCAACTGGGTGATCGACCGCATGGTCGAGAACGGCTACGTCACGGCCGAAGAAGCGGCGGCCGCCAAGGCCGAGCCCCTCAATGTGAAGCCGCGCAGCTCCGGCAGCCAGCTCTACTCGGCCGAGTATTTCACCGAGGAAGTGCGCCGCCAGCTCGGCAAGCTCTACGGCGAGGCCGAGCTCTATGGCGGCGGCCTCAGCGTGCGCACCACGCTCGACCCGCACCTGCAGGAATATGCCCGCCGCGCCCTGATGGACGGCCTGATCAACTACGACCACGGCGAGGGTTTCCGCGGCCCCATTGCCAGCGTCGATATCACCGGCGACTGGGGCGTCGCGGTCAACGCCGTCAAGCCACTGAGCGACGTGCCTGAGTGGACGCTCGCCGTGGTGCTGGAAATGGGCGACAACGAGGGCACCATCGGGCTGCGGCCCGCTACCGACATCGAAGGCAAGGTGTCTGCCGACCGGATCACCGGCACGCTGGCCGGCCCGGACATCAAGTGGGTGAGCAAGAAGCTCGGCTCCATCCTCAAGCCCGGCGACGTCATCTACGTGTCAAAGCTCCCCGACCGCGATGGCGCCTACACGCTGGAGCAAGTGCCAGAACTCGAGGGCGCGCTGGTCGCCATGGATCCGCGCACCGGGCGCGTCCTCGCCATGGTCGGCGGCTTTTCCTATGCCGAGTCCGAGTTCAACCGCGCCACCCAGGCGATGCGGCAGCCGGGCTCCTCGTTCAAGCCGATCGTCTACTCGGCGGCGCTCGACAACGGCTACACCCCGGCCTCGGTGGTGCTCGATGCGCCGATCGAGATCGTCAATGGCGACGGCTCGGTCTGGCGGCCCGAGAACTACGCCCAGCAGTTCTATGGCCCGCAGACCCTGCGCCGCGGCATCGAGCGCAGCCGAAACGTCATGACGGTGCGCCTCGCCAAGGATCTGGGCATGCCGCTGATCTCCGACTACGCCAAGATGTTCGGCATCTACGACGATCTGAACCCGGTATTGGCGATGGCGCTGGGCGCCGGCGAAACCACCGATATGCGAATGACCTCGGCTTACGCCACCATCGCCAATGGCGGCCGCAAGATCGTGCCCACACTGATCGACCGCATCCAGGATCGCTACGGCAAGACCATCTACAAGCACGACGAGCGCGTCTGCGATGGGTGCGCCGCGCAGAGCTGGAACCACCAGGGTGAGCCGCTGATCATCGACAATCGCGAGCAGGTGCTCGACCCGATGACCGCCTACCAGATCACCTCGATGATGGAAGGCGTGGTGCAGCGCGGCACCGGCACCGGCGCCAAGAAGCTCGGCCGCCCGGTCGCCGGCAAGACCGGCACCTCGAACGACTACAAGGACGCCTGGTTCATCGGCTTTACCCCCGAGCTCGCCGTCGGCGTCTATGTCGGTTTCGATACCCCGCGCAACATGGGCCGGCAGTCGACGGGTGGTGAAATGGCGGTGCCGATCTTTACCGAGTTCGTGGGCAATGCATTGAAGGGCAAGCCCCCGACGCCGTTCAACATGCCCGGCGGCATGTCCCAGGTCTGGATAGATCCCGGCACCGGGGTGAAGGCGAACGGCGGCGACCAGGCGATCTACGAGGCGTTCAAGCCCGGCACCGGCCCGAATCTCGTTACCTCGGTGATCGGCGTCGACTCCAACGCTTTCCAGGCCATCCAGTCCGGCCAGGATCCGGCGGAGACCGATATGACGCTGGGCCGCGGCGGGTTGTTCTGAGCCGATGATCGTGACCTGGCCCGACCCGCGGCTTGCCCGCAAGGCGGAGCCGCGGCCGGTGGACGATGGTTTGCGCGCCGTGGGCAATCGCCTGCTGGAGGCGACCCGCGCCGCCAATGCCTATGGCCTCGCGGCGGTGCATATCGGCGCCGTGGCGCCGGTGGTGGTGATCAGCGTCGATCCGGACCCGGCCAAACGCGACTACCTCGTTCTGTACAATCCAGAGGTCGCTGAAACCGATGGCCCCGCCATTCCCGGCCCCGAGGGTTCTGTCGCCATGCCTGGAGTAGAGGTCGAGATCACTCGGCCATACGGCGCCCAGATCGCCTGGGACGACGAAACCGGCGCCCGCCACCAGCGCCGCTTCGACGGCTTGCCGGCGCGCATCGCCCAGCACGAAATCGAGCAGATGAACGGCAGCTTCTTCCTCGAACGCCTGTCCCGCCTGAAACGCGACATGGTGCTGAAGAAGTGGAAGAAGCGCACTGAGGGGTGAAGCCGGCGCCCCGCGAAACTCCACGGCGGCTCGAGATGCTGCAGGGTGGTGCCGGCAGCAGGATTTGAACCCGCGACCCACTGATTACAAATCAGTTGCTCTACCAACTGAGCTATACCGGCGCGACGCGGTCGATAACACTGGCGGCCTCATGGTGCAAGGCGCGCTGCAGTGCCGTGAGGAGCGGCGACGGCTTGTCTTAGATGTGGCATCCTCGCCGTGCAAATATCCGGCTGGTTGGTGATTCACTGGCTCAGAGGTCGCCGTGGGAGGCAAACGCAGCACATCGGTTCCGGCGCGCATTTTGCCGCGCCATGCCGCGTTCTATTGGGGCGCCGGCGTAGGCACGGCGGCGCTTGTCGTGTGTCTGCTGCTGTCGCCGAAATATGCCGTGGCCCTCGCGGCCAACGCGATGTTCGTCACCTATCTGCTGCTGGTGCGCGTCGAGTTTCCCTGCCTCACCGCCGAGTTTCTGCAGCAGCGGCCTGACGACGCCGACTCGCCCGTGGTGGCGATCTTTCTTGCCACCCTGCTGGTCGCAGGGGTGGCGATTCTCTTCCTCTTCCTGACCCTCAACGATGGGCAGGGCAGGGCGGAACCGGTGGAGATCGCAGCCAGCGTGGCTTCCGTGCTGCTCGGCTGGTTCACGGTGCACACCATGGCGGCGCTCCACTACGCGCACGAGTACTATCGGGATGATCCGGACAAGCAGGGCGACGTCCTGGGCGGGCTGGCATTCCCGGGCGACGAGCCGCCTGACGGCGCAGCGTTCCTCTACTTCTCCTACGTGCTCGGGATGACTGCGCAGGTGGCCGACGTGGCGGTGACGTCGCGGGCTATGCGCCGGCTGGTGACGGTGCACGGCGTCGTCTCGTTCTTTTTCAACACCGTCATCGTCGCCGCGACGGTCAATGTCGTCGTGGCGGCTGCCGGCGGTTGAGGGCCGGCGAGAATTCATGCGCTGCGGGAGGTTGTCCTGGGCGCCGCAGTTTCGGAGAGGAAACGACCATGAAACCTACGCACCTTCTGGCCCTGCCAGTCGCCCTGTCGTTGGGCCTGCTGCTCGCTGCCTGCGACAACAATTCGTCGCCACCGCCAGCCAAGCCCGCCGCCGAGGCTCCTGCTGCCCCGGCCGCCACTGCCGATACGGACAAGGTCGCCGCCGATAAGGCTGCGGCTGACAAGGCTGCGGCTGACAAGGCCGCTGCTGACAAGGCGGCCGCCGACAAAGCTGCAGCGGATAAGGCCGCTGCCGACGTCAAGGCAGCAGAAGAAAAGCAGGCGGCTGAAGCGGCGGCCGCTGCCAAAGCTGCAGAAGAGAAGAAGGCTGCCGAGGCCGCTGCTGCTGCCAAGGCCGCCGAGGAGAAGAAGGCGGCCGAAGCGGCTGCCGCCGCCAAGGCCGCGGAGGAAAAGAAGGCGGCCGAAGCCGCTGCCGCTGCCAAGGCCGCGGAGGAGAAGAAGGCTGCCGAGGTGGCAGCCGCTGCCAAAGCTGCGGAAGAGAAGAAGGCTGCCGAGGCCGCTGCTGCTGCCAAGGCCGCGGAGGAAAAGAAGGCAGCCGAGGCCGCTGCTGCCGCCAAGGCCGCGGAGGAAAAGAAGGCGGCCGAGGCCGCTGCCGCCGCTAAGGCCGCGGAAGAAAAGAAGACGGCGGAGGTCACGGCTGAAGCCGATAGGCAGGCAGCGGTAGCCGCCGCGGCGGCCAAGGGCAAAGCAGATGCCGAGGCAGCCATTGCTGCCGCCGCCGCTCCCGCAGCTGTAGCCGCCCCGACGGAGACCGGCGCCAGCGCCCGTGGCGCAGCGGATGCCAACGCTGCCGTGGCCGCCGCTGCGGAGACAGCGCCCGCTGCCGAGACAGCCCCCGCCGCTGCGACGGCCGAAGCCCGAGGCGCAGCCGATGCGGCTGCCGCCGTCGCCGCCGCTACCGAGGCTCCGGTCATGACCACGCCGGCCATGGGCATTCTGCCGGCCGAAGGGCTGAAGCCCGATACGCGGATTGCCGCCAATGCCAAACGCGACGAGATCGGCTATCTGGGGGTATGGGCGCCGGACTACGCCGCCTGCGGCACGGTCGACCAGGCCGGCAGCGCCGGCTATGTGGTGATCACCCGGATCAGCGTGCGCGAGGGGGGCGAGCTCATGCTCGTCGACGCCGTTCCGGCCACCAACGGCAAGGCCAGCCTCAAGGCCGGGGACAAGACCATCGAGATCGATCAGGCCGGTCCGGACGTGCTGAGTGTCAACGGCACCTCGCTGGTGCGCTGCACGACGCCGTGACCCTAGCCCAACGGGGTCGCGGTACCGCCGCGGCCCCGACTAATGTGAAGGCCGGCCGGCCGTCACGGCAAACAATGCGATGGCTGCAGCGTTCGACACGTTGAGCGACTTGATGGGGCCCGGCATGTCGAGCCGCACCATCTCGTCGCACAGCTCGCGCGTCCGCTGCCGCAGCCCCTTGCCCTCGGCCCCCATCACGACGGCGATGGGCGCATCGTCGGTGCGCGGACGAATCGCGGCGGGGGCCTCGGAATCAAAGCCGATCACCGTGAGCCCGCGGGACTTCAGCGTCTCGATAGCGTCGCCCAGATTGCGCACTTCGATCATCGGCACCAGGTCGAGCGCGCCCGAGGCCGCCTTGGCCATCACGCCGGTTTCGCGCGGCGAATGGCGGGCCGTGGTCACCACCGCGTCGGCCCCGAACGCACAGGCGGTACGCAGGATCGCGCCGACATTGTGCGGATCGGTCAACTGGTCGAGGATCACCACCAGCCTGGGATTGGGCACGTCATTGAGCCCGAACCGGCTGACCGCCTCGACTTCCAGCGCCACGCCCTGGTGCACGGCATCGGCGCCGAGCAGCCGGTCGAGTTCCCTGGGTGTGGTTTCGGTGAAGCGCATGTCCACCGGACCGGTCTCCCTGAGGCGCATCAGCGCATTGGGCGTCACCAGCAGGTTGCGCTTTTCGCGCTGCGGATTGTCGAGCGCCGCCCGCACCGTATGCAGCCCATAGAGGTACACCGGCCCGGTATCAGGGTCATACTTGGGTTTGGGCGGGAATTTGTTGCGGCTCATGGGGATGCCGTAGCGGTTTTGACAGACGACAGCAAGGCGATGAAGCTTCTGTCGTTGCTGGCCGATTGGGTGTTGACAGGCGTTCACTGCCCCGACATAAACCGCCCCGACGACGCGCCCGGGGACGGGCGCCGATCGTTTCTCCGGCTCTGAATGGAGGGGTGGGAGAGTGGTTAAATCCGGCAGACTGTAAATCTGCTCGCTTAGCGTACACTGGTTCGAATCCAGTCCCCTCCACCAGCCCCTTGCTCCAGCAGATCAAGCCAGTAGCCGCAGAGCCGGCAATTCCGACCGGGCCGGGCGGGTGGTGGATCGCTTGTGCGCAAAGGAAAGCTGTCGGGCTCGCCGTTGCCGGGCAAACTCGCCCCTTGCCAGGATCGCGCCTCTGCCACTAAGAAGCGCAAGGCGCCACGGCGCGGGTGTAGCTCAATGGTAGAGCAGAAGCCTTCCAAGCTTATGACGAGGGTTCGATTCCCTTCACCCGCTCCAATCCTCCCTCCCTCCTCAATCAACTGCCGGGCATAGCCCCGTAGTTCCTGGATCCTTCCACCTCGCCCGCCCCGTGGCAGCGTTGCGGTGCGTGTGGAGACCTCAGGTCTTCGCGCCGCGTTTCGTCCTCCAAGACCCGGAGCGATTCCGTCTCCATTCAACCCGGCCGCTTCGGCCACTGTCGTTAGTGGGAAGGATTTTCCGGTGCGGACAGCGGAATCGGATTGTCACGCGCAACTTAGATGATAACGTTTCAACTAACTTGACGAGGGAGAGAGGCCCAAACGGCCGACGTCAAGCAGGAGGAACACCATGACCTTTAGTGCACAGACGCCCGGACTCCGTCGACGCGCCGTCCTGGTCGCCGTCGGCGTTACCGCATTGCTGGCGGCTGCGCCCGCAATGGCTCAGGACTTGAGCGGCGAGCTCGTCATCCTGCAGTGGCAGGGCGGCACCGATGCCGAGATGTGGCAGAAGCTCGAAGCCGATTTCACCGCCAAGCATCCCGGCGTGACGGTCCGCGAGCTGGTGGTGACCGGGCAGGGCGACATGCGTGGCCCGATGCGCACGGCGTTGCTGGGCGGCGAAAAGGTCGATGTGATCATCAATACCTGGCCGGCTTTCCGCGCCGAGCTCGCCGACGCTGGTATCCTCAGGCCGATCGACGAGCTGTGGGCATCCGCCAACCTCGATGCCGTGCTCGATCAATCCTGGAAAAGCCTCGGTTCGACCAACGGGGTCACCTACGGGGTGAACTACACCTACGGCGATCGGTCGGCGATCTGGTACAAGAAGGCGCATCTCGAAAAGGCCGGCATCGAGCCCCCCAAGACGTGGGACGAGTTCCTCGCCTCGATCGACAAGCTCAAGGCTGCCGGCTTTGCAGCGCCGATCGCCATGCCCGCCAAGTACTGGGCGCATGGCGAATGGTTTGAAACGCTGCTGCTGCGCACCGGCGGGGTCGAGGCCGCTGCAAAGCTCGCGGCGCACGAGATCCCGTGGACGGACGATATCGTCAAGACCACGCTGAGGAAGTATGCCGAGCTGCTCAAGGCCGGCTGCTGCGGCACTCCCGAGCAGATGTTCGCCGGTGACTGGGATTACTCGGCCGACCAGATCTTCACCGCCGACGCTTCGAACTACCTGATGATCGGCATGTGGATGAATGCCCGTGCCCGCAACGACTACAAGCTCAACGAAGGCGTCGACTACTCGATCTTCCAGTTCCCGGCGCTGGGGCTCGGCCATGACGACACCTCGAGCGTCGACGCCAAGGAGGTGGCGGTCACCGCCAACGGCGCCAATCCGGCGGCGGCCGACGCCTTTGCGGTCTACATGGTGAGCAAGGACGCCGCCGATATCCTCGCCTCCTATGGCTATGCGTCGCCCAGCAAGAATGCCGATCCGGCGCTGCTCGGGCCGGTGCAGCAGGTGGCGACGGCCGCGGTGGCGCAGTCCAAGGTGCAGTTCGTCCTCGGTGACCTGCTGCCCGGCGACTTGGTCGACGAGTATCGCGTGCAATTGCAGAAGTTCCTGCAGGATCCGTCCGATGCGACGATCGATGCCGTGACCGCGGCGATCGAAGCCAAGGCCATGGAACTTTACTGAGATGCAGGAAACGGTGGCGCCACGGACGGTGGACGCGGGTCCCGGCACCACCGCCCGGCCTGGTGGTGAGCGGGGGAACCTGCTCGCCACCAGGCTGCGGACCGGTGACTGGCCGGCCGCCTGGCTGTTGCTTGCGCCGGTGCTGGTGCTCTTCGGGATCGCTGTGGTGTTTCCGCTGATCGATACGATCCGGCTCAGCTTCTTCGACATCAAGGGGCTGGCAAAACCGAAATTCGTCGGCCTGGGCAATTATGTTAAGCTGTTCACCGACCCGGCGTTTCGCAACACGCTGCTGACCACGCTGATCTTCACCGTCTCGACCACCGTCCTCTCGGTGGGCCTCGGCTGGATCCTGGCCATGGTGAGCGCCTTCGCGCCGCGCCAGACGCTGCCGTTCCGGGTGATGATCTTTGCTGCCTTCGGCATCTCGGAGGCGGTCGCCGGCTACATGTGGATCGGCATCCTCCGTCCCGATGACGGCGGGCTGCTCAACGCGGCGATCGGGCTGTTCCAGCCGGGCTTTGCACAACCCTGGCTGGGTGACCCGCGCACCGCGCTCTGGGTGCTGATCGTCGCGGCGTCCTGGGGCGGGGTGGGGTTGCCGCTGATGCTGTGTTTTGCCTCGGTGCAGGCGATCCCCAGAACGCTGTTCGAGGCGGCCTATATCGATGGTGCGAGCCATGGGCAGGTGATGCGCAGCATAATGATGCCGCTATCTCTGCCGGGTGTGCGGGTGGCCATTTTCATCAACCTGCTCGGCGCGCTCCGCGCCTTCGACATCATCTACATCCTCACCGGCGGCGGTCCGGTGCGCAGCACCGAAACGGTGGGCTATTTCATGTACCGGGAGTCGATGACGCAGTTCAAACTCGGCTACGGCGCCGCCGCGACGGTGGTGCTGCTGGTCGCGGTGCTCGTCGTTTCCATTCCCGCCATCATCCAGCGAACGGCAGGTGCCAGATGATCGGACGCCCGCCGCGCTGGCCAAGCATCGTCATGGCCGTATTCGGCTTCATCTGGATCATCCCGATCGTCGGCATCGTGATGACCTCGATCCGTCCTCTGGCCGAGACCTCGCGCGGCTGGTGGCGCACCGACAGCTTCACCCTGACGCTCAGCGCCTGGCAGCGGGTCTGGGAAGCCTATCCGCTGGCTCCCGCCTTCGTCACCACCGCCATCCTTGCGGCACTGGCGACTGTCGGAACCATGCTGCTGACGCCGGCCGCGGCTTATGCCTTTCACTTCCTCAAGTTCCCGTTCCGCCGGCTGCTGCTGATCATCATCATCAATGCGTTCGTGCTGCCGCAGCAGGTGGTGATCATCCCGTTGTTCCAGCTCTGGCGCGAACTGGGGTTGATCGACAACTTCCTCGCCGTGCTCATTCCGTATGTGGGGCTGAGCTTTGCCTGGTCGATCTTCCTCGTCAAAAACTTCCTCGAGGACTTTCCCTCCGAGGTGGTCGAAGCCTCCCGCATCGATGGCGCCGGGCCCCTCCAGACCTTCTGGCATATCGTGCTGCCCAACAGCCTCAGCTCGGTGTTCGCCACCGGCATCCTGCAATTCCTGTGGACCTGGAACGCGCTGTTGCTGCCCATGCTCTACCTCAGGAGCAACGTGCCGCTGCCGGTGATCCTCGCCCGCGTCAACGGCACCTACGAACTCAACTGGGACCTGCAGTCGGTGGCGGCGATCGTCACCACCGTGGTCCCGTTGGCCGTCTTCCTCATCTTCCAACGTCAGTTCGCCGCCGGGGCGGAAACCCGCACCGGCGCCAAGGATTAGTCATGCCTCAAACAAACAAGCCGCTCCGCTATCGCCAGATCCATCTCGATTTCCACACTTCGGAGCATATTCCGGGCATCGGCTCGGCCTTCGATCCCGACGATTTCGTCAAGACGCTCAAGGCGGCGCATGTGGATTCGATCACCATCTTCGCCAAGTGCCATCACGGCTGGTCGTACTACCCCACCAAGGTCGGGGCGCCGCACCCCAACCTCGCCCGGCCGGACCTGATGGGCGACATGGTCAAGGCGCTGAGCGCCGCCGACATCGAGTGCCCGATCTATATTTCGGTGCAGTGGGACGAGCGCAACGCCCGCATCCACCCCGAATGGCGGGTGCGCAGCGCCTCCGACAATCGCTTCGACCCCGACCAGTTGACCGCCGGCTGGCACACCCTCTGCCTCAACCACGAAGCCTATCGGCACGAACTGCTCGAGCAGGCGCGCGAGGTCGCGCGCAACTACGAGACGGCCGGCATCTTCTTCGACATCATCCTCACTCCCGACTGTGTCTGTGCCGAGTGCCTCGCCGGCATGGCCGAGCGCGGCCTCGATCCGGAGAACCCGGCCGACCGGCTGAAAAACGACGAGTGGGTGAACGAGCGCTTCCGCCGTGAAACCACCGCGGCCTTGCGCGCCGAGTTCCCGGGGCTGCGCATCTTCTACAACTGCGGCCACATCCATAAGCAGGGTCCGCAGCGGTTCGCCAACTACACCCATCTCGAACTCGAAAGCCTGCCCACCGGCGGCTGGGGCTACGATCACTTCCCCTCGAGCGCGCGCTACGCCGCTACTCTCGGCCTCGATTTCGTGGCCCACACCGGCAAGTTTCACACCAGCTGGGGAGAGTTCGGCGGCTTCAAGCATCCCGATGCCCTGGAGTTCGAAGCGGCGCAGATGGTGGCTCTGGGGTCGAAGTGCCTGGTCGGCGACCAGTTGCATCCCGACGGCTCGATCAATCCCGACACCTATGCCTCGATCGCACAGGCCTACGCCCGGATCGAAAAGCTGGAGCCCTATCTGGAGGGGGCCCGGCAGATCTCCGACGTGGCGATCCTCAGCTCGGAATATTTCCACCCGATCGGCGGACGCAACAGCCCCGCCGACGACGGCGCGGCCCAAATGCTGCAGGAGTTGCAGCTGCCGTTCGACGTGATCGATCCCTCGGCGGCCTTCGAGGCCTATAAGCTGCTGATCCTGCCCGACGATATTCCCGTCGATGCTGGCCTCGCAGCGCGCCTGACGACCTATGCTGAAGCGGGCGGCAAGCTGCTGCTGACCGGCAGATCCGCTCTCAATCCGGATGGCCGCTTCGCCGTCGATGCCGGCATCCGCAGCAACGGCCCGGTGCGCTTCAACCCGTCCTATCTGCGCGGCGGCCGCAAGCTTGATGCCGCGCTCACCCAGTCCCCCTTCGTCATGTATGGGGTCGGCGAGACGATCGAGGCGCAGGGGGCACAAGTGCTGGCCGAGATCGGCCCCTCCTATTTCAACCGCAGCTACAAGCATTTCAGCTCGCACCAGCACGCCCCGGACGATCCCCAGGCGGCCTCGCTTGGCGCCGCGGTCACGCTGAAGGGTGGCGTCGGCTACATCGCCTATCCGATCTTCTCGATGTACCACGCCATGGGTCAGCCGCTTTACAAGTACCTGGTCCGCGGGCTGATCGACCGGCTACTGCCCAGCCGCGCCGTCGTCACCGATCTGCCGTCGTCCGGCCGGGTGACGCTGACCCGGCAGGCAGAGCAGCGGCGACACGTGCTGCACCTGCTCTATGGCGCGCCGCAAGTGCGCGGCAAGGCCGTGCCGGCCGGGGAGGGCACCCGGGTCATGGAGATGATCGAGGATATCCCGACGCTCGGACCGGTCACCGCCTCGGTGCGCTTGCCGCAGGCGCCGAGCCGCGTCTATGACGCCATCACGGGGGAAGACGTGCCGTTCACCGATGGTGGCGATCGCGTCCAAGTGCGGCTCCCGAGCCTTCGCATCCACGCCGCGCTGGTCTTTGAGGGAACAGCTTGAACGACATCGACGACACCGAGAGCAGCAGGCGGCGTCACGCCACCATCGTCGAGGTGGCCGAACGCGCCGGTGTCGCCATCGGCACCGTCTCCCGCTACCTCAACGGCCATCCGGTGCGCCGTGGCAACCGCGAGCAGATCGAGCAGGCGATCGGCGAGCTGGGCTACCGGCGCAACGCCATCGCTGTCGCCATGAAGGCCGAGCTCACCAATACGGTGGGCTTCATGGTGCCCTCGCTGTCGGAGTTCCATGCCCCGGTGCTGGAGCAGCTGAGCCGCGTGATGCGCGGCAATGGCCGCGCGCTGCTCACCTATTGCCATGGCGCCAACGCGGCGGCGGTGGCCGATGCGCTCGATTTCTTCGTCGCGCACCGCGTCGATTGCCTGATCATGGACGGCCGCAACGACGTCGACGAACGCATTCTCGGGATCATCGGCGACGGCACGCCGGTGATCTTCTACGACAATGGCTGGCCGGGCCTGCCGGTGGATCGGGTGTTGGTCGAGAACCGCGCCGCGAGCTTCCGCGCCGTCACTCACCTGCTCGATATCGGCCACACGCGGATCGCCGTGCTCACCGGCAATATCGGCGACTGGACCGGTGGCGAGCGCTTCGAGGGCTATCGGCAGGCGCTGCTCGGCCGCGGCATCGAAATCCGCCCAGAGTATGTGCTCGACACGCACTGGAACGAGACCGAGGCCTATTCGGGCATGCTGCGCCTGCTTTCGCTGCCTGAGCCGCCCACCGCGCTCTATTGCTGCAACTACAATATGGCGGTAGGCGCCCTGCGCCTGCTGCGCGAACACGGCCTCAAGGTACCCGACGATATTTCGCTGGTGAGCTTCGACGACGTGCCGCTGTTCCAGCTGCACGAGACCGGCATCACCGCCGTGGCGCAGCCGGTCGCCAAGATCGCCGAGACCATTGCCTCGATCATGGCCTCGCGCCTCACCGAGCGCGGCGTCCATCACGAGCCGCATACCATCACGCTCAACTGCGACATCATCCTTCGCGGCTCGACCCGCCGCCTGCTGACGCCCCAGGCACCCGGCTCGCGCTGACACCCGTTCTCCAGGATCCCAACCATGTCCCGCCGCTACTGCCTCGACCTCGATAGCCCCGCTGCCGGGTTCATCGACAGCTTTCTCATCGGCAATGGCTGGCTTGGCGCAACCCTGCGCGGCGGCGTGGGCACCGAGCGGTTCGACCTCAACCTCGACACCGTGTGGTCAGGCGGGCCATTGGGACCCGAGACCGGCGAGATGCCGGCGCGCCTGATCGGCGAGCTCCGCGAAGCGATCAGGCGGCGTGATTATCTGCGGGCCGATGCGCTGGGGCGACAACTGCAGGGCAGGGCGTGGACGCAGTCCTACCAGCCGCTGGGAGCCATCGAGCTGGGTTATGCCGATAGCGACGCCTCGGGCTACCGGCGCCGGCTCGATCTGGCCGAGGCGGTGGCGAGCACCGTCTATGGCGCGCCCGCTGACAGCCCCATCCGGCTCGACAGCTTCGTGTCCCATCCCGACGGCGTGCTGGTGGCGCTGGCATCGGGGCAGGGCGTGCGCTCCATGGCCACGGCGGCGCTCACCTTTCGCCCGGCGCATCCCGACACCGACGTCACGGTCTCCGAGGAGCACGGCACCATCTGGCTGGTGGCGACGGCACGTGTGCCGGCGCACGTGCTGCCAAACTACGTCAAGGGCGACGATCCGGTGGTCTACGATACCGATCCGCCGGCGGCGGATGGAAGCGTGGCCGCCGGCATGGGTTATGCCGTAGTGGCGGCGCTGCAGCGGGACGGCGACGGGCTGCGGCTGATCGCTTCGGCGGCATCCGGCTTTCGCGGACACGACCAGCGGCCGAGCGCTGATTTCGTGGCGCTGGTGCTGGAGGCGCGTGGGCGCGTAGCGCGGGCGCTCGACCAGGGAACCCAAGCGCTGCGGGCGCGCCACGGCGAGGATTACCGGGGCCTGTTCAGCCGGGTCGATCTCGACCTCGCAGCCTCCGGGCCTGCCGCCGAGCGGGCCGAGCTGCTGTTTCACTTCGGGCGCTATCTGCTGATCTCGAGCTCGCGCGCTGGCACGGAGGCGGCAAACCTGCAGGGGATCTGGAACGTCGACGTTCGTCCTGCATGGTCAAGCAATTACACCATAAACATCAACACTCAGATGAACTACTGGCCGGCCGAGGCCGCAGGCCTGAGCGAACTGGCGGGGCCGATGTTCAGGCTCACCCGGGAGCTGGCCGAAGCGGGCGCCGCCACCGCCGGACGCTACTATGGTGCGGCCGGAGCAACGGCCCACCACAATGCCGATCTCTGGCGGTTCACCGCGCCAGTCCCCGGCATTCCGCAATGGTCCAATTGGCCGTCCGGGCTCTACTGGATGTCGGCGCATCTGCAGCACCACCTCGATCATGGCAACGCCGAGCCAAGTTTTGCAGCGGAGACCGCTCTGCCGGTGTTTCGCGCCGCGGCGGCCTTCGCGCTCGACATGCTGGTCGAGGACGATGCGGGCGCGCTGGTCGCCAGCCCATCGACCTCTCCGGAGCACAGCTTCCTCGTCGACGGCACACCGGTGGCCATCACCCAGGGCACGGCAATGGACCAGGAACTGATCCGGGAGACGCTCGAGAACTTCGTCGGGCTCGCCGATGCCACGGAGCCCCTTGCGGCCCGCGCTCGCGCAGCGCTCGCCCGCCTGCGCCTGCCGGTCATCGGCTCTGCCGGCAACCTGCTCGAGTGGGACGACGACAAACTGCCGGCCGAACTCGGCCATCGTCACCTCTCGCACCTCTATGGCCTCTATCCCGGCCTCCGCATCACCGAGGCGGGCACGCCGGCAGCCTTCGAGGCCGTCCGTCGCGCCCTCGCGCAGCGGCTCGACAACGGCACCGGCTATACTGGCTGGAGCCAGGCCTGGGTGCTGTGCCTCGCCGCCCGCCTGCGCGACCATGGCCTGGCCGAACGTTCGATCGGCGGATTGCTGGAGCAACTGACCTCGCGCGCGCTGCTGGTGCTGCATCCGCACGACGATCGACCTGAGGGCTATGTGTTTCAGATCGACGGCAATTTCGGCGCCGTGGCCGGGCTGACCGAGCTGGTGGTGCAGAGCCATGAGGGCGCCGTCAGCCTGCTGAAGACATTGCCGCCGAGCTGGCCGGCCGGCAGCATCTCCAACATCGCCTGCCGTGGCGGCCACCAGGCCAGCGTCAGCTGGCGGGACGGCGTGTTTGCCTCCGCCACGATCACTGCGGGTCGCGACGGTGAGCTGTTCGTCGAGCTGCCAGACGTCGGCGTCATCGTCGCAGGTCCGGCCGGGCCGGTGACCACTCGCCCGGCAATCGGCGCCGTACCGGGCCGCCGCCGCGTCGCCTGGGCAGCCACCCGCTCGACCCGCTACAGCCTCACCCTGGGTTAGGACCCGGTGGGGTAGCCTAGCCGGCCTGGCCGAACCGGTTGGCGGCGATGGAGGCCGGCTTCATCTCGATGGAAAAGCCCGGCAGCTGCGGCGGCATATAGGCGGCGTTGCGGATAACGCAGGGATCGAGGAAGTGCTCGTGCAGGTGGTCGACATATTCGATCACCCGGCCCTGCTTGCTGCCCGACACCACCAGGTAGTCGATCATCGACAGGTGCTGGACGTACTCGCATAGCCCGACACCGCCGGCATGCGGCCAGACCGGCAGCCCGCACTTGGCCGCCATCAGCAGCACCGACAAGACTTCGTTGAGCCCGCCGATGCGGCAGGCGTCGATCTGCACGATGTCGATGGCGCCGCGGGTGATGAACTGCTTGAACAGGATGCGGTTCTGGCACATCTCGCCGGTCGCGACCTTCACCGGGGCGATGGCCTCGCGGATCTTCCGGTGCCCCTCGACGTCGTCGGGGCTGGTCGGCTCTTCGATGAAGTAGGGGGCGAAGCGCTTGAGCTGGTTCACCCAATCGATGGCCTGGTCGACCTCCCAGACCTGGTTGGCGTCGATCATCAGGTAGCGGTCCGGCCCCATGATCGAGCGGACGATCTCGAGCCGGCGGATGTCGTCGCCGAGGTCGCGACCGACCTTCATCTTGATATGGGAGAAGCCGGCGTCCACCGCCTCGGTGGCGAGACGGGTCAGCTTCTCGTTGGAATAACCCAGCCAGCCGGCCGAAGTGGTGTAGCAGGGGTATCCATTGGCCTCGAGCTCGGCGATCCGCTCGGCCTTGCCGACTTGTGCCCGGCGGAAGATCGCCAGCGCCTCGTCCGCAGTGATCGCATCGGTCAGGTAGCGGAAGTCGATGATCGAGACGAGCTGCTCCGGCGTCATGTCTGCGACATAGCGCCAGACCGGCTTGCCCGCCCGCTTGGCCAACAGATCCCAGACGGCGTTGACCACCGCGCCGGTGGCGAGGTGCATTGCGCCCTTGTCCGGCCCGATCCAGCGCAACTGGCTGTCGCCGGTCATATGCCGCCAGAACCGGCCTGGGTTCTCCTCCACCCAGTCGAGGTCGAGATCGGTGACGCGCGCCGTCAGGGCCTCGATTGCCTTGCAGACGATGTCGTTGCCGCGGCCGATGGTGAAGGTCAGCCCATGTCCCGCCAGATCGCTGTCGGTTTCGAGGATCACATAAGCTGCCGAGTAGTCCGGATCCGGGTTCATCGCATCGGAGCCGTCGAGCGAAGCGGAAGTGGGAAAGCGCAGGTCGTAGGTGGTCAGGCTGGTGATGCGGGTCATGATCGTTATCCAAGGCGAGGTCGAACGAAGCTCATCCCAGAGCGGCGATCGAGGCAAGGCGGATTGCGCGCGACTTTGTCCGGTTAGGTGGGGTTGGCGGCTTCCGCCACGATCCAGTCCCTGAACGCCTTGATCTTGGGGACGTTGCGGCGCCCCTCCGGATAGGCGAGCCAGTAGCTGGTGCCTTCGTCGATTACCCGCTCGAACGGCTGGATCAATCGTCCCTCGGCCAGCTCGCGCTGGAAGTATTCGGGGGTGAGCAGGGTGACGCCCTGGCCGGCCATGGCGGCGATGGCGTCGAAGGTCTGCATGTTCATCGACGGCGTGTTCTGCTGCTTCAGCACATCGTGCGGCAGCCCGTATGCATCCAGCCAGAAGATCCACCAGGCGTCGTCGGCGTCGAGCAGCGGCAGCTTCAGGATGTCGGCCGGCTCATGGACGCCGCCGATCGAGGCGGCCAGCGCCGGCGACAGCATCGGGGTGAAGCGCACGTCGATCAGTTTCACCGCGGTGAGGCCGGGCCATTTTCCCTTGCCGGCGCGCACCACTACATCCACTTCCTCGCGGGCAAAATCCACCAGCCGGCCGGTGGTTTCGAGCCGCACCGCGATCTCGGGGTGGCGCAACTGGAAAATCCCGAGTCGCGGCGCCAACCACTGCGCGGCGAACGTGTGCATGGTGTTGACGATGAGCGTGCCATGCTCGCGCTGACCCAGATCGACAAACGCCTCGCGCAGGATGTCGAAGGCCCGGTTCACCTCGGGAGCCAGCCGCGTGCCCGCTTCGGTCAGCGCAACCTCGCGCGGCCGGCGCAGGAACAATGGCGCCCCGACGCGCTCCTCCAACAGCTTGATCTGATAGCTCACCGCTGCCTGCGTCATGCCCAGTTCTTGGGCGGCGCGGGTGAAGCTCAGATGCCGGGCCGCCGCTTCGAACGCGCGGATCGCCGCCAGTGGTGGGAGATGATCAGACATAAGGCCTCCTTATGGAGGATACCTGAGCTTTTGTTGGAAATCAAAGGCTCGGGCGCGCACCTTCCAGCCACACACAGCAAAGCTGAATGGTGATTGAGATGCTCTATCAAGCCCCCCGGACTCGTACCGCCGCCCTGTTCCGCTGGATGACTCATCTGGTCCTGCTGCGCCCGGCGCATCCGGTTGCCGACATCCGCGAACTCAGCCCCTATCTGCGCGCCGACATCGGCGCGCCGCAGGGAGACCGTCCTTTTCGAATTGAGTGACGAGCGCCGTCGTTTTCGCGACTTGTAACGAAAAGGGCCCGGCAACTGCCGGGCCCTTCGGTCAATCGAGATGTTCGTCAGCAGTCGAGCAGGTGGCCCGATCCCTTGGGGGCCCGCTTGCAGCTCAACAGCGTCGGCAGCTTGATGGTGGCAGGAGTCGCCTCCATCGCGGTCGCAACCGTCTTGGGTGTCGCCTTGAGCATCGCCGCGCCTTTCTCCCAGCACTCTTTCTTCAATGCCGGAAAGATCAGGCAATTGACTTCCGAATCTGTAAGCGCCGGTGCGGCGGCGACGGGCAGGACAGGCACGGCAAAGCTCGACGCGACGAGCGCGGCAACGAGAACGAGTCTCTTCATCTGTTTTCCCCTGATATCCTCCAGGCGCCGCCAACGGGCGGTGCCGCCGAGGAGTCTAATCCCGCTCCGAAGCACGACGCAATCATGAGGCGAAGGTTGCCCCCTTGCCACTTGCGCGGCGCGAGGCTTTTCAGTAGAGGGAGGGCCGCAGGTTTAGGGGTATAGCTCAGTTGGTAGAGCATCGGTCTCCAAAACCGAGGGTCGAGGGTTCAAGTCCTTCTGCCCCTGCCACCTGCAATAGCTGAAGCCAAGCGCTGGTCAGCACGCATTTCCCTTTGTCGATGGAAACGTGGATGCCGGTATCCGGTGTTCCCAGCCCGCTCGTGTAGCCTCAGCGCGTGGCCGCGGGCGTATGGGCGGCCTGCGTGGGACGCCAGGTCGACAGGTCGACTGGTACTCCAGCCAAGAGCTCCAGGTCAGCCACCTGAGCCCGTTCGACCAGTGCGCGGCCCGCCAGGGTGATCAGCGCTGTGCCCTCGTCGGCGATCATCAGCCAGCCCTTGGCGACCATCGACATGGTCAGATGGGGCGGCACGCTTGCGCCATGTTCGGCCAAGCGCACCAGGGCAACGATTTCCGCCGGGGTGGGACCGGCAAGAACGGCATCACGCATCATTCGAAACTCCCTGCAATGCAGGGACAAGAATGTGCTCGCCTCGATCTGGTTCCGGCGACGGGGGAGGGAATGATCGGTGGTCTCACGCCACGTGACGCTGACCATCAGGCCAGCGGAGCCTCGAAGTGCGGAGCAAAGCAACCAAGATCTGCCGGGCTCCGCGAGGAAGTCAGCGGGCGCGACACGCACGGGTCAGCGGCCCGCTGCTTCCTCCCGAAGCCGATATGGTACTCCGGGCTGCGCCGGCCGCATTTAACAAAGACACTTGCCTGCCGTCGGTCCGCTCGAGCGCGCGACCTTCTCAGTCGGTTCCCGCCACCGACTCGTGGCCGGTCGGCGGAGGCGGTACGTCGATGCCCTCTTCGGCGTATTCGTGCAGTTTGTTGCGCAGCGTCCGTATGCTGATGGCAAGGATCGCCGCAGCGTGGGTGCGATTGCCGTGTGTGGCTCGAAGTGTGGCGAGGATCAGTTCGCGCTCGACATCTGCCGCCTGCAGCCCCACCAGTTGCAGCGTCGCCGCGGGGTCGGGATGAAGATCATAGGCGTACAGCATATGAAGCCCTCACGTTACTCAAGGTCCATCGGCAGGTAAAAACTGAGACCCGCAACGATCAGGAAGCTTGCCACCGCGGCTGCGGCGACGATGATGACGGGGAGCCGATGCCCAAGCCGCGTCCACACGACCGTCTGCAACAGCTCCCCCATTCCCCGATCCTCAGAATCACACCGCTGGTCCACCTGGCTCTGATAGTGGAGACAAGCTGACCGTTGGCTGACAGCCCAGCCGCCCGCCGCGCCGACATCGGCCTGTCATTGGGGCTTGCAATAGCGGGACCAAGTCATTAGATACCGGCTCCCAAGCCGCCCGGGGAGACTCGCGCGGTTCTTCGTTTTTGGCCTGACGGCCCGACTGGAAGTAGAGCTGATGGCTGCACTGAACCCGTTGAAATTCCTGCAAGAGGTTCGTCAGGAAGTCGGCAAGGTCACCTGGCCCACCCGCAACGAGACGCTGGTCTCGACGGTGATGGTGCTGGTGATGGTGGTCATCGCGAGCTTCTTCTTTCTCGCGGCTGATCAGCTCATTTCCTGGCTCGTGCAGCTGATGCTGTCGATCCGCTGAACGGCAGACTGGTTTTTTAGGAGCTTCGACGCGGCATGGCCAAGCGCTGGTATATCGTTCAGGCGTACTCGAACTTCGAGCGCAAGGTGGCGGAAGACATCCGTCAGAAGGTTGCGCAGAAGAAGCTCGAGGACCTGTTCGACGACGTAATCGTGCCGACCGAGAAGGTCGTCGAGATGCGTCGTGGCCGCAAGGTCGATGCCGAACGGAAGTTCTTCCCGGGCTACGTGCTGGTAAAGATGGAAATGACCAACGAGGCGTTCCATCTGATCAAGAACACGCCCAAGGTCACCGGTTTCCTCGGCTCGGGCGACAAGCCGATGCCGATCTCGGAGCGTGAGGCCATGGCGATCCTGCAGCAGGTGCAGGAAGGCGTGGAGCATCCCAAGCCGTCGGTCTCGTTCGAGGTCGGCGAGCAGGTGCGCGTTTCCGATGGTCCCTTCGCCAGCTTCAACGGCGTGGTGGAAGAGGTCGACGAGGAGCGCTCGCGCCTCAAGGTGGAAGTTTCGATCTTCGGGCGTCCGACCCCGGTCGAGCTCGAATACGGTCAGGTCGAGAAGGTCTGACGATCCTGTCGTTGCGCAAGCACGACTGAAGAATTCCGGCGTCAGCCGGATACCGCTGCCGCGAGGGAGCGGAAAACCGTGGGAGGGTAGGGCGCTGCCAGGCGCCCGTAAGATCCCGGACCACGGCGTCTCACGCCCGGGTGACGCCGGGCAGCGTTTGTGAAAGGACGTATCATGGCAAAGAAGATTACTGGCTACCTGAAGCTTCAGGTTCCGGCCGGCTCGGCGACCCCGTCGCCCCCGATCGGCCCCGCGCTCGGCCAGCGCGGCCTCAACATCATGGAATTCTGCAAGGCCTTCAACGCGAAGACCGCCGAGCAGGAAAAGGGTGCCCCGACCCCGGTCGTGATCACCATCTACGCCGACAAGAGCTTCACGTTCGAAACCCGCCTTCCGCCGGTCACCTATCTGATCAAGAAGGCCGTGAACCTGAAGTCCGGTTCCAAGCTTCCGGGCAAGGAGTCCGCCGGCACTATCTCGCAGAAGCAGATTCGCGAGATCGCCGAAAAGAAGATGGCCGACCTCAACGCCTATGACGTCGAGCAGGCCATGACGATGATTGCCGGTTCTGCCCGTTCCATGGGCCTGCAGGTGGAGGGCTGATCATGAGCAAGCTCGGTAAGCGTACTGACGCCGCCCGCGTGGGCATCGATCGCAAGAAGCTCTATGCTCTCAGCGACGCCGTGAAGATGGTCAAGGAACGCGCCAAGGCGAAGTTCGATGAGACCGTCGAAGTTGCGTTCAACCTGGGTGTCGACCCGCGTCACGCCGACCAGATGGTCCGTGGTGTGGTGAACCTGCCCAACGGCACCGGCAAGACCGTCCGCGTCGCCGTGTTCGCCAAGGACGCCAAGGCCGATGAGGCCAAGAAGGCCGGCGCCGACATCGTCGGTGCCGAGGACCTGGTCGAGATCGTCCAGTCGGGCAAGATCGAGTTCGATCGCGTGATCGCGACCCCGGACATGATGCCGCTGGTCGGCCGCCTCGGTAAGATCCTGGGCCCGCGCAACCTGATGCCGAACCCCAAGGTCGGCACCGTAACGCCGGATGTCGCCGGTGCGGTCAAGGCCGCCAAGGGCGGCGCCGTCGAGTTCCGCGTCGAGAAGGCAGGTATCCTGCACGCCGGCGTCGGCAAGGCCTCGTTCTCGGACGAAGCTCTGCTGCAGAACATCAAGGCGTTCGCCGATGCGGTGCAGAAGGCCAAGCCGGCTGGCGCCAAGGGCACCTACGTCAAGCGTGTCGCGGTGTCCTCGACCATGGGCCCCGGCGTCCACGTCGACCCCTCGTCGGTCAACGCCTAACTAGATCAAGAATTCCCGGCGGCAGTCATGCCGTCGGGGTGCCGATCTTCGGATCGGTGAAGTCCTGTCCGAGACTGCGGGTCTGTTCCTTCGGGAGCGCTAATCCCTGTTCAGGGGCCCGCATAGATGGGGTGAAGACCGGAATCCTTGTCCGGTTCGAACCAGGCCAGTTGCCGCCAAGGGGCATTTCGCCCTCCAACGGTCAGCCGGTTGACAGGCATCAACCGCTGCACTCCTCGACGGAGGGCAGCAATTGGCAAACGGTCCGGGACCTATCTCCGGGCCAAATGTGGAGACTAGCAGTGGAAAGAGCGGAAAAGGCTGAGCTCATCACCTCGCTCCAGTCGTCGTTCTCGACGGCCGGGTCGATCGTGGTTGCCCAGAATGCCGGCTTGACCGTTGCTGACCTGGAGACTCTGCGCAAGCAGATGAAGCAGGCCGGCGGTACGATCAAGGTGGCTAAGAACCGCCTCGCCAAGCTTGCTCTGAAGGATACCGACAACGCGGACATCTCGGCCCTGTTCACAGGTCCGACCGTCGTCGCCTTCGCCAAGGATCCCATGACCGCGCCGAAAGTCGCGGCCGCTTTCGCCGACAAGAACCAGAAGTTCGTGGTTCTCGGTGGCGCAATGGGGAAGACCGGGCTCGACGCGAACAACGTCAAGGCGCTCGCCACGATGCCCTCGCTGGACCAGCTCCGCGCCACGCTCGCAGGCATGCTCAAGCAGCCCGCCACGCGTATCGCGTCTGTCCTGCAGGCTCCGGGCGGTGCAGTTGCACGGGTCATTTCGGCTCACGCCGACAAGGGCAATGCAGCATAGGCAAACTACCCACGTTGGGCCGTTCCGGCCCTTCACGGTTCGAACTGAAACATCAAAGAGAGAATACAAATGGCTGATCTCGCCAAACTCGTAGACGACCTGTCTGCCCTGACCGTTCTGGAAGCTTCCGAGCTGTCGAAGCTTCTCGAAGAGAAGTGGGGCGTTTCGGCTGCCGCTCCGGTCGCCGTCGCCGCTGCTCCGGCCGCTGGTGGCGCTGCCGCCGCTGCCGCTGAAGAGAAGACCGAATTCGACGTGATCCTCGCCTCGTTCGGCGACAACAAGATCAACGTCATCAAGGAAGTCCGTGCCATCACCGGTCTGGGCCTGGGCGAAGCCAAGGCTCTGGTCGAAGGCGCTCCGAAGGCCGTCAAGGAAGGCGCTTCGAAGGCTGAGGCCGAGGACATCAAGAAGAAGCTGGAAGCAGCTGGCGCCAAGGTCGACCTCAAGTAAGGTCGTCTGCGGACAACGATCTCGGGCAGCGCGGCGAAAAAGCCGCGCTGCCTTATTTGCGTCGCATTTATGGTATTTGGGACGCGTTCCACCCGCGCGATTGGATGGCCGGGCAGGACAATCACAATTTCGGAGTTCGGATGGCGCTCTTCGAGCGCGGATGAATTCGAGTGCAGTGCAGCGGGGCCATACGGTTCCGCGCAGGCAAGTGCGTAATGACCGGGGCTCCCTCCCACTCACCGGGCCCCGATGACAAGAAGCAAGGCCGATGTCCTGATGCCCGACGGCTGATAGTCGGGCCTTTGGACATCTGCCTCCGAGACATCGAGAAATTTGAGGAGCTGGTATGGCTACCACGTTCAACGGCCGCCGCAAGGTACGCAAGTCGTTCGGCAGCATTCGCGAAGTCACGGAGATGCCCAATCTGATCGAGGTCCAGAAGGCCTCCTACGATCAGTTCCTCCTCGTGGATGAGCCCAAGGGCGGGCGTCCCGACGAGGGGCTTCAGTCCGTTTTCCGGTCGGTTTTTCCGATCACCGACTTTTCCAACACTGCTTCCCTCGAGTTCGTGAAGTACGAGTTCGAGCAGCCCAAGTACGACGTCGACGAGTGCCGTCAGCGCGACATGACGTTCGCAGCGCCGCTCAAGGTCACGCTTCGCCTGATCGTGTTCGAAGTTGATGAAGAGACCGGCGCCCGCTCCGTCAAGGACATCAAGGAGCAGGACGTCTATATGGGCGACATGCCGTTCATGACCATGAACGGCACCTTCATCGTCAACGGCACCGAGCGCGTCATCGTCTCGCAGATGCACCGTTCGCCCGGCGTGTTCTTCGATCACGACAAGGGCAAGACCCACTCCTCGGGCAAGCTGCTGTTTGCCGCACGCATCATCCCGTACCGCGGCTCCTGGCTCGATATCGAGTTCGACGCCAAGGACATCGTGTTCGCCCGTATCGACCGTCGCCGCAAGATTCCGGTGACCTCGCTGCTCAAGGCGCTCGGCATGGACGCCGAGGAAATTCTTGCGACCTATTACGATACGGTCCAGTTCGAGAAGACCAAGACCGGGTGGCAAAAGCCGTTCGACGCCGAGAAGATGAAGAACGCCAAGCCGACGTTCGACCTCATCGACGCCAAGACCGGCGACGTGGTCCACGAGGGCGGCAAGAAGCTGTCGCCGCGGCAGGCCAAGAAGCTCGCCGAGGGCGGACTGACGCATCTCGCCGTGGTGGAAGAGGACCTCTACGGTCAGTTCATCGCGCAGGACCTCGTCAACATGAAGACCGGCGAGATCTTCGCCGAGGCCGGCGACGAGATCGACGAGAAGCTGCTGACCAAGCTCAAGGATGCCGGCTTCGACGAGCTGCCGATCCTCGACATCGATCATGTCACCGTGGGCGCCTACCTGCGCAACACGCTGGCCGTCGACAAGAACGAGACCCGCGAAGACGCGCTGTTCGATATCTATCGCGTCATGCGTCCGGGCGAGCCGCCGACCGTCGAAACCGCCGAAGCCATGTTCAAGTCGCTGTTCTTCGACAGCGAGCGCTATGACCTGAGCGCCGTCGGCCGCGTCAAGATGAACATGCGCCTCGACATCGAGGCCGAGGACACCGTCCGGATCCTGCGCAAGGAAGATATCGTCGAGGTGGTTCGCACCCTCGTCGACCTGCGCGACGGCCGCGGCGAGATCGACGACATCGACAACCTCGGCAACCGCCGCGTGCGTTCGGTCGGCGAGCTGATGGAGAACCACTACCGGCTCGGTCTGCTCCGCATGGAGCGGGCGATCAAGGAGCGCATGTCGTCGGTCGAGATCGACACCGTCATGCCGCAGGATCTGATCAACGCCAAGCCGGCGGCCGCAGCAGTGCGCGAATTCTTCGGCTCGTCGCAGCTCAGCCAGTTCATGGATCAGACCAACCCGCTCTCCGAGATCACGCACAAGCGTCGTCTCTCGGCGCTCGGGCCTGGCGGCCTGACCCGCGAGCGTGCCGGCTTCGAAGTGCGCGACGTGCATCCCACGCACTATGGCCGCATCTGCCCGATCGAGACGCCGGAAGGCCCGAACATCGGTCTGATCAACAGCCTGGCGACGTTTGCGCGCGTCAACAAGTACGGCTTCATCGAGACCCCGTACCGCAAGATCGTCAATGGCAAGGTCACTGACGACGTCGTCTATCTGTCGGCGATGGAAGAGGCCAAGCACTACGTCGCCCAGGCCAATGCCGAGCTCAACGACAAGCGCGAGTTCGCCAACGACCTGATCGTGGCGCGCCATGCCGGTGACAACGGACTGACGCCGAAAGAGACCATCGACCTGATGGACGTGTCGCCCAAGCAGATCGTTTCGGTGGCCGCGGCGCTCATCCCGTTCCTCGAGAACGACGACGCCAACCGCGCCCTGATGGGCTCGAACATGCAGCGTCAGGCTGTGCCGCTGCTGCGCGCCGAGGCCCCGTTCGTGGGCACCGGCATGGAGCCGGTCGTCGCCCGTGACTCGGGCGCTGCGATCGTCGCCAAGCGCAAGGGCATCGTCGACCAGGTGGATGCGACCCGTATCGTTATCCGCGCCACCGAAGAGACCGATGCGTCGAAGTCGGGCGTCGACATCTACAACCTGATGAAGTTCCAGCGTTCGAACCAGTCGACCTGCATCAACCAGCGTCCGCTGGTGGTGGTGGGCGACCACGTCGAGGCCGGCGACATCGTTGCGGATGGTCCCTCGACCGAACTGGGCGATCTGGCTCTCGGTCGCAACGTGCTCGTCGCGTTCATGCCGTGGAACGGCTACAACTTCGAAGACTCGATCCTGCTCAGCGAGAAGATCGCCATGCAGGACGTGTTCACCTCGATCCATATCGAGGAATACGAAGTGATGGCCCGCGACACCAAGCTTGGTCCCGAGGAAATCACCCGCGACATTCCGAACGTTTCGGAAGAAGCGCTGAAGAACCTCGACGAAGCCGGTATCGTGCACATCGGTGCGGAAGTCGCTGCCGGCGACATCCTCGTGGGCAAGATCACCCCGAAGGGCGAAAGCCCGATGACGCCGGAAGAAAAGCTCCTCCGCGCCATCTTCGGCGAGAAGGCCTCGGACGTCCGTGATACCTCGCTCCGCGTTCCGCCGGGCGATGCTGGTACTGTCGTGGAAGTGCGCGTGTTCAACCGCCACGGCATCGACAAGGACGAGCGCGCCATGGCCATCGAGCGCGAGGAAATCGAGCGCCTGGCCAAGGACCGTGATGACGAGCAGTCGATCCTCGACCGCAACGTCTATGCGCGTCTCAAGGAAATGCTGTTCGGCAAGACCGCGACCGCTGGCCCCAAGGGCTATGTCAACGGCACCAAGCTGAACGACGCGACCTTCGACGCTCAGCCGCGGTCCAAGTGGTGGCAGTTCGCCCTCGAGGACGACAAGGTCATGGCCGAGATGGAGGCCCTCCACGCCCAGTACGAGGAGAGCCGCAAGCTGCTCGAGCAGCGCTTCATCGACAAGGTCGACAAGCTGCAGCGCGGTGACGAACTTCCGCCGGGCGTGATGAAGATGGTCAAGGTCTTCGTTGCGACCAAGCGCAAGATCCAGCCGGGCGACAAGATGGCCGGCCGTCACGGCAACAAGGGCGTGGTGTCGCGCATCACCCCGATCGAAGACATGCCGTACCTGGAAGACGGTACGCACGTCGACATCGTGCTGAACCCGCTCGGTGTGCCGTCGCGCATGAACGTGGGTCAGATCCTCGAGACGCACCTTGGCTGGGCCGCTCGCGGGCTGGGCAAGAAGATCGATGAGATCGTCAAGACCTACCAGCAGAAGGGCGACATGACTCCGCTCAAGAAGGAGATCAGCGCGCTCTACGAAGGCGACGAGTACGTGGCCCAGCTCGACGACGACAGCATCCTCCGCCTTGGTGAGCATCTCTCCAAGGGCGTGCCGATCGCCACTCCGGTGTTCGACGGCGCCAAGGAGAGCGACATCGTCGATCTGCTGCAGCGCGCCGGGCTCAACTCGACCGGCCAGTCCATCGTCTTCGATGGCCGCACCGGCGAGCAGTTCGACCGCAAGGTGACCGTGGGCTACATCTATATGCTGAAGCTTCACCACCTCGTGGACGACAAGATCCACGCGCGTTCGATCGGCCCGTACTCGCTCGTTACCCAGCAGCCGCTGGGCGGCAAGGCGCAGTTCGGCGGCCAGCGCTTCGGCGAAATGGAGGTGTGGGCGCTCGAAGCGTACGGCGCCGCCTACACGCTGCAGGAAATGCTGACCATCAAGTCGGACGACGTTGCTGGTCGCACCAAGGTCTACGAGGCGATCGTCAGAGGCGACGACACCTTCGAGGCGGGCATCCCCGAGAGCTTCAACGTTCTCGTCAAGGAAATCCGCTCTCTCGGCCTCAATGTCGAGCTGGACACTTTTGAAGGCGACGCGCTGCCCCAGGGCGGCCCTGCCGATAACCAGCTCGCACCTCCTCAGAACGCGGCGGAATAAGGCTGCCGAGTTCAACCCACATTCACTTCGGACGCTTCCCGGCTCGAGCCGCCGGGAAGCTCCGATAAGAGGAGTCTACCGATGAACACTCATCACCACGTCATGGACCCGTTCAATCCGCAGGTCCCGGTTCAGATGTTCGATCAGATGAAGATCAGCATCGCGAGCCCGGAAAAGATCCTGAGCTGGTCTTACGGCGAGATCAAAAAGCCCGAGACCATCAACTACCGCACGTTCAAGCCCGAGCGCGACGGCCTGTTCTGCGCCCGCATCTTCGGGCCCGTGAAGGACTACGAGTGCCTGTGCGGCAAGTACAAGCGCATGAAGTTCAAGGGCGTCATCTGCGAGAAGTGCGGCGTCGAAGTCACCCTGAGCCGCGTCCGTCGCGAGCGCATGGGCCACATCGAGCTCGCCGCCCCGGTTGCCCATATCTGGTTCCTCAAGTCGCTGCCGTCGCGCATCGCGCTGCTGCTCGACATGACGCTGAAGGATATCGAGCGCATCCTCTACTTCGAGCAGTACGTCGTGCTGGACCCCGGCCTGACCCCGTTCGGCGTGAACGAGCTGGTTACCGAGGAGCAGTATCTCGACGCCCAGGACCAGTATGGTGCCGACAGCTTCACCGCCAAGATCGGCGCCGAGGCCATCCGCGACCTGCTGCTCTCGCTCGACCTCGAAAAGATCGCCGCGGACCTCCGCGTCGAGATCGCCGAGGCGACCACTGAGCTCAAGCCCAAGAAGCTCGCCAAGCGGCTGAAGATCGTCGAGCAGTTCATCGTCTCGGGCAACAAGCCCGAGTGGATGATCATGACTGTCATTCCGGTCATTCCGCCCGAGCTGCGTCCGCTGGTGCCGCTGGATGGCGGCCGTTTCGCCACCTCCGATCTCAACGACCTCTACCGTCGTGTGATCAACCGCAACAACCGCCTGAAGCGCCTGATTGAACTTCGCGCTCCGGACATCATCATCCGCAACGAGAAGCGCATGCTTCAGGAAGCGGTCGATGCGCTGTTCGACAACGGTCGTCGTGGCCGCACCATCACCGGTGCGAACAAGCGTCCGCTGAAGTCGCTTTCTGATATGCTCAAGGGCAAGCAGGGCCGGTTCCGTCAGAACCTGCTCGGCAAGCGCGTGGACTATTCCGGCCGTTCGGTGATCACCGTGGGTCCGGAGCTCAAGCTCCACCAGTGCGGCCTGCCCAAGAAGATGGCGCTCGAGCTGTTCAAGCCCTTCATCTACTCGCGGCTGGAGGCGAAGGGCCTCTCGTCGACGGTGAAGCAGGCAAAGAAGCTGGTCGAGAAGGAGAAGCCCGAGGTCTGGGATATCCTCGACGAAGTGATCCGCGAGCACCCGGTTCTGCTGAACCGTGCGCCCACGCTTCACCGTCTGGGCATCCAGGCGTTCGAGCCGCACCTGATCGAAGGCAAGGCGATCCAGCTGCATCCGCTCGTCTGCGCGGCGTTCAACGCCGACTTCGACGGTGACCAGATGGCCGTGCACGTGCCGCTCTCGCTCGAGGCGCAGCTCGAAGCCCGCGTGCTGATGATGTCGACCAACAACATCCTGCACCCGGCCAACGGTCAGCCGATCATCGTGCCGAGCCAGGACATCGTGCTGGGCCTCTATCACCTCTCCCTCATGAACGAGGGCGAGCCGGGGCAGGGCATGGCCTTCTCGGATATGGGCGAGCTCGAGCACGCCCTGGCATCGGGCGTCGTGACCATGCACTCCAAGATCAAGGGGCGCGTCGACGTCTATGATCTGGAAGGCAATCGCACGACCGAGATCGTCGAGACCACGCCGGGCCGCATGATGCTGGGCAAGCTGCTTCCGAAGCATCCGGCTGTGCCGTATGCGACGGCCAACCAGCTGATGACCAAGAAGATGATCTCCAAGATGATCGACACCGTGTATCGCGGTTGCGGTCAGAAGGAGACGGTCATTTTCTGCGACCGCATCATGGACCTCGGCTTCAAGCACGCTGCCCGCGCCGGCATCTCGTTCGGCAAGGACGACATGGTCATCCCGGCCTCGAAGTACAAAATCGTCGAGGATACCCGGAAGCAGGTCGAAGAGTTCGAGCAGCAGTACAATGACGGCCTGATCACTCAGGGCGAGAAGTACAACAAGGTGGTCGACGCCTGGGCCAAGTGCGGCGACAAGGTCGCCGAAGAGATGATGAAGGGCATCGCTGCCGTTCAGTTCGACAAGGAGACGGGTCGTCAGAAGCCGATCAACTCGGTTTACATGATGAGCCACTCCGGCGCCCGTGGTTCGCCGGCCCAGATGAAGCAGCTTGCCGGTATGCGCGGCCTGATGGCTCGTCCGGACGGCTCGATCATCGAGACCCCGATCACCGCCAACTTCAAGGAAGGCCTGAACGTTCTCGAGTACTTCAACTCGACCCACGGCGCCCGTAAGGGCCTCGCGGACACCGCGCTGAAGACCGCGAACTCGGGTTACCTGACCCGTCGTCTCGTCGACGTGGCGCAGGATGCGATCATCGTGCAGCTCGATTGCGGCACCGATCGCGGCCTGACCATGGAGCCGATCGTCGACTCCGGCCAGGTGGTGGCGACCCTCGGACAGCGCATCCTCGGCCGCACCGCGGCTGACGATATCGTCAACCCCGAGAACGGCGACGTCATCATCGCCAAGGGCACGCTGCTCACGGAGAAGGACGTCGACGTCATCGAGTCCTACAAGGTCCAGACGGTGCGCATCCGCTCGCCGCTGACCTGCGATCTCCGCCAGGGCTGCTGCGCCGCCTGCTACGGTCGCGACCTTGCTCGCGGTACGCCGGTCAACATCGGTGAAGCTGTCGGCGTGATCGCTGCTCAGTCGATCGGTGAGCCGGGTACCCAGCTGACCATGCGTACGTTCCACATCGGTGGCACCGCGCAGGTGGTCGACTCGTCCTACCTCGAGGCTGGTGCCGAGGGTAAGATCGAGATCCGCAACCGCAACGTCGCCAAGGTCGAGGGTGGTCAGCTGATCGCCATGGGCCGTAACGTGACCATCGCCATCCTCGATCACGAGGGCAAGGACCGCGCCACGCACCGCGTGACGTACGGCGCCAAGCTGCGTGTCGATGACGGCGCCGAAGTCAAGCGCGGCCAGCGTATCGCCGAATGGGATCCGTACACCCGTCCGGTGCTGGCCGAAGTCGACGGCGAAGTGGCGTTCGAGGATCTGGTCGATGGTGCCTCGGTGGCGGAAACCACCGACGAGACGACGGGCTTCACCAAGCGCGTCGTGTCGGATTGGCGGACCAGCCAGCGCAGCGACAGCCTGAAGCCTGCCATCACGATCAAGCGTGGCGACGCCGTCGTCAAACTGGATCGCGGCGGCGAAGCGCGGTACCTGCTCTCGGTCGACGCGGTTATCGCGGTCGAGCCGGGCGAGAAGGTTTCGCCGGGTGACGTGTTGGCCCGTATTCCGCTCGAAAGTGCCAAGACCAAGGACATCACCGGCGGTCTGCCGCGTGTGGCCGAGCTGTTCGAGGCCCGTCGTCCCAAGGATCACGCGATCATCGCGGAGATCACCGGCACGATCAAATTCGGTCGCGACTACAAGAACAAGCGCCGGATCATCATCGAAGCCGCCGAGGAGGGCGCCGAGCCCGTCGAGTACCTGATCCCGAAGGGCAAGCCGTTCCACCTGCAGGAAGGCGACACCATCGAGAAGGGTGAGTACATCCTCGACGGCAACCCGGCACCGCACGACATCCTGGCGATCAAGGGCGTGGAAGAGCTTGCGCGCTACCTCGTCAACGAGATCCAGGAAGTCTACCGGCTGCAGGGCGTGCTGATCAACGACAAGCACATCGAGGTGATCGTTCGCCAGATGCTGCAGAAGGTCGAGATCGTGAACCCGGGCGACAGCGGGATGCTCAAGGACGAGCAGCTCGACAAGCTCGACTTCGACGAACTCAACGATCAGCTGGTCGCCGACGGCAAGAAGCCGGCCACCGCCAACCCGGTGCTGCTCGGCATCACCAAGGCCTCGCTGCAGACCCGCTCGTTCGTGTCGGCCGCGTCGTTCCAGGAAACCACCCGCGTCCTCACCGAAGCGGCGGTTTCCGGCAAGGCCGACCTGCTCGAGGGCCTCAAGGAGAACGTCATCGTCGGCCGCCTGATCCCGGCCGGTACCGGTGCGGGCATCTCCAAGGCTAAGGCGATCGCGACCCGTCGCGACGACATGATCCTCGAAGAGCGCCGCCGTCAGGCCGAGACCGCCGCCATCCCGGCGCCGACCCCGACCCCGGTGGAGCCGGCCGAGTAATCGGCAGCTCTGTCAAAGAACGTCAAAAGGGCCCTACGGGGCCCTTTCTTTTGCCCACCCCTTGCGCGAGGGCACGCGAACGGCCTTACTCAGTCAAGAATGAGGGGGGATGAGAATGTTGCGGGTCGCGGTCGCTGTAGCCGCCATGCTGATGCCCACGATGGCATTCGCCAGCTGGATGCCGAACTGTTCGTTGTCGGCCGACAGGTCCACTCTCCAGGTCATCGCCTCCAATCCGAGTGACAAGGCCTACTACTGCCAGGCCTGGTGCCGAATGAAGATCACCGGCGAGCGGGCAATCCAGAAATTCGATTGCACGTTCAATCTGGGCAAGAACGCCGCCAGCAGGGTGATGTGCAAGCAGGATGGTGGGACGGCTGGCCACTTCAGCGAAGTCTTGCCGACCAAGAGCACCTGTGTGCCGCGCTGATGGGAGCTTCGGTGCGCAACCCGGTGGTGGAACGGCGGGTCGTCGGCCAAGCTCAGGGCGCCGGCTTGTATCCGACATACTCGGTGTACTGCTCCAGCAGCACCGACCAGACGCCGAATGCGGCATCGAGGTTCTCGCGCGTGACCCCATACTCGAGGTTCACGTCATACTCGATCGCCGCGTCGAGGTCGGCATCTAGATAGGCGTTGCCGAACCGCTTGTCGCGGTTCCAGGCGTTGAGCGCGTCCATGGTCGGCTTGATGTCGGCGAAGCCGGCATAGAAGTTGATGTCCTCGCAGGCGGCATCGGCCGAGCAGTTCATGAAGAACACGTAGTAGGGCACGCCCTTGATGTTGCCGGCGATGCGCGGATTGCCGTCGCCCTGCGTCTCGAGGCTGGCCGAACCATAGCCGCGGGCGATGGTCACGATCTCGTCGACCTTCGAGCCGTCGACGATCGTCTGCGCCAGCGCCGGAGTTGCGGCGAGGGCGCCAAGTAGTACGGCGACCGACAGGCGTGCCAGCTTCATCGAATGCTCCCAACTCGGCTTCGCTATCGCGCCGACTGTTACACCTTTGTCCCGAGCCGGCCAATGCGGGGCAGGGGAGCACTGGCCGATTCCCGAAAATCGAGGAAAACCGCATCGGCGATCTGGTGCCAGCCATGCGTCGGAGTCAGATTAGCCCTGCCTCCCGACCCCGTCCCGCCGTAGGATGGAAATTCCCCGGATTTCCGGCTACGTGAGCATCAGGTTCCGCTGCAAAGAATCCTTGACGGGGGGACTCACTGCCCATATAGAGGCGCAACCTTAGCGGTCGGTCGTGAAGTTCACGCGGGTATCTGCCACCTTGTGCGGGCATCCAGGAACTTCAAACACATCGCCAAAGGCAAGAGACGACGACAAATCTTCGTGCGCATGAACGCCCGGCCAACGCTGGGTGGTCCGCTGCAATGAGAGGCGCCGCTGCCCCGTTAGGGGTGGAATTGGCGCCCTATTGGTTTGTCATCGTCTTTCGCAACGAACTTCGGACCGATGGAAAGAGCGCAATGCCGACCATTAATCAGTTGATCCGCAAGCCTCGGGTATCCAAGCCCAAGCGGAACAAAGTACCGGCGATGGAAGCAAACCCGCAGAAGCGCGGCGTGTGCTCTCGCGTTTATACGACGACCCCGAAGAAGCCGAACTCGGCTCTCCGCAAGGTTGCGAAGGTTCGTCTGACGACTTCGCGTGAAGTCATTTCCTACATTCCCGGCGAAGGCCACAACCTGCAGGAACACTCCGTGGTGCTGATCCGCGGCGGCCGTGTTCGCGACCTGCCGGGCGTTCGCTACCACGTGCTGCGCGGCGTTCTCGACACCCAGTCGGTGAAGGATCGCAAGCAGCGCCGTTCGAAGTACGGCGCGAAGCGGCCGAAGTAAGGAGCATTCCAGATGTCCCGTCGTCACTCCGCTGAGAAGCGCGAAGTCAACCCCGATCCGAAGTTCGGCGATCTCGTCGTCTCCAAGTTCATGAACTCGCTCATGAAGGACGGCAAGAAGTCGGCTGCCGAGTCCATCGTCTACGGCGCCTTCGACATCGTGCAGTCGAAGCTGAAGCAGGATCCGATCGGTGTGTTCCACACCGCGCTGGACAACATCCGCCCGGCCGTCGAAGTGCGTTCGCGCCGCGTCGGTGGTGCGACGTACCAGGTTCCGGTTGAGGTCCGTACCGACCGTCAGCAGGCCCTGGCGATCCGCTGGCTCATCGAATCTGCCCGCAAGCGTGGCGAGCACACCATGAAGGAGCGCCTGTCGGGCGAGCTCATGGATGCCGTCAACGGCCGCGGTCAGGCTGTCAAGAAACGCGAAGACACGCACCGTATGGCTGACGCCAACCGTGCCTTCTCGCACTACCGCTGGTAAACGGAAGGCTCGCTCAGATGGCCCGCGAATACCCGATCAATCGCTATCGTAACTTCGGCATCATGGCTCACATCGATGCTGGCAAGACGACGACGACCGAACGCATCCTTTACTACACCGGCAAGTCCCACAAGATCGGCGAAGTCCACGACGGCGCCGCGACCATGGACTGGATGGAGCAGGAGCAGGAGCGCGGCATCACCATCACGTCCGCCGCGACCACCACGTTCTGGAAGGGCCGTGACGGCTCGCAGTACCGCTTCAACATCATTGACACTCCCGGCCACGTGGACTTCACCATTGAAGTCGAGCGTTCGCTGCGCGTGCTCGACGGCGCCATCGCGCTGCTCGACGGCAACCAGGGCGTCGAGCCGCAGACGGAAACCGTCTGGCGGCAGGCCGACAAGTACAACGTTCCGCGTCTGATCTTCGTCAACAAGATGGACAAGATCGGTGCCGATTTCTATTTCTGCCTCGACACGCTGGACAAGCGCCTCGGCATCAAGCCGGTGGTGATGCAGCTGCCGATCGGCTCGGAAAGCGATTTCAAGGGCGTGGTCGATCTCATCGAGATGAACGCGCTGGTCTGGCGCAACGAAGAGCTGGGCGCCCAGTGGGACGTCGTCGAGATCCCGGCCGACCTCAAGGAACGCGCCGAGCAGTATCGCGAGAAGCTGATCGAGACCGCCGTCGAGATGGACGATGCGGCGACGGAGGCTTATCTCAACGGCGACATGCCGGACAACGCCACGCTGCGCCGGCTGATCCGCAAGGGCACCTGCGACGTCAAGCTGTTCCCGGTGTTCTGCGGTTCGTCCTTCAAGAACAAGGGTGTGCAGCCGCTGCTGGATGGCGTTATCGACTTCCTGCCGGCGCCGACCGACATTCCGGCGATCAAGGGCATCGACGTCAAGACCGATGCCGAGATCGAGCGTCACGCTTCGGACGAAGAGCCGCTGTCGATGCTCGCCTTCAAGATCGCCAACGACCCGCACATGGGTTCGCTGACCTTCTGCCGCATCTACTCGGGTCACCTCGAGGCCGGTGCTTCCCTTGAGAATACCGTCAAGGAGAAGAAGGAACGCGTTGGTCGCATGTTCCAGATGCACGCCAACTCGCGCGAGCAGATCAACGAAGCCTACGCCGGCGACATCGTCGCCATCGTCGGCCTCAAGGACACGACCACCGGCGACACGCTGTCGGATCCGAACAACAAGGTGATCTTGGAGCGTATGGAGTTCCCCGAGCCGGTCATCGACATCGCCGTCGAGCCGAAGTCGAAGGCCGATCAGGAAAAGATGGGCCTCGCGCTCGCTCGCCTGGCCGCCGAGGATCCGTCCTTCCGCGTCAAGACCGACGAGGAATCGGGCCAGACCATCATCTCGGGCATGGGCGAACTGCACCTCGACATTCTCGTCGACCGCATGAAGCGCGAGTTCAAGGTGGAAGCCAATATCGGTGCGCCGCAGGTGGCCTACCGCGAGGCGATCACCCGCACCGTCGAGCACGACTACACCCACAAGAAGCAGTCGGGTGGTTCGGGTCAGTTCGCGCGCATCAAGTTCCGCATCGAGCCCAACGAGCCGGGCAAGGGCTTCGAGTTCACCTCGGAAGTCGTTGGCGGTAACGTGCCGAAGGAATACGTCCCGGGCGTCGAAAAGGGTGTGCAGTCGGTGATGGGCGCTGGCCCGATCATCGGCTTCCCGATCGTGGACATCAAGTTCGCGCTGACCGACGGTGCCTACCACGACGTCGACTCCTCGGTTCTCGCCTTCGAAATCGCTGGCCGCGCGGGTTTCCGCGAAGCCATCGAGAAGGCGGCTCCGAAGATCCTCGAGCCGATCATGCGGGTTGAAGTTCTGACCCCGGAAGACTATGTGGGCGACGTCATCGGCGATCTGAACTCCCGCCGCGGTCAGATCCGCGGCACCGAAGCCCGGGGTATTGCCCAGGTGATCGACGCCATGGTGCCACTGGCCAACATGTTCGGCTATGTGAACTCGCTGCGTTCCATGTCTCAGGGGCGTGCGCAGTACACCATGACCTTCGACCACTATGAGCAGGTCCCTACTGCGGTGGCCCAGGAAGTCCAGGCCAAGTACGCCTAACAAGCAGACCAAGGCCGATCCGGGAACCAGAGCCACCACGGTTCACACCCGGATCGCCGAAAGCAGACAACGACAACTGAGATCCTAATGCCGGCAAGCCAAGCTGGCACCCAACGGAGAATACGATGGCCAAGGAAAAGTTTTCCCGCTCTAAGCCGCATTGCAACATCGGCACGATCGGTCACGTCGACCATGGCAAGACCTCGCTGACCGCAGCGATCACCAAGGTCCTCGCCGAGACCGGCGGCGCCACCTTCAAGGCGTACGATCAGATCGACGCGGCTCCGGAAGAGAAGGCTCGCGGCATCACGATCAACACCGCGCACGTCGAGTACGAGACGACCAACCGTCACTACGCTCACGTCGACTGCCCGGGCCACGCCGACTATGTGAAGAACATGATCACCGGCGCTGCCCAGATGGACGGCGCGATCCTGGTCGTGTCGGCTGCCGACGGCCCGATGCCGCAGACCCGTGAGCACATCCTGCTCGCCCGTCAGGTCGGTGTGCCGGCGCTCGTCGTGTTCCTGAACAAGTGCGACATGGTCGACGATCCGGAGCTCCTCGAGCTCGTGGAACTCGAAGTGCGCGAGCTGCTGTCGTCCTACGAATTCCCGGGCGACGACGTTCCGATCATCAAGGGCTCGGCCACCGAGGCTCTGAACGACGGTGACAAGAAGCTCGGCCACGACGCCGTGCTCGAGCTGATGCGCGCTGTCGACGAGTACATCCCGCAGCCGGCCCGTCCGGTCGACCAGCCGTTCCTGATGCCGATCGAAGACGTGTTCTCGATCTCGGGCCGCGGCACCGTGGTGACCGGCCGTGTCGAGCGCGGCATCGTGAAGGTGGGTGAGGAAGTCGAGATCGTCGGCATCAAGGCGACGCAGAAGACGACCGTGACCGGCGTTGAAATGTTCCGCAAGCTGCTCGATCAGGGCCAGGCTGGCGACAACATCGGCGCTCTGATCCGTGGTATCGACCGTACGCAGGTCGAGCGCGGTCAGGTGCTCTGCAAGCCCGGTTCCGTGACCCCGCACACCGATTTCGTGGCTGAGGCTTATATCCTCACCAAGGAAGAGGGTGGCCGTCACACGCCGTTCTTCGCCAACTATCGTCCGCAGTTCTACTTCCGCACCACCGACGTGACCGGTGTGGTCACGCTGCCGGAAGGCACCGAGATGGTGATGCCGGGCGACAACGTGAATATCTCGGTCCAGCTGATCGTGCCGATCGCCATGGAAGAGAAGCTCCGCTTCGCTATCCGTGAGGGTGGCCGCACCGTTGGTTCGGGCGTCGTCGCCAAGATCCTGAAGTAAGGCATGCAATGGCTGGCGCGGCGCGCCTTTAGCGCGCCGCGCTCCATTTTTCGCTGGGAAAGCAAGATGAACGGTCAAAACATTCGCATCCGGCTCAAAGCCTTTGACCACCGTGTGCTCGACACTTCCACCCGGGAGATCGTCAACACGGCCAAGCGTACGGGTGCGCAGGTGCGCGGGCCGATCCCGCTGCCCACACAGATTGAGAAGTTTACGGTCAACCGCTCGCCGCACATCGACAAGAAGTCGCGCGAGCAGTTCGAGATCCGGACCCACAAGCGTCTTCTGGACATCGTGGACCCGACCCCGCAGACCGTCGATGCTCTGATGAAGCTCGATCTCGCCGCCGGCGTCGACGTCGAAATCAAGCTCTGAGTGACTGAGTTTTCGCGCTGACCATCCAAAGGGTCCTCTTGGACACAATGACCCGGTCAAGCGCCAAAGAGAGAAGGTAACAACCGATGCGTTCTGGTTTGATCGCACAGAAGCTGGGCATGACCCGCCTGTTCTTGGACGACGGCACCCACGTCCCCGTGACCGTGCTCGACCTCAAGAATTGCCAGGTGGTCGGCCAGCGCACGCAGGAGAAGGACGGCTACACCGCCCTCCAGCTCGGCGCGGGCACCGTCAAGGCGAAGAATGTCACCAAGGCTGAGCGTGGCCAGTTCGCCGTCGCCAAGGTCGAGCCCAAGCGGCAGGTAACAGAGTTTCGTGTCGATCCTGCGAACCTCATTGAAGTCGGCGCCACCATGCAGGCGGACCACTTCGTCGAGGGCCAGCTGGTCGACGTGACCGGGACCTCGATCGGTAAGGGCTTCGCCGGCGGCATGAAGCGCTGGAACTTCGGCGGCCTGCGCGCCACGCACGGTGTGTCCGTGTCGCACCGCTCGCACGGCTCGACCGGCCAGCGTCAGGACCCCGGCAAGGTGTTCAAGGGCAAGAAGATGGCCGGCCACATGGGCGACCGTCGTGTCACCACCCAGAACCTGAGGGTCGTGCGCACCGATGTGGAGCGCGGGCTGATCATGGTCGAGGGCGCTGTCCCGGGTGCCAAGGGCGCCTGGATCCAGATCAAGGACGCGGTCAAGAAGGCCGCTCCGAAGGGCGCAGCTGTGCCCGGTTCGTTCAAGGCGGCTGCAGCAGCCGTGGCCGAGGAGGCTAAATAATGGAACTCCAGGTCACCACTCTGGACGGTAAGGCCGACGGTTCGGTCACCCTGAAGGACGAGATCTTTGGTCTCGAAGTCCGTCAGGACATCCTGCACCGCATGGTTCGCTACCAGCAGCTCAAGGCGATGGCCGGCACCCACAAGGTGAAGCATCGCTCCGAGATCGCCTACACTTCGAAGAAATCGATCAAGCAGAAGGGCTCGGGCGGCGCTCGTCACGGCGCCAAGTCTGCTCCGCAGTTCCGCGGCGGCGGCCGGGCCTTCGGTCCCGAGCCCCGTAGCCATGCGATCGAGCTGCCCAAGAAGGTCCGCGCCCTGGCGCTGAAGCATGCGCTTTCGGCCAAGGCCAAGGCTGGCGAACTGGTGGTCGTTCCGACCGTCGCCACCAAGGAGCCCAAGACCGCTCAGCTGGTCGCCAAGTTCGGCAAGCTGGAATGGTCGAGCGCTCTGATCATCGACGGCGCCGAGGTGGACAAGAATTTCGCCAGCGCCGCGCGCAACATTCCGCAGATCGACGTGCTGCCGGTGCAGGGGATCAATGTCGCTGACATTCTCCGTCGCCATAAGCTCGTTCTGACCAAAGCAGCGCTCGAAGCGCTCGAGGCCCGGTTCGCATGAGCAAGTTCACCAACTACGACGTGATCCGTAACCCGGTCGTCACCGAGAAGTCGACGATGGCGTCCGAGCACAGCCAGGTCGTCTTCGACGTCGCGATCGACGCCACCAAGGCCGATATCAAAGCCGCCGTCGAGGCGCTCTTCTCGGTCAAGGTCAAGGCCGTCAACACCCTGGTCCGCAAGGGCAAGGTGAAGCGTTTCCGGCAGGAACTTGGCACCCGCAAGGATGTCAAGAAGGCCGTTGTCACCCTGGCCGAAGGCCAGTCGATCGATATTTCGACCGGCATCTGAGGGGAGAGAGAAGAATGGGTCTGAAAACTTACAATCCGACCTCCCCGGGCCGCCGTCAGCTCATCACGACCGATCGGTCGGAGCTGTGGAAGGGCAAGCCGGTAAAGGCGCTGACCGAAGGTCTGAACCAGTCCGGTGGTCGTAACAACGCCGGTCGCATCACGGCCTACCATCGGGGTGGCGGTCACAAGCGTTCGTACCGCGTGGTCGATTTCCGCCGCGTGCGTTTCGAAGAGACGGCGACCGTCGAGCGGCTCGAGTATGATCCGAACCGCACCGCCTGGATCGCGCTGATCAAGTACGCGGACGGCGAGCTCGCCTACATCATCGCTCCGCAGCGTCTCGCTGCCGGCGACAAGGTGATCTCGACGCTCGGCACCGCCGACGTGAAGCCGGGCAATGCCATGCCGCTCGAGCGCATGCCGGTCGGCACCATCGTCCACAACGTCGAGATGAAGCCCCGCAAGGGCGGTCAGATCGCCCGTTCGGCCGGTGCCTACGCGCAGTATGTCGGCCGTGACGCCGGTTGGGCGATCCTTCGCCTCAACTCGGGCGAGCAGCGCCGGGTCCATGGCTCGTGCCTCGCCACTGTCGGCGCGGTGTCGAACCAGGATCACTCGAACACCTCGATCGGCAAGGCCGGTCGTAATCGCTGGCTCGGCCGCAAGCCGGTCAACCGCGGTGTGACCATGAACCCGGTCGATCACCCGCATGGTGGTGGTGAAGGCCGTACTTCCGGTGGCCGTCACCCGGTGACCCCGTGGGGCAAGCCGACCAAGGGTAAGAAGACCCGCAGCAACAAGTCGACGGACAAGTTCATCGTCCGCTCGCGTCACGTGAAGAAGGGCCGCTAAGCCATGTCGCGTTCAGTCTGGAAAGGCCCGTTCGTCGACGGCTATCTGCTCAAGAAGGCAGAGACCAGCCGTGCGAGCGGCCGCAACGAAGTCATCAAGATCTGGAGCCGTCGTTCCACGATCCTGCCGCAGTTCGTCGGTCTCACCTTCGGCGTGCACAACGGCCACAAGCATGTGCCGGTGAACGTGCAGGAAGAGATGATCGGCCACAAGTTCGGCGAGTTCGCTCCGACCCGTACCTACTACGGTCACGCGGCCGACAAGAAGGCCAAGAGGAAGTAACATGGGCAAGCCGAAAACTCAGCGGTCGCTCAAGGACAACGAAGCCAAGGCGGTGCTCCGCATGCTTCGCACCTCGGGCATCAAGCTCAACCTCGTGGCTGCGTCGATCCGCGGCAAGAAGGTCGACAAGGCTCTCGCCGAGCTGACCTTCTCGCGCAAGCGCATCGCCGGCTCGGTCAAGAAGACGCTCGAGAGCGCCATCGCGAATGCCGAGAACAACCACGGTCTCGACCCGGACAGCCTGGTCGTCGCCGAGTGCTATGTCGGTGACTCGCTGGTCATGAAGCGCTTCATGGCCCGTGGCCGCGGCCACGCCGCCCGTATGGAGCGCCCGTTCTCGAACCTCACCATTGTGGTTCGCCAAGTTGAGGAGACCGCATAATGGGTCAGAAGATCAACCCGATCGGTCTGCGCCTCGGCATCAACCGCACCTGGGATTCGCGTTGGTACGCGAACAAGGGTGAGTACGGTTCGCTGCTCCAGGAAGACCTGAAGATCCGCGAGACGCTGCTTGAAGATCTGAAGCAGGCTGCTGTTTCGAAGATCGTCATCGAACGTCCGCATCGTAAGTGCCGCGTGTCGATCCACACCGCCCGTCCGGGCATCGTGATCGGCAAGAAGGGCGCTGACATCGACAAGATCCGCGCCAAGGTGAAGAAGTTCACCGACAGCGAAGTGCACATCAACATCGTCGAGGTGCGCAAGCCCGAGACCGATGCCAACCTCGTGGCGCAGGGCATTGCCCAGCAGCTCGAGCGTCGCGTGGCTTTCCGCCGTGCGATGAAGCGTGCAGTGCAGACGGCGATCCGCATGGGCGCCGGCGGCATCCGGGTCAACGTTGGCGGCCGTCTCGGCGGCGCCGACATCGCCCGCACGGAATGGTACCGCGAAGGTCGCGTGCCGCTGCACACGCTGCGCGCCGACATCGACTACGGCACCGCCGAGGCGCAGACCACCTACGGCATCATCGGCATCAAGGTGTGGGTGTTCAAGGGCGAAGTCCTCGAGCACGACCCGTCGGCCCACGAGCGTCGCGCCACCGAAGGTGGTTCGTCGAACGAAGGCGGCCAGCGTCGCGAGCGTTCCGACCGGGACGAACGCGGTGAGCGCGGCGATCGTCGCGATCGCGCGCCGGCGAACTGAGAAGGCATAGACAAAAATGCTGCAACCAAAACGTACCAAGTTCCGCAAGGCGCATAAGGGCCGCATCCATGGCAACGCCAAGGGTGGCACGGAGCTGGCTTTCGGTCAGTTCGGCCTGAAGTCCCAGGAGCCCGAGCGCGTCACGGCTCGCCAGATCGAAGCGGCTCGCCGCGCGATCACTCGCGAGATGAAGCGCGCCGGCCGCGTCTGGATCCGTGTCTTCCCGGACCTGCCGGTTTCCAAGAAGCCGACCGAAGTCCGCATGGGTAAGGGCAAGGGTTCGGTGGAATTCTGGGCGGCTCGCGTCAAGCCGGGTCGCATCCTGTTCGAAATCGACGGCGTTCCCGAGGACGTCGCCAAGGAAGCTCTGCGCCTCGGCGCGATGAAGCTTCCGATCATCACGCGGGTCGTCACCCGCATCGCGGATTGATAGCCATGGCCCGTGCACCCAAGAAGACGGAAGTGAAGAGCGGCGGTGCCGCCGATCTTCGCGGCAAGACCCCCGATGAGCTGAAGGATCAGCTGCTCGGCCTGAAGAAAGAGCAGTTCAACCTGCGGTTCCAGCGCGCTACCCAGCAGCTGGAGAAGCCGGCGCGGGTGCGTGAGGTCCGTCGCGAGATCGCGCGGGTCAAGACCGTGCTCGGCGAGAAAGCCGCGGCGAAGTAAGGAGACCGAGATGCCCAAGCGCGTACTGCAGGGGACCGTGGTCTCCGACACTAATGAAAAGACCGTGGTGGTGCGGGTCGACCGTTCCTTCACCCACCCGGTGATGAAGAAGACCGTTCGCCGGTCCAAGAAGTACCACGCTCACGACGAGGCCAATGCGGCCAAGGTCGGGGACGTCGTCTGGATCGAAGAGTCGGCGCCGATTTCGAAGAACAAGCGCTGGGTCCTTAAGCCCTCCGCGTAAACCGGAATTTAGGGCTCGCCGAGTAGGCAGACCCCGAAACTGAAGAAGGCATCAAGCCATGATCCAGATGCAGTCCAATCTCGATGTAGCCGACAACTCCGGCGCGCGTCGTGTCATGTGCATCAAGGTGCTCGGCGGCTCGCACCGCAAGTACGCCTCGGTGGGCGACATCATCGTCGTCTCGGTGAAGGATGCGATCCCCCGCGGTCGCGTCAAGAAGGGCCAGGTGATGAAGGCCGTTGTCGTGCGCACCGCGTTCCCGGTTCGCCGCACCGACGGCACCATCATCCGCTTCGACCGGAACGCGGCCGTGCTGATCAACAACCAGGCCGAGCCGATCGGCACCCGTATCTTCGGGCCAGTGCCGCGCGAACTGCGCAGCAAGAACCACATGAAGATCATTTCGCTCGCGCCGGAGGTGTTGTGATGGCGTCCAAGATCAAGAAGGGCGACAAGGTCGTCGTTCTCGCCGGCAAGGACAAGGGCAAGACCGGGCAGGTGCTGCAGGTCATCCCGACTGAGACCCGCGCAGTAGTGCAGGGGCTCAATCTCGTCCGCCGCCACACCAAGCAGACCGCGAGCCAGGACGCGGGGATCTTCACCAAGGAAGCCCCGATTCACCTGTCGAACCTCGCGATCGCCGATGCGAACGGCAAGCCGTCGCGCGTCGGGTTCAAGATCAACGCCGACGGCACCAAGGTGCGCGTCGCCAAGTCGACCGGGGACACGATCGATGGCTGACACCGTCTATATCCCGCGTCTCCGTACCCAGTACGACGAGACCATCAAGCCGAACCTGATCAAGGAGTTCGGTTACAAGAACGTCATGCAGGCGCCCAAGCTCGACAAGATCGTGCTGAACATCGGCGTCGGCGAGGCGGTCAACGACACCAAGAAGGTGAAGTCGGCGGCTGCCGATCTCGAGAAGATCGCCGGTCAGAAGCCCGTCATCACCCATGCGCGCAAGTCGATCGCCGGCTTCAAGGTCCGCGAAGAGATGCCGCTCGGCGTCAAGGTGACGCTCCGCAAGGCGCGCATGTACGAGTTCCTCGACCGCCTGGTGAATATCGCGCTGCCGCGTGTTCGCGACTTCCGCGGCCTGAACCCGAACTCCTTCGATGGTCGTGGCAACTATGCCATGGGCATCAAGGAACACATCATCTTCCCCGAGATCAACTTCGATCAGATCGATCAGACCTGGGGCATGGACATCATCGTGTGCACCACGGCGCGCACCGACGACGAAGCCCGGGCGCTGCTCAAGGCTTTCAATTTCCCCTTCCGGCAGTAACGGAAGAGAGAAGGACGAGACATGGCAAAGACCAGCTCCATCGAAAAGAACAACAAGCGCAAGCGCCTCGCCAAGCAGCTGGGTCCCAAGCGGGCCAAGCTCAAGGCGATCGTGATGAACCAGACCGTTTCGCTCGAGGAGCGCTTCGCAGCGCAGCTCAAGCTCGCCGCGCTGCCGCGGAACTCGGCTGAGAACCGCATTCACAACCGCTGCGAAGTCACCGGCCGTCCGCGTGGCTACTACCGCAAGCTCAAGATGAGCCGTATCGCTCTGCGCGAGCTGGGCAGCCTCGGGCTGATCCCGGGCATGGTCAAGTCGAGCTGGTAAGGAGAAGACGACAATGAGCCTCTCTGATCCGATCGGCGATATGCTGACCCGCATCCGCAACGCGCAGCTGCGTCGTCGCGATGTCGTCCAGACCCCGGCGTCCACCCTGCGTGGCCGTGTGCTCGACGTGCTGAAGTCGGAAGGCTTCATCCGCGGCTACTCGGAAAGCAAGATGGACAACGGCGTTGCCCAGTTCGACATCGAGCTGAAGTACTCCGACAACGCTCCGGTGATCCGCACCATCGAGCGCGTGTCGCGTCCTGGCCGTCGCGTCTATGCGTCGGTCAAGAACATCCCCTCGGTCGCCAATGGCCTCGGTGTGTCGATCCTGTCGACCCCCAAGGGCGTGATGGCCGATCACGAAGCGAAAGCCCAGAACCTGGGTGGCGAGGTACTCTGCCGCGTCTTCTAAGGCTCACAGCCTTGAGGCCGTCGGTGTGACGATTACTCCGAAGGAAGTAGAAAGAATGTCCCGTACAGGCAAAAAGCCGATTGCTCCGGTCAGTGGCGTCACCGTCACGATCAGCGATCGCAAGGTCACCGCAAAGGGGCCGAAGGGCGAGCAGGCGCTGACGCTCATGGATATCGTGAACGCCAAGCAGACCGATGACGGTATCGTCATCGAGCCCGCCAACGACAGCAAGGAAGCTCGTGCTGCCTGGGGGACCACCCGCGCGCTGATCAACAACATGGTGATCGGCGTCAGCGCCGGCTTCGAGAAGAAGCTGCAGATCCAGGGTGTGGGTTACCGCGCCGCCATGCAGGGCAAGGACCTGAAGCTCAGCCTCGGGTTCAGCCACGAGGTGGTGTTCGAGACTCCCAAGGGGATCACCATCGCCGCGCCGACTCAGACCGAAGTGGTCGTGACCGGCTCGGACAAGCAGCAGGTTGGCCAGGTGGCCGCCGACATTCGCGGCTGGCGTCCGCCGGAGCCCTACAAGGGCAAGGGTGTGCGCTATGTGGGCGAGTACATCGCCCGAAAAGAAGGCAAGAAGAAGTAAGGAGCGCACGAGATGCCCATCAGCCTCAAAGGTGCGGACCGCCGCAAGGCGCGCGTTCGCAAGGCGCTCAAGGCTAACGCCAATGGCCGCCCGCGTCTGTCCGTGCACCGCTCGGACAAGAACATTTACGCCCAGATCATCGATGACGCGTCCGGCCGCACGCTGGCTGCCGCTTCGACCATCGACAAGGATGTCAAGGCAAAGCTGAAGAACGGCTCGACCTCGGAGGCTGCGGCCGCCGTCGGCAAGCTGATCGCCGAGCGCGGCCTCGCCGCCAAGGTGTCGACCGTCGTCTTCGATCGTGGTGCCTACCTCTACCATGGCCGCGTCAAGGCCCTGGGTGATGCGGCCCGCGAAGGCGGCCTGCAGTTCTGATCCGGCGACAAAGGAAAATTCGATGAGAGACGTTCAAGAGCGCGATAGCGAATTCGTCGACCGGCTGGTTCACATCAACCGCGTCGCCAAGGTTGTGAAGGGTGGTCGTCGCTTCGGTTTCGCCGCCCTGGTGGTGGTCGGTGACCAGAAGGGCCGCGTTGGCTTCGGTCACGGCAAGGCGCGTGAAGTGCCTGAGGCCATCCGCAAGGCCACCGAGCAGGCCAAGCGCCAGATGATCCGCGTACCGCTGCGCGATGCCCGTACGCTGCACCACGATGTGGTCGGCCACCACGGCGCCGGCAAGGTCATCCTGCGTGCCGCCGTGCCCGGCACCGGCATCATCGCCGGCGGCCCGATGCGCGCCGTGTTCGAGACCCTCGGGGTCAACGACATCGTGGCGAAGTCGCAGGGCACCGCCAATCCCTACAACATGGTGCGGGCCACCTTCGATGCGCTGAAGCGCGTCGACAGCCCGCGTTCGGTCGCCGCCCGTCGCGGCCTGAAGGTCTCGGACCTGCAGGCTCGCCGTGGCGAGACCGTCGAAGCCTGATTAGGGCTCGGGAGTTAGAACAATGGCCGATAAGACCGTCACCATCGAGCAGATCGCCAGCCCGTCGCGCCGTCCGGCCGACCAGCGGGCGACCCTGATCGGGCTCGGGCTCAACAAGGTGCGCAAGCAGTCGACCCTCAAGGACACCCCCGAGGTCCGCGGCATGATCCGCAAGATCCCGCACCTCGTGCGCGTCGTCGACGCCAAATAAGGGACGAGAACAATGACTCGTTTGAACGAACTCCGGGACAACCCGGGCGCCAACAAGAAGCGCGTACGCGTCGGTCGTGGTATCGGCTCGGGCGTCGGCAAGACCGGTGGTCGCGGTGGCAAGGGCCAGACGGCGCGCTCCGGCGTTGCCATCAACGGCTTCGAAGGCGGCCAGATGCCGCTGCACATGCGCATGCCCAAGCGCGGCTTCAACGCACTGAATCCCAAGAAGTGGAACCAGCTGCGTATCGACCGCGTCCAGAACTACATCGACAGCGGCAAGCTGGACATCAAGGGCGTGGTCGATGCGGCTGCGCTGGTGAAGGCCGGCGTGATCCGTCGCGAACTCGATGGCGTGCGGCTGATCGGCAGCTCGGGTTTCACTGCCAAGAAGGTGACCTTCAAGGTTGCTCATGCGACCAAAGGCGCGCTCGCTGCTATTGAAGCGGCCGGCGGCAAGGTCGATATGCCTCAGGCAGAAGTGAAGGCTGACGCCTAAGAGCGCCTGGCCCCATTCTTAAGGGAGCGACTATGGCGTCCGCAGCCGAACAGCTGGCCAAGAATCTGAACTTCGGGACCTTCGCGAAAGCGAAGGCCCTTCAGCAGCGCATCTGGTTCACACTGGGTGCGCTTCTCGTTTATCGGCTCGGGACCTACATCCCGGTGCCCGGTATCGACCCTGATGCCTATGCCGCGACCTTCCAGCAGGCGCAGCAGGGCATTTTCGGCATGTTCGACATGTTTGCCGGCGGCGCCGTGCAGCGCATGGCGATCTTTGCGCTGAACCTCATTCCCTACATCACCGCATCCATCGTGGTGCAGGTGGTGACCACCGCGTCGCCACGCCTCGAAGCCCTCCGCAAGGAAGGCGAGAGCGGCCGTCGCAAGATCAACCAGTACACCCGCTATCTCGCCGTGCTGTTCTGCGCCGTACAGGCCTATGGCATTGCCATCGGTCTCGAAGGCAGCCAGGGCGTCGTGATCGATCCAGGTTGGTTCTTCCGGCTTTCGACCGTCATCACGCTGGTCGGCGGCACCATGTTCCTGATGTGGCTGGGTGAGCAGATCACCTCGCGCGGCATCGGCAACGGCATTTCGCTGATCATTTTCGCCGGTATCGTGGCGAACCTGCCGGCGACGGTGGTGCAGACGCTCGAGCTCAGCCGCACCGGCGCGCTGCCGACCATCTGGGTCGTCGGTCTGCTGATCATTGCCATCGCGGTGATCGGCGTCATCGTGTTCTTCGAACGGGCCCAGCGCCGGCTGCTGATCCAGTATCCGAAGCGCCAGGTCGGCAACAAGATGTTCCAGGGCGATACCTCGCACCTGCCGCTGAAGCTCAACACCTCGGGCGTCATCCCGGTGATCTTCGGTTCGTCCTTGCTGCTGCTGCCGGCCACCATTGCGTCGTTCGCGGCGCAGGGTGATGCCCCGCAATGGCTGTCGGTGACGGCGGCGTTGCTCGGTCGCGGCCAGCCCCTCTATCTGGTGCTGTTCGCCATCCTGATCATCTTCTTCGCCTTCTTCTACACCTCGATCGTCTTCAACCCGACCGATACCGCGGACAACCTGAAGCGCTCCGGCGGCTTCATTCCCGGCATCCGTCCGGGCGAGCGGACGGCGAACTACATCGACTACGTGCTGACGCGCATCACGGTGATCGGCGCCCTCTATCTGACTGTCGTGGCGCTCATTCCCGAGATGATCCACAGCCAGCTCAACGTCAGCCAGTTCATCGGCGGCACCTCGCTGCTGATTATCGTGACGGTGACGCTGGACACGGTGACCCAGGTGCAGAGCCACCTGATCGCCCAGCAGTACGAGGGGCTGGTGAAGCGGTCGCGCCTTGGGGGCAAGCGTAAATGAGGCTGATCCTTCTGGGACCTCCGGGCGCCGGCAAGGGCACGCAGGCCAAGGTGCTGGTCGAGAGCTACGGCATCCCGCAGCTTTCCACCGGTGACATCCTGCGCTCCGCCATTGCCGCCAAGACCCCGATGGGGCTGGCCGCCAAGGAGATCATGGATCGCGGCGATCTGGTGTCCGACGAGATCGTCAACGGCATCGTCTCCGAGCGGCTCGACCAGGACGACTGCAAGCCGGGTTTCGTGCTCGACGGTTTCCCGCGGACCATTCCGCAGGCCGAGGCGCTCGAGGAGATGCTGGCCGACAAGGGCATGCAGCTCGACGCGGTGATCGAGATCACCGCCGATGCCGACGTGCTGGTCGGGCGCATCGCCAAGCGCGCCAAAGAATCCGGCGTTGCCCGTGGTGACGACAACGAGGAGGTGCTTCGCAACCGCCTCAGCGTCTATCGCGAGCAGACCGCGCCGCTGGTCGAATTCTACCGCGGCAAAGGCCTGCTGAAGTCGGTCGACGGCATGCAGCCGGTCGACGACGTCACGGCGGCCATCCGCCGGGCCGTGCATAACTAGTATACCTCAGGGCAGGAGCTGTGCAGTTGACTCTGCAGGACCTTGCCCTTATGAACCGCGCCAGTCTCATGGATTATCGGACTGGATTCGGTTCCTCGAAAGAGTGGGGAGCGGGATTCCGGTCCCTTGTCGTTATCAAACGGGCGGCGTGAGCTGCCGACTATAGGAGAGCGGACGTGGCCCGTATTGCTGGCGTCAATATTCCGACCAACAAGCGCGTGGTGATCGCGCTTCAGTACATCCATGGGATCGGGGCGAAGTTCGCCCAGGAGATCACCGAGAAGGTCGGTATCCCGGCCGATCGTCGCGTGAACGACCTGACCGACGCCGAAGTGATCCAGATCCGTGAAACGATCGATCGCGACTACGTGGTCGAGGGCGATCTGCGCCGTAACGTGGCGATGAACATCAAGCGGCTGATGGATCTCGGTAACTACCGTGGTCTGCGCCACCGCAAGGGCCTGCCGGTCCGTGGTCAGCGCACCCACACCAATGCCCGCACCCGCAAGGGTCCGGCCAAGCCGATCGCCGGCAAGAAGAAGTAATTCGGGCGGCGGAGCACCTCTCCGTCATCCTGATGTAGCTGCTGGAACTACGGCAGCGCCGATATCGAACTGAGGAAGCAAATTGGCAAAAGCTGAAGTCGCGCGCGTTCGTCGCAAAGAGCGCAAGAACATCACCAATGGCGTTGCGCATGTGAATGCGTCGTTCAACAACACCATGGTCACCATCACCGATGTGCAGGGCAACACCATTTCCTGGTCGTCCTCGGGCGTGATGGGTTTCAAGGGTTCGCGTAAGTCGACCCCGTATGCCGCCCAGGTCGCGGCGGAAGATGCGGCCAAGAAGGCCCAGGAACACGGCATGAAGACCCTCGAGGTCGAAGTGCGCGGTCCTGGTTCGGGCCGTGAATCGGCGCTTCGCGCGCTGCAGGCTGCTGGCTTCAACGTCACCAGCATTCGCGATGTCACCTCGATCCCGCACAATGGTTGCCGGCCGCGCAAGCGTCGCCGCGTCTGACCTCCGTTACGGTTGATCTCCCGGCGCGCCCCTCGCGCCGGGATAGGTACATTGCATAGCGGACAGGCGGTTAGGCGGACCGCCAATTTGAAAGGACACCACCGTGACCATCCAGCGGAACTGGCAGGAACTCATCAAGCCGACCAAACTGGACATCGTTTCGGGCAGCGACAGCGCGCGCACGGCTTCGGTCGTCGCGGAGCCGCTTGAGCGCGGCTACGGCCTGACGCTCGGCAACGCTCTGCGTCGCGTGCTGCTTTCGTCGCTCCAGGGCGCGGCCGTTACCGCGATCCAGATCGACGGCATCCTGCACGAATTCTCGTCGCTTCCCGGCGTGCGTGAAGACATTACCGACCTCGTCCTCAACGTCAAGGAAATCGCCCTCAAGATGGGTGGCGAAGGTCCGAAGCGTCTGACCCTGACCAAGCAGGGCCCGGGTGCGGTCGTTGCCGGCGACATCAAGGTCTCCGGCGACATCGAAGTGCTGAACCCCGAGCTGGTGATCTGCCACCTCGACGACGGCGCCGAGATCAACATCGAGTTCACCGTCAATACCGGCAAGGGCTACGTCCCGGCCGACAAGAACCGTCCCGACGACGCGCCGATCGGCTACATTCCGGTCGATGCGCTGTTCTCCCCGGTCCGCCGCGTCTCCTACAAGGTCGATGCGACCCGCGCCGGCGAGAGCCTCGACAAGGACAAGCTGACCCTGACGGTCGAAACCAATGGCGCCATCTCGCCGGAAGACGCCGTGGCCTACGCCGCGCGGATCCTGCAGGACCAGCTGTCGGTGTTCGTCAACTTCGAGGAGCCCACCAAGGAGAAGGCCGCGGACACCGTTCCGGAGCTGGCTTTCAACCCGGCGCTGCTCAAGAAGGTCGACGAGCTGGAGCTCAGCGTCCGTTCGGCCAACTGCCTGAAGAACGACAACATCGTCTATATCGGCGATCTGATCCAGAAGACCGAAGCCGAGATGCTGCGCACGCCGAACTTCGGCCGCAAGTCGCTCAACGAGATCAAGGAAGTGCTCGCTCAGATGGGCCTGCACCTCGGGATGGACGTGCCGAACTGGCCGCCTGAGAACATCGACGATCTGGCCAAGCGCTACGAAGATCATTATTAAGCCGGCTAACACACACAGCCGCTAACCGCCCGTCGTGAGACGCCCGGGCCTTAGGGAGTAACAAAATGCGCCACGGTAATTCGAACCGTAAGCTCAACCGGACCTCTGCTCATCGCAAGGCCATGTTCGCCAACATGTCCGCCTCGCTGATCAAGCACGAGCAGATCGTGACCACCTTGCCCAAGGCGAAGGAACTGCGTCCGATCGTCGAGAAGCTGATCACGCTGGGCAAGCGCGGCGACCTGCATGCCCGTCGCCAGGCCATCGCGCAGATGCGCGATGAGACCCAGGTGCAGAAGCTGTTCGCCACCATCGGTCCGCGCTACAAGGATCGCAACGGCGGCTATATCCGTATCCTCAAGGCCGGCTTCCGCTACGGCGACAACGCGGCTCTCGCGGTGATCGAGTTGGTCGATCGCGACGTTGACGCCAAGGGCCTCGACTCGGGTCCGGTGCAGGCGCGCGACAACGACGACGAAGCAGCCGCGGCGTAAGCTCGAGGCAGCGACGAAGGTTCAAAGGCGGTCCGGTTTGTCCGGGCCGCCTTTTCGTTTGACCGCGGAACATATTCTGCGCGGTAATGGCGCACACTCGATTTTGGGGAGAGTGAAATGTCGGACCAGGGGCTCATCCTCGTTACCGGCGCAACGGGTTTTGTCGGCAAATGGACGGTGCTGGAACTGCTCAAGGCGGGCCACCGGGTGCGGGGCACTGTGCGCTCGCTGGGCCGGGCCGAAGAGGTGCGCGCGACGCTCGGGGCCGAACTGGGGCAGGGCGCTCTCGACCGTCTGGAACTGGTCGAAGCGGATCTGCTCGACGAAAAGGGCTGGAGCGAGGCGATGCAGGGCGTCGCCGTGGTCATGCACATCGCCACCGCCATTCGCGGCGATGAGCCCAAGGACCAGAGCCTGGTGATCCGCCCGGCGCTCGAGGGCACGCAGCGGGTCTTCCGCTTCGCCGACGCGGCCGGCATCAAGCGGATCATCATGACCTCGTCGATTGCGACGGTCGGCTACGGGCATGGCCAGACCAGCGGTCGCCGGGTCTATGACGAGACCTACTTCACCAACCTCGACAACATGCGCTGGACCTGGGCCTACTGCATCGGCAAGACCAGGGCGGAGCAGTTCGCCTGGGATTTCGTCAAGCAGCACGGCATCGGCCTGACCACCATCCATCCGGGCGCCATCATCGGTCCGGCGCTCGACAAGGACGCCAGTATCTCGCTGCAGATGGTGTCGGGACTGCTCAACGGCACGACGCCGGCCATGCCTTCGAACGGCTTTTCGATCATCGATGTCCGCGATGTCGTGGCACTGCATCTCGCGGCTCTCGAAAATCCCGAGACCATCGGCCAGCGCTATCTTGCCACTGCCGAGTATGTGCCTTTTCCCGAAGTCGGGAACATCCTTCGCGCTGCGCACCCCGAGTGGAACGTCACCAGCCAGACGGTGCCGGACTGGATCATCAAACTCATCGCCACGTTCGGAGGTCCGGCCCGCCAGATCATCAACGACATCGGCAACGAGAAGGTGTTTGATGGATCGAAGGGCGAGAAGCTGCTGGGCCGCAAGTTTATCTCCGCCAAGGAGTCGATCCTCGCCACTGCAGACAGCGTCATCCGCCTCGGCATGGTGAAACAGAAGACCGCCTGACGTGTCCACGACCAAGCTGCTTGAAGATCTCCGCACCGCCGTCGGACGCCGCTATCTGCTGACCGGCGAGCGAAGGACAGAGCGCTACCGCCGCGGCTTCCGCTCGGGCGAGGGGGAGGCGGTCGCCGTCGCCAGGCCCGGGACGCTGCTCGAACTCTGGCGGGTGCTCGAAGCCATCGTGCGCCACGATGCCATTGTCATCATGCAGGCGGCCAATACCGGTCTCACCGAGGGTTCGACGCCCAGTGGTCGTTACGACCGCCCGGTGGTGGTGGTGAACACCCTGCGCCTCGCCGATATCCAGTTGCTGGATGGCGGCCGGCAGATCGTCAGTTTTCCCGGCAGCACACTCGACAAACTCGAAAAGCTGCTGAAGCCGCTCGGTCGGCTGCCCCACTCGGTGATCGGTTCATCCTGCCTCGGCGCCTCGATCGTCGGCGGCGTGTGCAACAATTCCGGCGGCTCGCTGGTACATCGCGGGCCCGCCTACACCGAGCTGTCGCTGTTCGCCCGAGTCGGCGCCGACGGTCGACTGGAACTGGTCAATCACCTCGGCATCGAGCTGGGCGACGCCCCGGAGGAAATCCTTGAGCGCCTGCAGTCGGGCGGCTATTCAGCCGAGGATGTGCTGCACAATGTCGGGCTCGCCTCCGACAGCGAATATGCCGATCGGGTGCGCCAGATCGACGAGCCGACAGCGGCCCGCTTCAACGCCGATCCGCGGCGCCTGCACGAAGCCGCCGGCAGCGCCGGCAAGGTGGCCGTGTTCGCAGTCCGGCTCGACACATTCGAAAAGCAGGGCGCCGAGCAGGTGTTCTATATCGGCACCAACGACGTTGCGATACTGACCCGGTTGCGCCGCGAGCTGCTCAGCCTCAAGGCGCTGCCGGTCGCCGGGGAGTATATGCACCGCGACATGTTCGATGTCGCCCGCAGCCATGGCAAGGATACGTTCCTCGTCATCCAGCGCTTCGGCACCGAGGTGATGCCGACCTTCTTCAACCTGAAGGGCAGGGCGGACGCCACGCTCAACAAGCTGCCGCTGCTGCCCAAGCAGCTCTCCGATCGCATGCTGCAGGGGCTGAGCCGGCTGTTCCCGGAGCACCTGCCGCAGCGCCTGCTCGAATACCGCGACCGCTTCGAGCATCACCTGATGCTGCGCATGTCCGGCGACGGCATTGCCGAAGCCGAGGCGCTGCTGCAGAAGATGTTCGCCGACCCGGCCGATGGCGCCTATTTCCGCTGCACGCCCAAGGAGGGCGCCCAGGCGTTTCTCCACCGCTTCGCCGCGGCAGGCGCCGCCATTCGCTATGCGCTGATGCACGAGAAGACCTCGGGCGGCCTGTTGGCGCTCGATATCGCGCTCCGCCGCAACGATCACGACTGGTACGAGCACCTGCCGGCCGCGATCGACGATCAGCTCGCATTGAAGCTCTACTACGGCCACTTCCTCTGCCACGTCTTCCACCAGGACTACATCCTCAAGCGAGGCGCCGATCCGCATGAGGTGAAGGACGCGATGCTGGCGGTGCTCGAGCAGCGCGGGGCGCAATACCCCGCCGAGCACAATGTCGGCCACGTCTATGCGTCAAAGCCGGAGCAGCAGGCGTTCTTCCGCACGCTCGATCCCACCAACAGCTTCAATCCCGGGATCGGCGACGACTCCAGGCGCCGGCACTACGCCGATGATCATGGCCACGACCTCGCGCATTGAGACGTGTTCGGGCGTGATCCCTCGTTCGTCGCCTCCTTCCCCCTTGAGGGGAGGGATTGAGGGAGGGGTGGTACAGTCAGCACAGAGCCCGCCTCACCACCCCCAGCCCGTCCCCTCAATGGGGAGGGGAGCTAAGCGCCCTACCTCGCGAGATCCCATTCCCGATAGAGCCGCTGAAGCTGGCGCATCGAGTCGATCTCGACCAGCGGCAGCCCGACCGCGCGCAGGCGGTTGCGGTCTCGCTCGCGGCGGGTCGGCTGCACGATGAGGATCCAGCGGATCATTTCCCATTTGAGGCTGTCCCGGTTGCCGGCCAGCGCTCCCACGCGGTTGCGCTGGAACAGCGTCCGCCACAGGTAGCGACGGAAGTTGGCCCAGTGGTTGTCGTAGAGCAGGATGATCCCGGTGGCGCGGGCGAAGCGCTGCGGCATCAGGCTCGAGTAATTGCCGTCCATAACCCACCGCGGCTTCAGGATCGCGGCGTCATGCAGCGCGCGGAACTCGTCATCCGGCCGTTGCACCCAGTTGGTGTTCGGCAGGTGCCGGAACAGATCCACATGGAATGGCTCGGCGCCGATCTTGCGCGCCAGCGCCACGGCCAGCGTCGATTTGCCGGAGTTGGATAGCCCGCAGATCATGATGCGTTCGCCCAGCGCCGAGAGTGGCAGCACGTCCATTTCAGCCCCCGATGTCCAGTAACCCCGCCGCCCGGGGGACGCGGCTTATACTGCATCAATGCGCCCAAGGCGAGCAGAGCCATGGGCCTCGGGCGCCCCGAAGGGGCCGGGCGATCAGGGCTGTCGACGTCAACGTTGCTGAAGGAAGCGGACTATCCTCCGCCGCCTGGCAGAGGCTACAATCGGGAAGGGCGGGGCGACGTGCACCGCCCTTCGTTCGTGGAGGAAGCCCCGTGGCCAAGGTCGTCATCATCGGAGGCAGTGGCCATGTCGGCACCTACCTCGTGCCCCGACTGGTCGAAGCCGGCCACCAGGTGGTCAACATCACGCGCGGGCATCGCAAGCCCTACTTGCCCAACGCGGCCTGGGACAGGGTGGAGACCGTGCTCATCGATCGCGACGCAGCCGAACGTGAGGGCAGCTTCGGCACCGCCATTGCAGCGCTCGAAGCCGACATCGTCATCGATATGATCTGTTTCACGCTCCCCAGCGCCCGGCATCTGGTCGAGGCGCTGCGCGGCAAGGTGCAACACTTCATCCATTGCGGCACCATCTGGGTCTATGGCCACAACACCGCAGTGCCGGCCACCGAGGAGCAGCCGCTCAACCCCTTCGGCGAGTACGGCACACATAAGGCTGCGATCGAGCGCTACCTGCTCGACGAGGCCCGTCGTCGCGGCTTTCCGGCGACGGTGTTCCGTCCCGGTCACATTGTCGGCCCTGGCTGGGCTCCATTGAACCCGGCGGGGCATTTCAACGCCGAGGTGTTTTCGAAGATCGCCCGCGGCGAGGAGCTGACGCTGCCCAATTTCGGGCTTGAAACCGTCCACCACGTCCATGCCGACGATCTGGCGCGACTGGTCATGGCGATCATTTCCAGCCGTTCGACGTCCGTGGGGGAGGCTTTCAACGCCGTCTCGCCGCAGGCGGTCAACCTGCGCGGCTACGCCGAGGCGACGTACCGCTGGTTCGGCCATGAGCCGAAGCTCAGCTACCTGCCGTTCGAGCAGTGGAAGGCCGGGCAAGACGCCGACGAAGCCAATGCCACCTGGGAGCACATCGTGCGCAGCCCCAGCCACTCCATGGAGAAGGCGCGACGCCTGCTCGGCTTTATGCCGCGCTATGCCTCGCTGGAAGCGGTGCAGGAGGCTGTCGGCTGGCTCATCGACAACGGCAAGGTTCGAGGTCCGCAAGACTAGTGAAATCGGCTCATGGCACACCATCGTCACATGCGAGGTAAGCCGATGTCCCCCAGCTATGAAGACCGCATCAACCGCGTCACCGCCTATATCTACGAGCATCTTGATGAGCCGCTCGACCTCGCTCGCCTCGCCGACGCCTACGGCATGCCGCCGGCGTGCTATCGCCGGGACATGCGGCGACCACATGAATATCGGTATGGCCTTCGACCAGTCGTTCGGGCCGCTCGCCACGGCCCGGGCTGATCGACCAGGACACCCGGATACTTGGGATCTACGGCGACGACCCCAGCGCCGTCCCGATGGACGAGCTGCGCTCGGCGGCCGCCGCGGCTGAACTCGCCACCACCGGGCTTATCCGGTGAACACGACCCGCGCCGGCAACTACGCTGTGCTCCGGCACCAGGGTCCCTATGCCGACATGCGCGCCGAGTACAGACGGCTGTTTGGCACCTGGCTGCTGCAGTCGGACCGGGAAATTTGCTGACGCGCCGGCTGGAGGAAAATCTCAACGGCCCGCGCGATACGGCGCCGTCCGAGCTTCTGCCCCTCCTTTGCCCGCCGCTGGAGTGAGCATGGCCAAGTCCTGGACTTAAAAGCTCGAGGCCCCGCCCGAGGCGACGATGAAGCCGACCCCGATCGGCTTCGCGGGCATTCGGGCAGGGCAGATCATGCTGTTTCCCACCGCCCGCGTCGCCGTTGTCGCGGCCCCGGCGGGCGGCCGGCGCTGAGGGTTTCCGACCGTGTTCGCCCCGGCTATCGTCCGGTGCGTGGAGGGAACGAGGATGCATCAGGGCTCATGTCTTTGCGGCGCAGTCCGCTTCGAGGTCGCGGGCGAGCTGTCGCCGCCGACGGCTTGCCATTGCACCAAGTGCCGCAAGCATACCGGACACTATGAGGCCGGCACCGACGTGCCCAGGACCGCTCTCACCGTCTTCGGCGAGGACAAGGTCGGCTGGTACCATTCGTCTGAGAAGGTGCGCCGCGGCTTCTGCACGGTTTGCGGGTCGTCGCTGTTCTTCGACCCAATCCACCACGCTCGCATAGGCATCTACATGGGTGCTTTCGACACACCCACCAATACCCGGCTGGCCATGCACATCTTCGTCGCTGACAAGGGTGACTATTACGACATCGCCGACGGCCTGCCGCAGAACCTGCAATGAAGGCTTTGCGGGCAGGTCGCGCGCGAAATTTTCTCCCTGTCCCCCTTCACTGTGTCATGTGGCTTCTCTAACAAGGGCCGAGCAATCGATTGCACGGACAAGGGGTCACGCACATGTCTACCATCATCGACATCACCGGCCGGCAGGTCTTCGACAGCCGCGGCAATCCGACCGTCGAAGTGGATGTGGTGCTCGATGACGGCAGCTTCGGTCGCGCCATGGTGCCCTCGGGCGCTTCGACTGGGGCGCATGAGGCGGTGGAGCAGCGAGACGGCGGCAAGCCGTTCCTGGGCAAGGGCGTCACCAAGGCAGTCGACTTCGTCAACACCGAGATATTCGCCGAGATCCAGGGCCTCGACGCACTGGACCAGATCGGCGTCGATCGGGCGTTGATCGAGCTCGATGGGACGCCGAACAAGTCGCGGCTGGGTGCTAACGCCATCCTCGGCGTTTCGCTCGCCGTCGCCAAGGCCGCCGCCGAATCGAGCGAGCTGCCGCTTTATCGCTATGTCGGCGGCCCCAACGCCCACGTGCTTCCGGTGCCGATGATGAACATCATCAATGGCGGCGCCCATGCCGACAACCCGATCGACATGCAGGAGTTCATGATCCTGCCGGTCGGCGCCGAGAGCATGGCGCATGCGGTGCAGATCGGTTCGGAAATCTTCCACACCCTGAAGAAGGGGCTCGCGGCGGACGGTCACAACACCAATGTCGGCGACGAGGGCGGCTTCGCGCCGAACCTCAAGTCGGCCGAGGCGGCGCTTGAGTATATCGTCAAGTCGATCGAGAAGGCCGGCTACGCCGCCGGCAAGGATGTCTATCTCGGCCTCGACTGCGCCTCGACCGAGTACTTCAAGGGCGGCAAATACGCCATGGAAGGCGAGGGCAAGACGCTGTCGTCGGAAGAGAACGCCAGGTTCCTCGCCGGCCTCGTCGACAAGTTCCCGATCATCACCATCGAGGACGGCATGGCCGAGGACGACTGGGAGGGCTGGAAGGCGCTCACCGATCTGCTCGGCAAGAAGGTGCAGCTGGTCGGCGACGACCTGTTCGTCACCAACACCGAACGGCTGCGCTCCGGCATCAAGATGGGCGTCGCGAACTCGATCCTCGTCAAGGTGAACCAGATCGGCTCGCTCTCCGAGACGCTCGACGCCGTCGATACCGCGCACCGCGCCGCCTACACCTCGGTGATGTCGCACCGCTCCGGCGAAACCGAGGATTCGACGATCTCCGACCTCGCAGTCGCCTGCAACTGCGGGCAGATCAAGACTGGCTCGCTGTCGCGCTCGGACCGGCTGGCCAAGTACAACCAGCTGATCCGCATCGAAGAGCAGCTCGGCACTTCGGCCAAGTATGCCGGCCGCAGCATCCTGAAGGGCTGAGCGTAAACCCTGACACGCGGCGGTAGCGGAATCGGCTACCGTCGCGTGATGACCGATCACCTCCGATATGCGGGCTTGCCCGCTGCGGCTCAGGCAGCCGCCCTCCGCGGCATTATTCGCGCCACCCCCATGCTGCTCACCGTGCTCGAGCGCTTGCCGGAGCTTGACCTGCCGGACAGCTGGCTGGTCTCCGGCGCCATCTACAACACGGTGTGGAACCACCTGACCGGACGGCCGCCGCTGACCGGCATCAACGATATCGACCTGTTCTATTTCGATGCGTCAGACTTGAGCTACGAAGCCGAGGATACCGCCATCAAGGCAGCCGACCGGATCTTTGCCGGCCTGCCGCTGCCGGTGCAGTTGCGCAACCAGGCGCGGGTGCACCTGTGGTACCCGGAGCGGTTCGGCGAACCCTATCCGGCTGTCACGTCATCGCGCGAGGCGATCGACCGCTTCGCTTCGCTCACCCATGCGGTCGGCGCGCGCCTGGATCGGGCAGGGGAGATCGAGCTCTACGCGCCGTTCGGCCTCGACGATCTGTTCAGCTTCCGCATCGTGCCGAACCGCCGGATAAACAACCGGGCGACGCATGAGAAGAAGGCGGCGCGGGCGAGGGGCGTGTGGCCGGAGATTGTGGTCGAGGCCTGGTAGGCTCTGACTGCAGGCAGACGACCCCCTCCCGGCCTCCCCCATGAAGGAGGTGAAGAGTCGAGGGACTGTCTTCGATCGTGCCAGACACACCGGCAGGGCACCTCCCCCTTAGGGGGGAGGATGGGAGGGGGTCGTCTCTCTCGGTTGGGCCCCTCTCCCCGCAACCACCCGTTAAGCTCCGGTGAACTATAAAGGCCTGGAACAGCACCAGGCGAAGCTCGTACATGCCCACCCGTTTGAAACGCCCAGCTTTCTGGCGCCACATCGCTCTGGCGCTCGGCCTTGTCGCTTTCCAAGGCTATCTCGGCTACAGCGTGGTCACCGGCCAGTTCGGCATCGAGAGTCAGGACGTCCTCGAGGTTGAGATCGGTGAATTGGCCGCCAAGTCCGGCGCCCTGCAGGCGGAGATCGACTCCTACCGCCACCGGATCGATCTGTTCCAGACCACGCGGATGGACCCCGATCTGGTTTCGGAGCGGGCGCGGGCGCTGTTGTCCATGGCGCAACCCGACGACATCGTGGTGATGGTCGATCCCGCGAACGGTAAACCAATTTCAAGTTCAACCACGCAGTCAACTCCAGATGGGTTAACTGCAAATATCGACATTGGTGTAGACTGATAGCGCTGTTTCTTCAGGCGCCACTCGGATTCGCCTCCGTCACATTATTGCGCTAAGCTCCCCCGTCCGCGGCCCTCGGTCGCGTGATATCGATGCGGCTTTTCCATCTTCCGGAGCTCTTGCCCATGGCGCGTAAAGCGGCGGCCAAACCGGCCCAGTCCAATGTCCCCGAACTCACCAAGGAACAGGAACTCGCCGCCTACCGCGAAATGCTGCTGATCCGCCGCTTCGAGGAGAAGGCCGGCCAGATGTACGGCATGGGCCTGATCGGCGGCTTCTGCCACCTCTATATCGGCCAGGAGGCCGTGGTCACCGGCGTCACCATGGCGTCGAAGAAGGGCGAGGACGCCCAGATCACCGGCTACCGCGACCATGGTCATATGCTGGTCATGGGCCTCGATCCCAAGGGCGTCATGGCCGAACTGACCGGGCGGCAGGGCGGCCTGTCCAAGGGTAAGGGCGGCTCGATGCACATGTTCTCCAACGAGCACCGCTTCTATGGCGGTAACGGCATCGTCGGCGCCCAGGTCTCGCTCGGCACCGGCCTCGCATTCGCCAGCAAGTACCGGGGCGACAACACCGTTTCGATCTCCTATTTCGGCGACGGCGCGGCCAACCAGGGCCAGGTCTACGAGAGCTTCAACATGGCCAAGCTCTGGAACCTGCCGGCGGTCTACATCGTAGAGAACAACCGCTACGGCATGGGCACCTCGGTCGAGCGCGCCTCCGGCCAGCCGGATTTCTCCAAGCGCGGCATATCCTTCGGCATCGAGGGCGAGCAGGTCGACGGCATGGACGTCCGCATGACCTATGACGCCGCCAAGCGCGCCATCGAGCATGCCCGCTCGGGCAAGGGCCCCTACATCCTCGAGATGCTGACCTATCGCTATCGCGGCCACTCGATGTCCGATCCAGCCAAGTATCGCTCCAAGGACGAAGTCTCGACCATGCGCGCCGAGCACGATCCGATCGAGCAGGTCAAGCAGCGCATCATCGAGAAGCGCTACGGCACCGAGGAAAGCCTCAAGGAGATCGAGACCGAGATCCGCGCCATCGTCACCGAGGCCGCCGATTTCGCCACCTCCGATCCGGAGCCGGCGGCGTCCGAGCTCTGGACCGACATCTACGCTCCCGCCTGATCGGCGTTTATTTCGCGTTTCCCTTTCGATCTCCCGCTGGAGACCCCTGAATGCCCACAATCCTGATGCCCGCCCTCTCGCCGACCATGGAAGAGGGCAAACTCTCCAAATGGCTGGTCAAGGAAGGCGACACGGTAAAGCCCGGCGACGTGCTGGCCGAGATCGAGACCGACAAGGCGACCATGGAGGTCGAGAGCGTCGATAGTGGCAAGGTGGTGAAGCTCCTGGTTCCCGAGGGCACCGAGGGCGTCAAGGTCAACGAGCCGATCGCCCAGGTACAGGCCGAAGGCGAGACGCTGGAAGCCCCGCCGGTGGCCAAGACCGTGCCGGAGCCGACCGAGGCTCCGTTGGTTGCTGCCGAGAAGGCCGCCGACGCCGCTCCCGCTGCGGCCGCGGCGCCGGCTGCCCCCAAGTTCGAGGCCGCTACCGATCCCGATCTGCCGGAAGGTGTGGAGATGGTCGAAATGACCGTCCGCCAGGCGCTGAACGAGGCGATGGCCGAGGAGATGCGCCGCGACAAGGACATCTTCCTCATGGGCGAGGAAGTGGCCGAGTACCAGGGCGCCTACAAGATCAGCCAGAACCTCTTGCAGGAGTTCGGCCCGCAGCGCGTCGTCGATACGCCGATCACCGAACACGGCTTTGCCGGCCTCGCCGTCGGCGCGGCCTTTGCCGGCCTCCGGCCGATCGTCGAGTTCATGACCTGGAACTTCGCCATGCAGGCGATCGACCAGATCATCAACTCCGCCGCCAAGCAGCTCTATATGTCCGGCGGCCAGGTGACGGCGCCGATCGTGTTCCGTGGACCCAACGGCGCCGCAGCGCGCGTCGGCGCCCAGCACAGCCAGGACTACTCGGCCTGGTATAGCCACGTTCCGGGCCTGCACGTGGTCGCCCCGTTCAGCGCCGCCGATGCCAAGGGCCTGCTCAAGGCCGCCATCCGCTCGAACACCCCGGTGGTGTTCCTCGAGAACGAGATTCTCTACGGCTCGACCGGCCTCGTTCCCAAGGTCGACGACTACGTGCTGCCGATCGGCAAGGCGCGCATCGCCCGCGAAGGCAAGGACGTGACCATCGTGTCGTTCTCGATGGGTATGCGCTATGCCACGCAGGCCACCGAGAAGCTGGTCGCCGCCGGTATCGACGTCGAACTGATCGACCTGAGGACGCTGCGTCCGATGGACACCCGCACGGTCATCGAGTCGGTCAAGAAGACTGGCCGCCTCGTCACCGTCGAGGAAGGCTGGCCGCAGGGCGGCGTCGGCGCCGAGCTCTCGGCAGTCGTCACCGCCGAGGCGTTCGACTATCTCGATGCCCCGCCGACCCGCGTCACCGGCAAGGACGTGCCGATGCCCTACGCCGCCAACCTCGAGAAGTTGGCGCTGCCGAGCGTCGACGAGGTTATCGCGGCGGTGAACGCCGTCACCTATCGGAGCTGACCTGATGACAACGCAGGCTGAGCTCGATCGGAAGTTCCTCGATGCGGCTTACCAGGAGGCTCAACTGGGCCTTTCAGAGGGGGGCATCCCGATCGGCTCGGTACTGGTGCGCAATGGCGAGATCATCGGCCGCGGCCACAACCGGCGGGTGCAGAAGGGCGATCCGATCCTGCACGGGGAAATGGACGCTATCCAGAATGCCGGCCGGCAGCGCACCTACAAGGACGTGACCTGCTACACCACGCTCAGCCCCTGCATGATGTGCACCGGCACCATCATCCAGTTTGGCATTTCGCGCGTGGTCGTGGCGGAATCGAAGAATTTCAAAGGCTTCCAGGATGTCCTGTCACTGGCCGGCGTCGACGTCGTGGACTACCACGAGCAACGCTGCGAGCACATGATGGCGGATTTCATCGAGAAGCATCCGCAACTCTGGAACGAAGATATCGGCGAGTAAGGCACCATGAGCATCAACATCACCATGCCCGCGCTCTCTCCCACCATGGAAGAGGGCAAGCTCGCCAAGTGGCACGTCAAGGAAGGCGACAGCGTCTCGTCCGGTGACGTGATCGCCGAGATCGAGACCGACAAGGCGACGATGGAAGTCGAAGCGGTCGACGAGGGCAAGATCGGCAAGATCGTCGTCCCCGAGGGCACCGAGAACGTCAAGGTCAATGCCGTGATCGCGGTGATCCTCACCGAAGGCGAAACCGCCGCCGACGTGAAGACCCCGGCACCAGCTGCCGCTACCACCGCCAAGGCGCCCGCGCCGGCGAAGGCCGAGGCCCCGGCTGCTGCTGCGCCGGCTCCCGCCGCCGCCACTCCAGCTCCTGCAGCGCCGAAGCCGGCGGCTGCCCCTGCAGCCAACGGCGCCCGCGTCTTTGCCTCGCCGCTGGCGAGGCGGTTGGCCAAGGAAGCCGGTATCGAGCTCGGCGCCATCTCGGGCTCCGGCCCGCATGGCCGCGTCGTCCGCTCCGACGTCGAAGCCGCCAAGTCCGGCAAGGCGCCGCTGAAGGCCGCCCCGGCTCCTGCGGCTGCCGCGGCGTCGGGCGGTGCAGCGCTCGCGGGAGGCATGAGCAAGGCGCAGGTCATGGCGCTCTATCCCGAGGGCAGCTATGACATCGTCCCCAACGACGGCATGCGCAAGGTCGTCGCGGCGCGCCTCACCGAGGCCAAGCAGACCATCCCGCATTTCTACCTGTCGCTCGACTGCAAGATCGACGCGCTGCTCGAAGCGCGCGAGCAGATCAATGCTGCGGCGCCCCTCAAGGACGGCAAGCCGGCCTACAAGCTCTCGGTCAACGACTTCGTCATGAAGGCCTGGGCCGCAGCCCTGATGAAGGTGCCCACCGCCAACGCCACCTGGGCCGGGGACTCGATCCTCTATCACAAGCATGCCGACGTGGCGGTTGCGGTGGCTGTGCCGGGCGGGCTGTTCACCCCGGTGGTCAAGGCCTGCGATACCAAGTCGCTCCGCCAGATTTCCGATGAAGTGAAGGACCTGGCCGGGCGTGCCCGCTCCAAGAAGCTGATGCCCCAGGAATACCAGGGCGGCACCTCCTCGGTTTCCAACTTGGGCATGTACGGCATCAAGAACTTCCAGGCCGTCGTTAACCCGCCGCACGGCACCATTCTCGCGGTGGGTGTCGGTGAGGAGCGGGTTTACGTCGAGAAGGGCCAGATCAAGACGGCCAGCTTCATGACGGTCACGCTCAGCTGTGACCACCGCGCCGTCGACGGTGCGCTGGGCGCCGAGGTGCTGGCGGCATTCAAGGGCCTGATCGAAAACCCGGTCATGATGCTGGCTTGAGCGGGAAGGGACTCCCGATGAAACTGGTGCGATCAGTCGCTCTTGCTGCGATGCTTGGTAGCCTCCCCATCGCAGCGGCGACCGCTGCCGAAGTCCAGCAGCTGTCCTGGCAGGTAGTGGACCAGTGGCTTTCTGGTTCGGCATCCACGATCGCGGGCCGTTTCGCCAACAAGGCCGTCCAGATCAACGTCACAAGCCGATCCCTCGGCAAACTGAAGGGCGGGCCGTCCAAGGGACCGCTGATCGTCTACCTCGGCAAGGGCGGCGCGATGCTCACGTGGACATCCAACGCGAGAACAGTTGGCACCGGTCGGTGGGAAATCAAGTCGATGGGCCTGGGTGTTGAGATTCCCTGCTTCTATTTCGACGGGCCCAAAGGGCGTTCCGAGTGCTTCTTCGGCGGCACAGCCAACTATGTCCAGGCTGCGACCGGAAACGTATTTGGGCTGGAGGCAGGAGCTGCGGTTCCTGCAAAACTAAGCGGCAAGGCATCGATAGCCTCACTTTCTGCCAAACTGGGCCTCTAGGTGATGAAGACCATCCTCGCTTTTGGCGACAGCCTGACGTTCGGCGCCAACCCCATCCCCGGCGGCCCGCGCCATCCTTACGAGGATCGGTGGCCGACCGCCCTCGAGCGTACCCTTGAGGGCAAGGCTCGGGTCATCGCTGAGGGCCTCGGTGGTCGCACCACCGTGCATGATGACGGCTGGGCCGCCGCCGATCGGAACGGCGCGCGTCTGCTGCCGACGCTGCTCGAGTCGCATTCGCCGCTCGATCTCGTCATCATCATGCTGGGCACCAACGACCTGAAGCCGTTCCATGGCCGTACGGCGCAGGAAGCCGCCAACGGCATGCGCCGGCTGGTGCAGATCGTCCGCGGCCACTACGTCAAGCCGACCGACGTTATGCCCAAGATCATCCTCGTCGCGCCGCCGCATATCCGCGATACCGACCACCCGGAGATGCTGCTGCATTTCGGTGAGGAGGCGATCGGGCAATCCAAGCTCTTCGCTCGGTGGTACAAGCTGCGCGCCGACGAATACGGCACCGGCTTCTTTGATGCCGCGACTGTCGCCGAAGCGCATCCGGCCGATGGCGTGCATCTCGACGCCGCCAACACCCGTGCCATCGGCGAGGGTATGGCGCCGCTGGTCAAAGAGGTTCTGGGCCTGTGAACGCCCCGTTCACCACGCGCCCGGCGACCAAGGCTGATGCGAGTGAGATCGCGCTGCTGGTCAACGTCGCGACGCATGGCGGGATCGGCATGGGCTGGGCGCATGATGCGCGCGCCAGGGGCACTTACGACCCGATCGAAGTCGGCCGGCTGGACATGCTCGACGAGCGCGATGGGTTGAACTGGCGCAACGCGACGATCGCCGAGAGCGATAGCGAGGTGGTCGGCATGCTGCTGGGCTACCCGCAGCCCGAAGAGATGGGGCCGCTTCCCGATGACCTCGAGGACTTCCTGGTTCCGATCGTCGAGCTTGAATGGCTGTCCGGCGGCCACTGGTTCATTTCGATGCTGGCGGTGCATGCGCCATGGCGCGGGCAGGGCGTCGGCAGCCTGCTGCTCGAGCTGGCCGAAACAAAACGCGCCGAGGCCGGCAGTCGGGGCCTGGCATTGATCACTGAGGACGCGAACGTGCGGGCGAGAGAGCTCTACGAGCGCGAAGGTTTTAGAGTTTCCGCGTCTCGGCCGATGCGCAAGTACCCCGATGGTACGGCACCGGGCAGGGACTGGATATTGATGATGAAGGACCAACAACATGGCTGACTCATACGATCTCATCGTCATCGGCGCCGGTCCGGGCGGCTATGTCGCCGCGATCCGTGCGGCGCAGCTGGGCCTGAAGACCGCCATCGTCGAGCGCGAGCACATGGCCGGCATCTGCTCCAACTGGGGCTGCATCCCGACCAAGGCGCTGCTCCGGTCGGCCGAGATTTACGGCCATATGGGCCACGCCAAGGACTATGGCCTTTCGGCGGGTGAGTTCGGCTTCGATATTGCCGCCATCGTCGATCGCTCGCGCAAGATCGCCGGGCAGATGAACAATGGCGTGCAGTTCCTGATGAAGAAGAACAAGGTCGACATCATCTGGGGCGAGGCGCAGCTGACGGCGCCGGGCGAGATCGTGGTCAAGAAGATGACCAAGAAGCCGGTCGAGCCGCAATGGCCGCAGCCCAAGACTGTGCTGCCTGAAGGCACCTACAAGGCCAAGCATATCATCATCGCCACCGGCGCCCGGCCGCGCGTGCTGCCCGGCATAGAGCCCGATGGCGAGAAGATCTGGACCTATTTCGAGGCGATGAAGCCGGCGAAGTTCCCCAAGTCCGTGGTCATCATGGGCTCGGGCGCCATCGGCATGGAGTTCGCTTCGTTCTACCGTTCGCTTGGCGCCGAAGTGACGGTGGTCGAGCTGCTGCCGACCATCCTGCCGGTCGAGGATGCCGAGATCGCCGCGCATGTGAAGAAGCGCTTCGAAAAGCGCGGCATCAAGATCATCACCGATGCGAAGGTGGCCAAGGTCGACAAGACCAAGGATGGCATCACCGCCCATATCGAGCCCAGGACCGGCGACAAGCTGACCATCTCGGCCGATGCGCTGATTTCGGCGGTCGGCGTGCAGTGCAACACCGAGAACCTCGGCCTCGAAAAGCTCGGGGTGAAGGTCGAGCGGGGCGCCATCGTCATCGACAATTACGGCCGCACCAATGTGCCGGGCGTCTGGGCCATCGGCGACGTCGCCGGCCCCCCGATGCTGGCCCACAAGGCCGAGCACGAAGCAGTGATCACCGTCGAGACCATCGCTGGCCTCAAGGGCGTGCACGGCCTCGACAAGCTCAAGGTTCCCGGCTGCACCTATTGCGAACCCCAGGTGGCGAGCGTCGGGCTGACCGAAGCCAAGGCCAAGGAAACCGGTCGCGAGATCAAGGTCGGCCGCTTCCCGTTCGTCGGCAACGGCAAGGCGATAGCGCTCGGCGAGCCCGAGGGCCTGGTCAAGACCATCTTCGACGCCAAGACCGGCGAGCTGCTCGGCGCCCACATGGTTGGTGCGGAAGTCACCGAGCTGATCCAGGGGTTCGTCGTGGCCATGGGCCTCGAAACCACCGAGGAAGAGCTGATTCATACCATCTTCCCGCACCCGACGCTTTCTGAGACCATGAAAGAGTCGGTGCTGGATGCTTATGGTCGCGCGCTGAACATCTGAGGAGGCCGCCTTGGTACCGCCCGCCAATATTCCCGGACTGCCCAACGACATCACCCCGCTGATCGTCTTCCTCGCCATCGGCCTCTTGGCCGGCTGGCTCGCGAGCCTGGTGCTCGGCGGCGGCGGGTTGCTGCGCAACCTGATCGTCGGGGTGATCGGTTCGTTCGTCGGCGGCTATGTGCTGAACCTGGCGGGGATCCGGCTGCCGATCGACAACGTGTGGGTCAGCAGCATCGTTACGGCAACGATCGGTGCGTTGCTGGTGATCGCGGTTGCGAGGGTGGTCGCCAAGTAGCTCGCGAGCCTTGAACCCGTGCCGTCGCAACGCGATATCGTGGTTGGGTCAATCGAGGGAAAGCCAATGGGTCTGCCGGAAAAGCAGTTTGGGGGAGAGTTTCAAATGGGTCGTATGGATACGCGCTCGCTGGTGATCTTTCTCGTGATCGGGGTCGTGGCTGGCTTCCTCGCCAGCCTGATCGTCGGCGGTGGCGGGCTGATCACCTATCTGGTGAGCGGCGTTATTGGTTCGTTCGTGGGCGGTTATCTGTTCACTGCCCTCAATATCAACCTCGGCATCAAGAGCCCGATCGTCACGCAGATCATCACATCGACGGTTGGTGCCATCATCGTTGTCGTCATCGCCAGGCTCATCGCCGGCTAGGAACGCCTCTTGGTTACCCTGATCGACAGACTAGACACCCGCCCGCGGCATCCGGAAAAGGCCAATCGGCCCGAAAACGAGATGCTGCGAAAGCCGGATTGGATCCGGGTCAAGGCTCCGGGCTCTCCCATCTACAAGGAGACCCAGCAGATCGTGCGCGAGAACGGTCTCGTCACTGTCTGCGAGGAAGCCGGCTGCCCCAATATCGGTGAGTGCTGGAGCAAGAAGCACGCCACCATGATGATCATGGGCGAGATCTGCACCCGGGCCTGCGCCTTTTGCAACGTGCGCACCGGATTGCCGACCCCGCTCGATCCCAACGAACCCGAGAACGTCGCCATCGCGGTCGAGAAGCTCGGCCTCGCTCACGTGGTGATCACCTCCGTCGATCGCGACGATCTGCCCGATGGCGGCGGCGAGCACTTCGCCCAGGTGATCCGCGCGATCCGCGCCCGCACGCCCAAGACCACCATCGAGATCCTGACGCCGGATTTCCTGCGCAAGGAAGGCGCGCTCGAGGTGGTCGTCGCGGCGAAGCCCGACGTGTTCAACCACAACCTCGAGACGGTGCCTTCGAAATACCTGAAGGTCCGCCCGGGCGCTCGCTATTTCCACTCGATCCGCCTGCTGCAGCGGGTGAAGGAGCTCGACCCCACGATCTTCACCAAATCCGGCATCATGGTCGGGCTCGGCGAAGAGCGGAACGAAGTGCTGCAACTGATGGACGATCTGCGCTCGGCCGACGTGGACTTCATGACCATCGGCCAGTACCTGGCGCCAACCAAGAAGCATCACCCGGTGATCCGCTTCGTCACGCCCGAGGAATTCAAGTCCTATGGCTCGGTCGGCATGACCAAAGGGTTCCTGCTGGTTTCCTCGAGCCCGCTGACCCGCTCGTCGCACCATGCGGGCGAGGACTTCGAGCAGCTCCGCGCCAACCGGATGGCCAAGCTCGCCCATGGCTGACCTGTTTCTCGAGCGGCACTCGCCGCACCTGCCGCAGCGCATGTTCGACCTCGTCTCCGACCTCGAGGCTTACCCGCGCTTCATCCCCAACTGTAAGGCGATGGAGGTTCGCGATGACGCCGCGGGCGGCATCCTCGCCCGCATGACCATCCAGTTCGGCCCCATCACCCAGGCCTATACCAGCCGGGTGGTCGCCGACCCCCAGGCGCTGACCATCACCGCCAAGGCGGTGGATGGGCCGTTCGCCTACCTCGACAGCAAGTGGACGTTCGAGCCGGAAGGCGAGGGCACCCGCATCCGCTTCGACATCGACTTCAAGATCGCCAATCCGCTGATCGCCGCGGTGGCCGAGCCGGCCTTTGCGGCGAAGCAGACCGAGATCATCGACGCATTCGAGGACGAGGCCGACCGGCGCTTCGGCTAGCTAGCTATCCCCTACGGGATGCCGGGTCACACCGCCGGTGCGTATCATGCGATCGATGGCAGCTCGCTCGAGCTCCCAGTCGTGTACATGAATGCCCTGGTGACCGAAGCCGAAGAGGTTGAGCTGCGCGGCAGGGTAGTACTGCCGTAGATAACCTGCAACGATCAGCCCGCTGCTGGGCACGCCGCCGCGTCGACCGACTTCGTGCGCCATTGCCTTGTAGGTTTCGGCGGGAACGGTACGCACTGGCTTGAAGCGCCCATGTCGCTCGAGAATGCTGTAGCTGAAGTTCCTGACGTTAGGGCCGTCATCGACGCCATCCATCTGGTCCATCAACTGCGGGTCAATGGGAAGCCAGATTTCTTTCGCGGCCAGAACGACAGGCAGATTGATTTGCCAGGAGTGACGCGCCATCCTTCGCCAATCGTGATTGACGAGCACCAGAACGTCTGTCTGATAGCCGCTTGCCTTGCCGGAGTTGGATGCAGTGTTGAAGCGGATCACCGCATCGCAGGCCTTGATTTTTGTGGCCTGACCCTCTCGCAGCGGGCCGTTGCCGACGAGCGCTATGGTTTTCGCAGCGCGCAGTCGCGGTGACCGGTCGCCCCGAAACGAGAAGCGCGAAGCCTCGAGCGGCAGATGTTTCGCGCCCACCAGAAATCTCAGATAGTTCAGCACTCTCCTGCGTCGCCGCCAGCTGGGTACAACGGATAACTACTAGCTACGCACGCCATGACTGACAACGATGAACATCCCCGCATCTTTGTCGATGTAGGATTCTTGATCTCCCGCAAAGACCTGCCGCCATCGGGTGTCACGCGGGTGAACGAGGAGCTGCTGCGCCACTTCGAGGCAATCGCCCATGGCGCTGGCGTCTACTACGATCGGCGGCGACGAGAGTATCGCCGCGTTTCCTCCGCCGACCTGGCGGCCATTCGAGCCTTGCCGCATCACCGCAAGCCGCCGGGCGGGCTGAAGCCCCTGGCGCGACTCGTTCGTCCGGCGAAGCGGCTGGCCACTTACCTGGCATTTCGCCGGCTGCTGGGCGAGCGGCTCGTGCCCGCGCCAGGTGACATCTACCTGTCGACCGGCATGAAGACCTGGTATCCGGCCGAGCGGGCCTACCTGCAGGAGCTGGCGAGCCGCGGCGTCCGGGTCGTCACCATGGTGCATGACATCATCCCTCTGCGTCGTCCTGATCTCACGGTCGGGTTCCTGCTCGACAAATTCGAGCCCTGGTTCCGCGACACCTTGTCGTTCAGCACCGCCTTGCTGACACCATCCAGCTGGGTTCGGCAGGATATCGAGCTTTACCTGAACGAGAACCGGCTACCCGCCCTGCCAATTCACCCCGTGGCTCTCCCTCCGGGGCTGGATCCAGCCACCCCACCGGTTGAAACACCGCGGCTTGCCGGTTTGGCAGACAGCCCCTTCGTGCTGATGACGTCGAGCTTCGCGCTGCGCAAGAATCAGCGCTTCGCCTTTGGGCTGTGGCAGCGTCTGCGCGCCGAGCTGGGGCCTCGAACGCCGAAGCTGGTGTTCTCCGGTACGCTTAATGACCCAAAGCTTCTGCATGAGTTGATGGCAAAGGACGGTTGGAGCGAGATTGCGGCCGTGATGACCGATGTCAGCGATGGGGAGTTGGCCTGGCTATACGGCAATGCTCAGTTCGCACTGTTTCCCTCGATGGGGGAAGGGTGGGGGCTTCCGATCACCGAGGCGATGTCGTTCGGTCGCTACTGCCTTGCCGCCGACAATACGTCCCTACCCGAAGCGGGGCAGGGGCTGGCGTTTCATGCCCCGCTCGATGATCCGGACAAGTGGCTGGCCGAGTTGCGCCGGCTGATTACCGAGCCGACCTATCTGGCGGCGCGCACCGAGGACACGGCGGCTCACTACAAGCCGAGGACCTGGGAAGATTTTGCACGCGGCGTGGAAACGGCCCTGCTGCCTAACGTGCCGCCTTCAGCAGCATCTTGAGTGCCTGCACCACCGTCGCGTGGCGCACTTCATCCCGGTTGCCGGGAAACACCTTCTTGAGATGCGTCGTGCCGGCCTCGGTGGCGACCGAGAAGTGCACCAGCCCGACTGGCTTGTCGGCGCTGCCGCCGGTGGGGCCGGCAATCCCGGTGACGGCGACGGCCACGTGCGTACCCGCGGCGCCGATGGCCCCGTCCGCCATGGCCATCGCCACCTCTTTCGACACCGCGCCGAACTGCCTCAACAATCCGAACGGCACGCCGATCATCGAAATCTTGGCCTCGTTGGCATAGCTGACGAAGCCGCCATAGACCACGTCGGATGAGCCGGAGACCGACGTCAGCGCCCCGGCGATCAGCCCGCCCGTGCAGCTCTCGGCCGTCGCCACGGTCAGTCCCGACGCCTTGAGCGCTGCAACGGTCTCCTCGGCGAGGGCGGCGATATCGTCGGGCAGCTTCATCTCAATTTTCCCTTGGCAGTTCGATGCTGGCGCTGGCCATCGCGACGATGCCTTCGCCGCGGCCGGTAAAGCCGAGCTGCTCGCTGGTCGTGGCCTTGATGGCGATGCGGCTGGCGGCGATGCCGCAACTACCGGCGATGGCGGCCTTCATTGCCTCGACATGCGGGCCGATCCGCGGCGCCTCGCAGACGATGGTGATGTCGAGGTTGACGATGCGGCCACGCCGCTCGTTGACCAGCCCGGCGGCGTGCCTGAGGAAGATCGAGGAGGCGGCGCCCTTCCATTGCGGGTCGGAGGGCGGAAAGTGCTTGCCGATATCGCCTTCGCCGAGCGCCCCATAAATGGCGTCGGTGAGCGCATGCAGCGCCACGTCGGCATCGGAATGGCCCTTCAGCTTGTGGCTATGCGGGATTTGCACCCCGCCCAGCCAGACCGAACTGCCGGCATCGAACGGGTGAACGTCGAAGCCGGTGCCGATACGGGTCTCCATGACCGTCTCCTTGCCCAACAGGCGCTCTGCACGAGCGAAATCCTCCGGGTGAGTAATCTTGAGGTTGTGCGTGCTGCCGGGGGTCAACGCTACGGTGAGCCCGGCCCATTCGGCGATCGCCGCATCGTCGGTGAACTCGCGCGGCATCCGCCCGGCGCGCAGGTGCGCCGAGAGAATCTGCGGGAAGCGGAAGCCCTGCGGCGTCTGCGCTGCGAACAGGGTCCGGCGGTCTTCCGTGGCGGTGACGGTTCGACCATCGACGGAGCGCTTGATCGTATCGGTGACCGGCACGACGGGCAGGGCGGCCTCGCTCTTCTGCAGCGCCTCGATGACGCCGCCGATGACCTCGGACGAGACCAGCGGGCGCGCCGCATCCTGGATCAGCACCAGATCTGGGCGCCTTGGGCTCAGCGCCGTGAGCCCGGCCAGCACGGAAGCCTGCCTGGTGTCACCGCCGCTGACCGGAGGCAGCAGTCGTGGGTCGGTGAGACCGAGGGCGGCATAGCGCTCGACCTGCTCGGGATGGATCACCGGAACGACCCAGCTGACGTCGTCGCGCCGCAGAAATGCCGCGATGCTCCGGCTAAGCACCGGCTCGCCGGCGAGAGCTCGATACTGTTTGGGAGTGGTGTCAGCGGTGCTGCTGGCGCGCTCGCCGCGACCGGCGGCGACCACGATCACCGCGATGGTTCTTGGGCTTGTCATTGTCGTTTCATGTCACGCGCTTAGTGGCGCGGGCTTGGTCTAGCGACGGTGCCTCCCGGCAGCAAGCCCGGCGCTGAACATTGCGCAATTGAGCGAGATATGTGGTTGCGCGGCGCCGGCTTTTGACTATTCTGCGGGCATTTCGTGGAAATGAGCAAATCTGGGGCAGGGTGTGTCTGATTTTGCCTGCACATTGAGCATTGCTGGTCATCAGTTGCCGAACCGTGCCTTCCTCGCGCCCATGGCCGGGATCACTGACGCACCGATGCGCAAACTCGCCGAGCGCTTTGGCGCGGGCCTCGTCGTCTCGGAGATGATTGCCAGCAACGCGCTGGCCACCAACAACGACGACATGGTGCGCCGGCTCAACAAATCCGGAGCTCTGCCGCATGTCGTGCAACTGGCGGGCTGCGAGGCTCAGTGGATGAAGCGTGGCGCCGAGATTGCCTATGCTGCTGGCGCCGACATCATCGACATCAACATGGGCTGTCCCTCCAAGCGCGTGACCAACGGCTATGCCGGCTCCGCCCTGATGCGGGTGCCCGATGAGGCCCTGAAGCTGATTGACGCCGTGGTGGCTGCCACGCCGCTGCCGGTGACGGTGAAGATGCGGCTCGGCTGGGACGAGGAGAGCCTCAACGCCGCTGACCTGGCGCGGCGCGCCGTCGAGGCCGGCGCCCGGATGATCACGGTGCATGGCCGCACCCGGCAGCAGTTCTACAAGGGCGAGGCCCGCTGGAACCTGGTGCGCCCCGTCGTGGAAGCCGTGGATGTCCCGGTCGTCGTCAACGGCGATATCACCAGCATTGCTGCAGCACGTGAGGCCCTCGATCAATCCGGTGCCGCGGCCGTGATGATCGGCCGCGGGGCCCAGGGCCAGCCCTGGGCGGTCGGCCGGATCGGCGCGGAACTGGCTGGCCGCGAACCAGGAGCGGCGCCGACCGGCACCGAACTGGCCGAGTTGGTCGCCGAGCACTACGACGCCATGCTGACCGACTACGGTACTGCGCTCGGGGTGCGGGTCGCCCGCAAGCACCTCGACTGGTACCTCGAGGCAGCCAACATCGTGCTCGACAAGCCCGTCCGCAGCCAGTTGCTCAACGCGCTCGAGCCGGCCGAAGTGACGCGGATGATTGGCGACATCTACTCGGGCGACTGGAGGCTTGCGGCATGAGCAAGGTTCCGCCGCCGGCCCTCAGCACTGCGGTGTTGCAGGCGCTGCCGCAGCCGATCATCGTCTGTACCGAGGATCGCACCATCGTCTTCGTTAACTACGCGGCAGAGGCCTTCTTCGGCGCCTCGCAAAGCGTGTTGTCACGCCAGCGCCTCGATGACCTCATCGCCTTCGGCTCGCCGATCATCGGACTGATGCAGGCAGTCGCCGATCGCCGTGGCCCGATGACCGAGTACCGGGTGCGGGTCGGGTCGTCACGCTTCTCCGATGCCGGCGACGACCGGATCGTCGATGTCTTCGCCTCGCCGCTCTCCGATGCCGATGGCCGCATCGCCCTGCTGTTCCAGGAGCGCACCATGGCCGACAAGATCGACCGGCAACTGGTCAGCCGCGGCGCGGCCCGGTCGGTAACCGGCCTCGCCTCCATGCTGGCGCACGAGATCAAGAACCCGCTTTCCGGCATCCGCGGCGCGGCACAACTGCTCGAGCAGAGCGTCACGGCGGATGAGCTGCCCTTGGCGCGCCTGGTGCGCGATGAGGTGGATCGCATCGTCGACCTTATCGACCGCGTCGAGGTGTTCGGCGACGATCGGCCGATCGAACGCGAGCCGATCAATATCCACGTCATCCTCGACCGGGTGAAACTGCTCGCCAGGAACGGCGTCGCCAAGGGCATCACCTTCCACGAAGAGTACGATCCGTCCTTGCCGCCGGTCGGCGGCAATCGCGATCAGCTCATCCAGGTGTTCCTCAATCTGGTGAAGAACGCTGCCGAAGCCCTTGAGCGCACACCGAAACCGGAGATCCGGTTCTCGACGGCGTTCCGACCGGGCATCCGCATTTCGGTGCAAGGGGTGTCTGAGCGCATCTCGCTGCCGCTCGAGATCGTCATCGAGGACAACGGTCCCGGCGTGCCGCCCGATCTGGTGCCGATCCTGTTCGACCCGTTCGTCACCACCAAGGCCAACGGCTCCGGCCTCGGCCTGGCGCTGGTGGCCAAGATCATCGGCGACCACGGCGGAGTGGTCGACATGGACAGCCGCCCGGGACGCACCCGGTTCCGCATCCTGCTGCCGGTGGCCGCCAAGGCCACCGTGACTGCGACGATCCCCCAAGAGGTTCCGGCCGAATGAGCCATACTGTTTTGCTCGCCGACGATGATGCCGCAATCCGCATGGTGCTGAACCAGGCGCTGACCCGCGCCGGTTACGAGGTGCGTCCGACCGGCAACCTTTCGACCATGTGGAACTGGGTGAGCCGTGGGGAAGGGGACCTCCTGATCACCGACGTGGCGATGCCTGATGGCAACGCCTTCGACATCATGCCCAAGATCAAGAAGCTGCGCCCCGATCTGCCCATGGTAGTGATGAGCGCGCAGAACACCTTCATGACGGCAATCCGGGCCAACGAGGTGGGCGCCTACGAGTATCTGCCCAAGCCGTTCGACATCACCGAGGTGCTGTCGGTGGTGGCGCGGGCGCTGGCCGATGCCAAGAAGGCGGCGCCGGGCGAGAAGAAGGCCGATGAGCCGGGCGAGACCATGCCGCTGGTCGGCCGTTCTCCGGCCATGCAGGACATTTACCGCGCCCTGGCGCGCCTGATGCAGACCGATCTCACGGTGATGATCACCGGCGAGAGCGGCACCGGCAAGGAACTGGTGGCGCGGGCACTGCACAATTTCGGCAAGCGCCGCAACGGGCCGTTCGTCGCCATCAACATGGCGGCGATCCCACGCGACCTGATCGAGGCGGAGCTGTTCGGCCACGAGAAGGGGGCTTTCACCGGCGCCACGGCTCGCTCTTCGGGGCGCTTCGAACAGGCCGAGGGCGGCACGCTGTTCCTCGACGAGATCGGCGACATGCCGATGGATGCCCAGACCCGCCTGCTGCGCGTGCTGCAGGAGGGCGAGTACACCATGGTCGGCGGCCGCACGCCGATCAAATCCAACGTTCGCATCGTCGCCGCCACGCATCGCGACCTCAGCCAGATGATCCGGCAGGGGCTGTTCCGCGAAGACCTCTACTACCGCCTCAATGTCGTGCCGATCCGCCTGCCGCCGCTGCGCGAGCGCGTCGACGACATCAACGATCTGGTGCAGCATTTCCTGCGCGCCGCCCAGCGCGAGGGCGAGCCGGTCAAGACCATCTCCGCCGACGCCATCCGGCTGATGCAGAACTACTCCTGGCCGGGCAACATCCGCGAGCTCGAGAATCTGGTGCGGCGGCTGTCGGCGCTCTACGCCGACGAGAACATCTCGCTCGAGATCGTGCAGAGCGAGCTGAACCTGGCCGATCGGCAGCCGGTGCAGGCGGCCAGCGGGCCCGTCGACGTCTCTACCGCGGTCGAAACCCATGTTGCCCAGGTGCTGCGCGAGTACGAGCCGAACCTGCCGCCCGCCGGGCTTTACCAGCGTGTGCTCGATCGGGTGGAAGCACCGCTGATCGCCATGGCCCTCAACGCCTGCGGCGGCAACCAGATTCGAGCGGCCGACCTGCTCGGCCTCAACCGCAATACCCTGCGCAAGAAGATCCGGGCCCACTCGATCGAGATCGTCAAGCAGTCCCGCCGCCAGGGGTGAGCGAGCGGGACGATACATCAAAATGCTGGCAGGCCCGCAGACGGCTGTTGCGAAAATGCATCGACGGGACTACTCAAGCCGATAAGTTGCTTGGGCGCCTCTCCCTGGTGTCACATTTTGGCAACAATTGTCTTGAAGGGTGAATCAGTGGGTAGGCCGCCCGCGATCCGTCCATAACCCGGCTTCTGGATGCACGACGCAACGCTCACCGGCGACGCACCACCCGAGTCGATTCCCGCCCCCGCCGCGGCTCGCACACGGCCGCTGCTGTTTGGCGACGTCGGCCGCAAGGCCATCCGCACCATCGGCCTGATCATCGTGCTGCTGTCGGTCTTCGTCTCGTCGGGCTCGTTCCTGATCATGACCGGCGCCACCGACATCGAGCCGACGCCCGAAGTCTGGACCATCATCTGGATCATCAACGGCCTGCTGGTGCTCTCGGTGATTGCCTTGGTGCTCACCGAAGCGACGCTGCTGGTGCAGGCGCGGGTGCAGGGGCAGGCGGGCGCCGGCCTGCAGGTGCGCATGGTGGCGATGTTCGCCACGGTGGCCGCCGTGCCGGCGCTGCTGGTCGCGGTCGTCGCCATGATCTCGCTGAACCAGGGACTGGACCAGTGGTTCTCCGAGCGCACCCGCACCATGGTGGAGAGTTCACGCCTGGTCGCCCGCTCCTACCTGCTCGAGCATTCGCAGGTCCTGCGCGACGACATCATCTGGGTGGCCAACGAGCTGGAGCAGGCGCGTGGCACTTTCGAGACCGATCGCATCAAGTTCCAGCGTATCCTCACCGCCCTCGCGGTGACGCGCTCGCTGCCCTTCACCTCGTTGATTTCGGCCGACGGCGATACGCTGATGAAGGCGCAGATCAACGCACCGGGCACCGCCCCGCGCGTTCCCGAAGGTCTCACCGAGGGCGTGGTGGAGGGCATCCCGACCGAAATCCATCCCGGCCGGACCAATCTCGTGGGCTCGGTGGTCAAGCTGCGCGGCTACGAGAACACCTACCTGTTCGTAGCGCGGCCGGTTGATCCCGAAGTGCTCGAATTCACGCGTCTCACCGACCAGAACATCACCGAGTATCGCAACTATGCGAGCAACCGGCTGGTGTTCCAGATCACCTTCACGCTCATGTATATCGGCATGGCGCTGGTGCTGCTGCTCGCCGCGGTCTGGATCGGGATTGCGCTCGCCAACCGCTTCGTCGACCCGATCCGCAACCTGATGATCGCCTCCAGCCGGGTGTCCGACGGCGACCTCGACGTGCGCGTGCCGGTGCAGGAGGGCAGGGGCGACCTGCGCGATCTCACCAACCGCTTCAACACCATGACCCAGCAGTTGAAGACGCAGCGCGTGGCACTGCTCGAAGCCAACGAGACCAATGAGAAGCGCCGGCAGTTCACCGAGGCCGTGGTGGAGGGCGTGTCGGCCGGTATCGTCGGGCTCGATCCGTTCGGCGCCATCACGCTGGTGAACCTGCGGGCCGCCGAGATGTTCGGAGCCGATGAAATCTCCCTGGTCGGCAAGCGCATCGAGGATGTGATCCCGGCGCTCGGCCCGGTAATCGAGCGCGCCAAATCGGCGCGCCGTGGCACCGTCCGCGACCAGATCGAGATCGGCTCGGGACCCGACTATCGCACCTACCAGGTGCAGCTGACGCGCGAAGGGACCATAACCGAGAGCAAGGGCTTCGTGGTGACGCTCGACGACATCACCGACCTGCTGTCGGCGCAGCGGACCGGCGCCTGGGCCGATGTGGCGCGCCGCATCGCCCACGAGATCAAGAACCCGCTGACGCCCATTCAGCTCAGTGCCGAGCGGCTGCGGCGGCGCTACGCCAGCAAGCTCGCCGACGATTTCGACGTCTTCGACAAGTGCGTCAACACCATCATCCGGCAGGTCGGCGACATCGGGCGCATGGTGGACGAGTTCTCCTCGTTCGCCCGCATGCCCGAGGCCCGGCTGGAGAAGGGCAACCTGACCGAGTCGATCCGCCAGGCGGTGTTCCTCGAAAGCGTCCGGCTGCCCGAAGTCACCATCAACATGAAGCTGCCCGAGGCGCCGATCATCGCCTGGTTCGACAACCGGCTGATCAGCCAGGTGCTGACCAACCTGATCAAGAACGCCGTCGAGGCGATCGAGGGTGCGGGGCTCGAAGGCATCAAGAATCCGGTCATCACTGTCGAAGCCGGAGCCGAGGGCGACATGGTGCGCCTGTCGATCTCCGACAACGGCAAGGGCTGGCCCAAGGAGAATCGGCACCGGCTGCTCGAGCCCTATGTGACGACCCGCGAGAAAGGCACCGGCCTCGGCCTCGCGATTGTCGCAAAGATCATTGAACAGCACGGCGGCAAGGTCGATCTGATCGACGCCGAGCCGGACGAGAGCGGGCGCATCGGCGCCTGCTTTACCTTCACCCTGCCGCGCAACCGGCCGGGTGAGACTGACGATGGGGAGCCGGCGGCTTCCCCGACGGGAGCGGAGCAGCAGACCGCAACCGCGACGACCAATGACGCAGCGGGTGGGGCAGACCCTGAAGGCGGACAGCAAGAGGAGCCGCAATTGCAAGCGGTTGATAATACCTGATGGCCCTCGATATTCTGATCATCGATGACGAAGACGACATTCGGGACCTGATCGCGGGCATTCTCGAGGACGAAGGCTATCAGACCCGGCAGGCGCACGACGCCGATTCCGGGCTGAACGAAATCGCCCGACGCCGACCGAGCCTGGTGTTCCTGGATATCTGGATGCAGGGCAGCCGGCTCGACGGCCTGCAACTGCTCGACGAGTTCCAGAGCCAGCATCCGGACATGCCGGTAGTGATGATCTCGGGCCACGGCAATGTCGAGACGGCGGTCAGCGCCATCCGGCGCGGCGCCTACGACTACATCGAGAAGCCGTTCAAGGTGGATCGGCTACTGCTGATCACCCAGCGCGCCATGGAAGCCGCCCGCCTGAAGAACGAAGTGGCGGATCTGCGCGAGCGCTCGAACAAGACGGTCGAACTGGTCGGCAACTCGCAGGCCATGCAAGCGGTGAAGGGCGTCATCGACAAGTCGGCGCCAACCAACTCCCGCATCTTCATCTCCGGCTCGTCCGGCACCGGCAAGGGCCTCTCGGCGCGCCTGATCCACCAGCGCAGCGCCCGCTCCGAAGCGCCGTTCGTCGAGATCAACTGCTCGCTCTACTCCCCCGAGGAAGTGGCTGTCGTGCTGTTCGGCCGCGAAACCCGGGAGAAAACCGGCACGCTGCGCACCGAGGTCGGCGCGCTCGAGCGGGCGCATGGCGGCACGCTCTACCTCTCGGAGGTCGCGGCCCTGCCGCCGGCTGCCCAGCAGGCGCTGCTCAGGACGCTGGTCGAGAGCAAGTTCAACCGCGTCGGCGGCGCCGTGGCGGTGCCGATCGACGTGCGCATCATCTCGTCGAGCTCGCAGAATGTCGCCGCCCTGATCGAGGAGGGGCAGTTCCGCTCCGACCTGTTCCACCGGCTGTCGATCGTGCCGCTGCACCTGACGCCGCTCAAGGAGCGGCGCGAGGACATTCCGCCGCTGGTCGCGGTGTTCATCGAGCAGGTCTGCCGGCTGCATAACCTCAAGAGCCTGTCGATCGGCGACGATGCCGTGGCGGTGCTGCAGGGGCAGGACTGGCCGGGCAATGCCCGCCAGTTGCGCAATTCGATCGAGCGGCTGCTGATCCTGGTCAAGGACCAGACCCCGGCCGATGGCGTGATCACCGCCGCAATGTTGCCTCCCGATATCGGCGAAGTGCTGCCGACGGTCGGCGACAGCGATTCCTCGGCGCACCTGATGAGCCTGCCGCTGCGTGATGCCCGCGAGGTGTTCGAGCGGCAGTATCTGATGGCGCAGATCGAACGGTTCGGCGGCAACATCTCCAAGACCGCCGAGTTCGTCGGCATGGAGCGCAGCGCTTTGCACCGCAAAATCAAGTCGCTAGGGCTCTAGCCGACGCGCGGGTGCCATGCGCGCCTACGGGTAGGCACTAAGATTCTTCTGTGCCATACTTCAAAGGCGATGGGAGAGTAACCATAACAGGGAGCAGGGGCGGTGGCGGCCGTTGTTCCCACCAACAGGACGTGGCCGGTGGCTTGCGTCCCGCGTAACATCCCGCGAGAAGAGGCCAAGGAATGCCCAGCGAAAAGACCCAGAACCTCCAGGACGCGTTCCTCAATCATGTCCGCAAGCAGAAGGTACCCGTCACGATCTTTCTCGTGAACGGCGTCAAACTGCAGGGCGTGATCACGTGGTTCGACAATTTCTGCCTGCTGTTGAGACGCGATGCGCAATCGCAGCTCGTCTACAAGCATGCCATCTCGACCATCATGCCGGGCGCTCCGATCCAGCTGTTCGATCCTGAGCATACCGGCGAGGACTGAGACCGACTTTGAGCGATGAGTTCGACGACGAGGCCGCCCGCAAGGGCGGCCCTCAGGCATTCATAGATCAGCGTGCTGCTCCGACCCGCGTTGGCCTCGTCATCCCCGATGTGCGGGGTCGCGCCACCACCCACAGCATTGAAGCCCGCAAGGCCGAGTTCGAGGGGCTGGCCAACGCCATCCGGGTCGAGATCGTCTTTTCCGAGATCGCCAAGGTGCGCGAGATCAAGCCCGCGACCTTCATCGGCGGCGGGCATGTGGAAGAGATCGCCAAGCGGGTCAAGGAGGAAGAGATCGAGCTGCTGCTCGTCGACACCGCCTTGCACCCGATCCAGCAGCGCAACCTCGAGAAGGAGACCGGCACCAAGGTGCTGGATCGCACGGGGCTGATCCTCGAAATTTTCGGCGAGCGCGCCGCCACCCGCGAAGGTGTGCTGCAGGTCGAGCTGGCGCATCTCAACTATCAGAAGAGCCGGCTGGTCCGTAGCTGGACCCACCTCGAGCGGCAGCGTGGCTCCGGCGGCTTCGGCTTCATGGGTGGCCCTGGCGAAACCCAGCTGGAAAGTGATCGCCGCCAGCTGCAGGACCGCATCAAGATGCTCGAGGAGCGCATCGAAAAGGTGCGCCAGACGCGTGGCCAGCAGAAGGGCAGGCGCGATGCCGTGCCGTTCCAGGTGGTGGCGCTGGTCGGCTACACCAATGCCGGCAAGTCGAGCATCTTCAATGCCTTGACCGGGGCAGGGGTGTTCGCAAAGGACCTGCTGTTCGCGACCCTCGATACGACGGTGCGCAAGATCGCGCTGCCGCATGGCCGCGAGGTGATGCTGTCGGATACGGTGGGGTTCGTCTCCGACCTGCCCACCGACCTGATCGCCGCCTTCCGCGCCACGCTCGAGGAGGTGCTGGAAGCCCATGTGATCCTGCATGTCCGCGACGTCGCCAACCCCGACCACGCGGCGCAGGCGCAGGATGTGCTGAAGGTGCTCGAAGAGCTCGGCATGTCGGCCGAAACCACGCCGATCATCGAGGTGTGGAACAAGGTCGACCTGCTGGAGCGCGCCGCCGACGGCAGCTATCCGGCGCTGGCGACGCTCTCGCCGCTCGGCAAGGTGGCGGCGTCGGTGCCGGTCTCCGCACAGACCGGCGAGGGCCTGGACAAACTGCTCGACACCATCGAGAAGGTGCTGGCCGGGCAGGGGCGCACCTACCGGGTGCTGGTCCCGCACACCGCCGGTGCCGATGTCGGCTGGCTCTACGGCCATGCCGAGATCATCGGCAAGGAGGAGCCGGACGAGAACGGGCAGGTCTACGAAGTGCGGGTCGAGGCCCGGCACAAGAACGCCTTCACCGAACGCTTCGCCGGCCGCATCGAAGGCTCGGACGCCGCCTGAGTCTCACCGTTTCCACGGAACGGTGGGATAGCGCGTTGTTATCCCGAGGTACGCAGGAACTCCGTCCCTTCTCCCCTCAGGGGAGAAGGTGGCCGAAGGCCGGTTGAGGGGTGAGGCGTTCTCCATAAGCGCTCACTGAGAAGCTGAACCCCTCACCCAAGTTCCGCCACGGACCCATCGGCCCTAGCTTCACTACCCTCTCCCCTCAGGGGAGAGGAGACGACCGCCCGCAGCCAACGAAGGGTTACCCGCGTTCCTTCGTCCGGATCTCGTTCCAATACCCATCCAGCCGTTCGAGCCCGGCCTCGGCCAGCGGAACGCCATCCTGCGTGGCCCGGCTTTCGACATAGCGGAAACGGCGGTCGAACTTGACGTTGGCGTCGCGGAGCGCGGATTCGCCCTCGACGCCCAGCTTGCGCGCCAGGTTGGCGGCTGCGAACAGCAGGTCGCCCAACTCCTCCTGGATCTCGGCGGTCTTGCCTGCTTCGGCGGCCGCGGCGACCTCGTCGAGTTCCTCGCGCACCTTGGCCAGCGTCTGTCGCCAGTCTGGCCAGTCGAACTGCACCGAGGCGGCGCGGCGGCTGAGCTTTTCAGCCCGCGCCAGGGCGGGCAGGGCGTGCGGCACGTCGTCGAGGATGGAGGAGGCGACCTGCTTGCGTTCGGCCTTCTTTGCCCGCTCGTCGGCCTTTACCTCGTCCCACTTGGCTTTGGCGCCGCCGGCATTGCGCGCTGCTTCCTCGCCAAAAACATGAGGATGACGGCGTATCAGCTTCTCGGTAATAGCGAAAACGACATCACCAATGTCGAACAAGCCTTTCTCCGAGGCCATCTGGGCGTGATAGACCGGCTGCAGCAACAGGTCGCCCAGTTCCTCGCGCAGGTCAGCATAATCCTCGCGCTCGATGGCGTCGGCAACCTCGTAGGCTTCTTCGATGGTGTAGTGCCGGATGCTGGCAAAATCCTGCTCCAGATCCCACGGACAGCCACCATCCGGATTGCGGAGGGCGGCCATGATCTCGATCAGGCGGGAAATGTCGCGGGAGGGCTGCATGGCTGGCCTCAGGTGATGTCGAAGCTGACGGCGTGATTGCCGAGGCGGCCGATCACGTGGCCGGTACCGGAGATCGGCACGAGGCCGCAGAGCGAGCCGGTGGTGACCACGGTGCCGGCCTTGAGCGGGAATGCCGGGTTCTGGTTCTTGGCATAGGCGATGAACGAGTTGAGCACGGTGCCGAACGAGTGCTTGCCCGGTGCAGACCAGATTTCCTTGCCGGCGAACTCGAGGTGCACATCGTAGTTCTCGATATCGGCGCCGGCATCGCGATGTGTGGGATCGATGACGTATCCATAGGCCGACGCGTTGTCCGCGAGCCCGCCATTGACGCCAGCCAGCGATCGATCGGCATAGCGCGTGCCGCAGACCTCGATGCCGACGAAGTAATGGCTGATCGCCTCGATGATATCGATCTCGTCGCGATTGGCCGTTTCGGCGCTGAGATCGCTGGCCAGCACCAGGCCGACTTCGACCTCGAGCCCGGTGATCGTCGGCGACGACAGCTGGAACGCGCCGCTGGTGCCGACGCGCGAGCGATAGATCGGCGCACAGGCGCCAAGCCCGTCCGGCGTCACGAGGGTCTTGAGCAGCGCCGGCGTCTCGTTGAGGGCGCTCATGGTAGCTGACTGGATGCGGAGCGCCGCGGCACGATCGAGCGCCGCATAGGGGACGGCATCGACATCATGCCGGCCGGCACGCTGGGCCTCGATAAGCTGCTGGGTGAGGTCGGCTTCGGTCGGCATAGTGGTTCATCCTCCATTCGCATAAGATATATTATGGAACTATCACGTTGACCCAACGGTGGGCTGGCGGCCGTTTGCGGCTCTATCCCAGCACCGCCGTTGCGGTGATCTCGATCCTCAGCCCCTTGGCCAGCAGTTCCTTGACCACCACTGTGGCACGGATCGGGTACGGCTTGGTGTTGAAGAACTCGGCATACACACGGTTCATGCCCGGCGCGTCGGCGCTGTCGACGAGGAAGATCTGCACCTGGACGATGTTGGTAAGCTCGCCGCCGGCGGCGTTGATCGCCTGCTTGAGGTTCGACAGCGCCTGGCGCGTCTGCACCTCGATGTCGCCCTCGGCGATCTTGCCGGTCTCGGGATCCTCGGCCAGCACCACCAGCCAGACATGGTTGCCGGCGCGGACGCAGTCGTTGATCGGTCCACTTGATGGCGCAATGCCGGTATCGATGACTTCAATCATGGGCGGCATGGCTCCAGTCGTGGTCTGCGGCGATCAATGGGTGGCTAGCGCGGGCTGATGATCTCGCCAGCGGTGATGTCGATCTGCAGCCCATCGAATGCCGGCCGGACGTGCTCCGGCGTCATCGCGTCGGTCTGGAGATAGTCGAGGTCGATATGGAGGTTGGTCAGCACCGCATGGCGCGGCTTCAGATCTTCGACCAGTTCGAGCGCCTCGGAGAGGCTCAGGTGGCTCGGATGCGGTGCCGGCCGCAGTGCATCGAGCACCCAGGTGTCGAGCCCGCTGACCGCTTCGCGTGAGGCGTCCGGAATGCCGCTGAGGTCGCACGAATAGGCAAAGCCGCGCACCCGAAATCCGAGCGAGTAGATGTCGCCGTGATCCTGGCGGAACGGCAGTACGGTGATCGAGCCGCCCGGCCCGTCCACCGTCAGCGGCGTGCCGGCTTCGATCAGGTGCTGGTTGAGGATCGGCGGATAGCCCGAGCCCGGCGGCGCCGTGAAGCAATAGGCAAAGCTCGGCACGATCCGGTTGGCGGCTTCGGCGCTGAAGTACACGTCGACCCGCTTGCGGTTGTTGAGCGCCAGCACCCGGAGATCATCGATGCCATGCGTGTGGTCGGCATGCTCGTGCGTATAGAGCACCGCCTCGACGCGATCGACCTCGGCGCGCAGCAGTTGCTCGCGCAGGTCGCAACCGGTGTCGACGATGATGCGGGTCGGCTCGTCCGAGCCGGCCGAAAAACCTTCGATCAGCAGCGAGCAGCGGCTGCGCCGATTCCTGGGGTTGTCGGGATCGCACACGCCCCAGTGGCCGCCGATGCGCGGCACGCCACCCGAAGAGCCGCAGCCCATGATCGTCGCTACGATACGTTGTGCTTCAGGCATTACGCCTTAGCCTTTGAGAATAAACGGAAAAAATTGTCGGTCGTCTCAGTGCCGAGCTGTTCGAGGCTGATACCGCGCATCTCGGCCACCTTGGCGGCAGTATGGGCCACATAGCTCGGTTCGTTCGTGCCGCCGCGATGCGGTACCGGAGCCAGATACGGGGCGTCCGTTTCAACCAGATAACGGTCCGCCGGAACGAACTTTGCGACCTCGCGGATTTCCTCGGCGTTCTTGAAGGTGATGATGCCCGAAAACGAGATGTAGCCGCCAAGCTCGAGCGCCGTGCGCGCCAGATCGGCTCCACCGGTGAAGCAGTGCAGCACGAAGGGGAAGGCCCCCTGCCCCATTTCTTCGGTCAATACCGCCGCCATATGGACGTCTGCCGAGCGGGAGTGGATGACCAGCGGCAGGCCGGTGAGGCGCGATGCGGCGATGTGTCGACGCAACCCGGTTTCCTGCGCCTCTTTGGGTGCATTGTCGTAGAAATAGTCGAGCCCGGCTTCGCCGATAGCGACGCATTTAGGGTGCGCGCTGAGCCGCACCAGATCCTCGGCGAAGATGTCGAGCTCTTCGTCTGCGTGGTGCGGATGCGTGCCGACCGAACACCAGACCTCGGCGTTCTGCTCGGCGATGGCCTTGATCTCGTCGAAGCGCTTCACTCGCGTCGAGATGGTCACCATGCCCTCGATCCCTGCCGCCCTGGCACGCGTCAGCACGCCGACCCGATCGGCGGCGAGCTCGGGGAAATCGAGGTGACAGTGCGAGTCGATCAGCATTGGCCTATGCCGTCTTTGCGTGCTCGAACTTCTTGAACACCGGTTCGGGCGTCGGCAAGACCGTGCCGACGGGAACCCCCGAAGCGCTCAGCGCATGGCTCAGCAGCCGCTGGTCTTCCGGGACCGCGAGGGCATCGAGGAACTTCGCCGCCGAGCTCGGAACGAACGCCTGCGCCGCGATGGCGGCGCGACGGACGATATCGGCCGTGGTCGCAAGGATCGTGCCCATGCGCTGGAGGTCGGCCTTCAGCCCCCATGGCGCCTGGTCGGCGAAGTAGAGGTTGGCGGCATTGAGCAGCGTGGTCAGTTCACTGGCCGCCTCATGGATCTGCTGCGTCTTCATGGCGAGATCCATCTTGCCGATCGCCTCGATGGCCGTGGCGACGATGGCACGCTCGGCCTCGGTCGGCTGCGCCTCGGGCAGCGCCCCGCCGAAATTCTTCTGGATCATCGACAGCGAGCGCTGCGCCAGGTTGCCGAAATTGTTGGCGAGGTCGGCATTGTTGCGGTTGATGAACTTCTCTTTGCCCCAGTCGCCGTCCTGGCCGAAGCTGACCTCGCGCAGGCAATACCAACGCACCGGGTCGGTGCCGTAGAGGTCGAGCTGCTCGTGCGGGTCGACAATGTTGCCGACCGACTTCGACATCTTCTTGCCTTCCGAGGTCAGAAAGCCATGCGCGAAGACGCGGTGCGGCACCTCGATACCGGCGCTCATCAGGAACGCCGGCCAGTAGACGGTATGGAAGCGGATGATGTCCTTGCCGATGACATGCAGGTTCGCCGGCCAGAACTTCTTGAACTGCTCGGAGGCGGCATCGGGAAAGCCGACGCCGGTGATGTAGTTGGTGAGCGCGTCGACCCAGACATACATCACGTGTCCGGCCGCGCCCGGCACCGGAATGCCCCAGTCGAAGGTGGTCCGGCTGATCGAAACGTCGCGCAGTCCGGCTTTGACGAATGAGACGATCTCGTTGCGCCGCTCTTCCGGAGCGATGAAGTCGGGACGCTCCTCGTAAAGTTTCAGCAGCCGGTCCTGATAGGCCGAGAGGCGGAAGAAGAAGCTGTCTTCCTCGACCCATTTCACCTCGGCACCGGTCGGAGCGAACTTCTTGCCGCCTTCGCCGTCCGTGAGCTCGTCCTCGTCGAAATAGGCCTCGTCACGGACCGAGTACCAGCCCTTGTAGGTCGACTGGTAGATGTCGCCATTGTTGCTGGCCGCCATCCGGCGCCAGATCTCCTGGCTCGACTCGTAGTGGCGCGGCTCGGTGGTGCGGATGAAATCGTCGTTGGAGACGTCGAGCCGTGCCGCCAGCTCCTTGAACCGGGCGGCGTTGCGGTCGGCCAGCTCGCGCGCCGTGATCCCTTCGGCGGCCGCCGTCTGCACCATCTTGATGCCATGCTCGTCGGTGCCGGTCAGGAAATAGGTGTCCTTGCCCTGGAGCCGGGCCCAGCGGGCGATGGCGTCGGTCGCGATCATCTCGTAGGCGTGCCCGATATGCGGTGCGCCGTTGGGATAGGCGATGGCGGTGGTGACGTAGAACGTGTCGGTCATGGTGTCGGCTGGACGCTCAGAAGCTGGTGTTTCCGGATCGCATCGAACAGCGCGACCAGGGTCTGCCGCATGTCGAGGTTGTATTCGTCGGCATCGGCGAGTGAAAGCCGCGCCTTGTCCCATAGCTCGTTGGCCGAGGCAAGGCGAACCCGGTCGCCAGCGCTGGCGGCGGCCTTGGCGGCGTCGGCCAGCCAATCGTTGAGAATGTCGCGGGCAAAGCGCAGTTCGGCCGAGTCACGATCGGCGCCCAGGGCGTCGGCCAGCGCGATCCGTGACGCGGACGGCGCGCCGACCGGGTCGGCGAGCCAGGCCTGCAGCAGTTGCAGGGCGCCCCCCTCCCCCAGGAGCATCGCCTCGAAACCGCGCCGCGGCCGGCCAGCCGCGAGCGACACGGCGCGATCGATGGCGAGCGGCTGGCCGCCGACCTGATCCAGCACCGTGCGAACGTCGCTGTCGGCGATCGGCCGCAGCGCCACCTGGAAGCAACGCGACTTGATGGTAGGCAGCAGCGAACCCGGGCGGTGCGAAACCAGCAGGAAGGTCGTGTCGGCCGGCGGCTCCTCGAGAATTTTCAGCAGCGCATTGGCGGAGGAGGCGTTGCAATCGTCGATCGGGTCGACAATGGCGATGCGATGCCCGGCGCGCCCACGCGTCATCCGCATCTCCTCGATGAAGCGGCGCACCTCTTCCACGCGGATCGCGGTGTAATAGCCCTTGCCGGTGTCGCGTGGGGCTTTGCGCATCACGAACAGGTTCGGATAGGCGCCGGCCGCCACCTGCGCAGCGATATGCCCGGGCGACTCGTCACCGGTCGTCTCGAAGATGCGACGCGCCAGGTCGAAGGCCAGTGTCGCCTTGCCGATCCCCCGCGGCCCGTGGATCAGGATGCCGCCCGGCAGCCGTCCGACGGCCAGCCGATCGAGCAGCGTGGCGCGCGCCGCTTGATGGCCGGCAACGCCGGTCTGGAACTCGGGCAGCGGCACGCCCTCGAGCTGGTCGGGTTCGCGTTCGGGATAGTCCAATTCAGTCGGCCTTTGCCTCGAGCTCGGGGAAGCGCCGCAGCAGCGTATCCCAGATCTCCTGCTCCAGGGCATCTTCCGATTGGCCGGCGGGTAGCACCACGCAGCGCTCCGGGTTGGCCTTGCCGATGGCGAGGAAGGCCTGCCGCAGCCGCTGATGCCATTCGAGATCTTCCTTCTCGAAGCGATCGCCGGTTTCGGCCAACGCCTTCTCGATCTCGCGATTGTTCACCCGCGCGAAGGCCACGGCCGGATCCATGTCGAGGATGAAGGTGATGTCGGGCTGATGCCCGTCGAGCGCCAGCGTCTCGAGACCGCGGATGAGCTTGTCGTCGACGCCGCCGGTCAGCCCCTGATAGGCCCGGGTCGAATCGTGGAAGCGGTCGGAGATCACCCATTTGCCGCTGTTGAGGCTGGGGGCGATGAGGCTGCTGACATGGTCGTAACGCGCCGCCGCGAACAGCACCGCCTCGGCCCCGGCGCCCCAGCTCTCGGAACGGCCCTGCAGGATGAACGCACGCACGGCCTCGGCCTTGGGTGTGCCGCCGGGCTCGCGGGTGCGCACGGCTTCGATGTCCATGCGGTTGAGCCGCACCAGCAGGCGCTTGACCTGGGTCGACTTGCCGACGCCTTCGCCGCCTTCGAAAGTGATGAAACGGGCGGCGGGCTTGGCCGGCACATCGAGCATCTGTCAGAATTCCCCCGCGTTGTGACTCTCGTATTACCCGCGATGGCTGCCCAGCGAAAGCAGCCGATCCATCTGCCCACAGCGCGCGGCTCGGCGCGTTTCGCGGGGATACTGCGGGCAATTGCGGTGCGGCGATGCTCAGAGCCAGCCGAGCGTCAGTTCCTTGAGCGCATCGGTCGCCTTGCGGACGATATCGCCATCGGCGACGTCCTCGCCGGCGTAGAGCGGGGTAACCTGCACCACCGAGCCGTTGCACATGACGTTGAGCTGGGCCAACTGGTCGCCCTTCTGCACCGGCGGGCGGATCGGCGCCTTGTAGGTAACAGTGGCCTGCGGGCAGTTCTGCGCCCCCTTGGGCAGGAACAGGTCAATGCTGCCCTTGCCCACCAACGAGACCTGTCCGGCGCTGCCGCCATAGACGTCGGCATGCGAAACGGCCGCGCCTTCCGGGAACACCGGGATCAGCTCGAAGCCGCGGGTGCCCCAGGTCACCAGCTTGCGCGCCTCTTCGGTGCGCTCGGTCATCGACTTGAGCCCATGCAGCACGGCGATCAGGCGACGGCCGGTGGCGGCAGTCGAGACCACCTCGCCATAGCCGGCGGCCTCGGTGTGGCCTGTCTTCAGCCCATCGACGCCGATGCCGATCTCGAGCAGCGAATTGCGGTTCATCTGGCGGATCTTGTTCCAGGTGAACTCGCGCTCGGAGAAGATTGGATAGTACTCGGGGAACTGCGCGATGATGAAGCGGGCGATAGTCGCGAGGTCGCGCGCCGTCGAGAATTGCGCCGGATCGGGCAGCCCAGTGGCATTGACGAAGTTCGAACCGGTGAGGCCGATCTCTTTGCCCAACTGGTTCATCATCTGCGCGAAGCTGAGCTCGCTGCCGGCAATGCCTTCTGCCAGAGCAATGGCCGCGTCATTGCCCGACTGGATGATCACCGAGCGGACCAGGTCGATCACCGGAATCTTCGAGTTGAGCACGGCGAACATGGTCGAGCCGCCGGACGAGGCTCCACCGTCGCGCCAGGCGTGCTCGGAAATGAAGAACTCGTCGGTGGGCTGGAGCTTCTTGGTCTGCAACTGGTCGAACACCACCGCCAGCGTCATCAGCTTGGCCATGCTGGCCGGCTCGAGCTGTTCGTCACCTGCCTTGTTGAAGAGGATCGTGCCGGACTCGTAGTCCATCAGCACGGCATAGGGCGCCTTGGTGTCGAACTCCTGCGCATGCGCGGATACCGCCGACAAGACGGTGAACAGAGCGAGCAGCAGGTTCAGGCCAAAATTCCGCAATCTCAACCCCGATCGCGGTCAATGCTCGACCGCCCTCGAATTAATAGAGCACCAGGTCCTTGAGTCCAAGCTGCCTGGCGAGCGACATCACATCGTCCCGCGCCACTCCGGGCTTAAGATGGGTGAGTGTCAACCGTGTGGCGTCCGCGCCGGGAATGCGCACCGCGTCCTCGTCGACGGCGCCGAGCATGGCGAACTGCAGGGCGATCTCATCGGCCTTCGCGGCATCGGCGAAGACACCGAGCTCGAGCTTGATGGCGCGCTTGTCTTCGTCGACCGTCGCAACCCAGGTTTCAAGCGAACCGGAACGGGTGGCCATGGCGTTGGCGGCCGCATGGGCGCTGGTGATCGCCTGGTCCGCGGCGCTGCTGTCGACATAGCCGAACATGTCGATGATGCCGCCGATGAGGTTCGGACGTTCCTCGTTCATGGCAATGCGGGTGGTGCCCTGCTCCATCCGGGTCGGCTTGTCGAGGCTGGCGAGCAGCATGCGGGTGTCGTCGCCGTTGAGCGGCGCCGGACCGATATATTGCACCTGGATGTTGCCGACGCCGTGGTTGGCGTAGCCGAGGATTTCGGCGGTGCGATAGCTCATGTCCATCACCCGCCCATGCAGATATGGCCCGCGGTCGTTGACCCGGCAGACGATCGAGCGACCATTGTCGAGATTGGTGACGCGGACATAGCTGGGCAGCGGCAGCACCGGGCTGGCGCAGGAAATGGCGTTGGCCGAGAAGATCTCGCCATTGGCGGTGCGCCGGCCATGGAAGTCGTTGCCGTACCAGGAGGCGCTGCCGGAGGCGACGTAGCCGATCGGGTTCTCGATCGGCTCATAGACTTCGCCGCGCACCGTGTAGGGCTTGCCGACCATGTAGCGGCCGCCACCCTTGGGCGGGTTCTTGGCATTGGTGACGCGCGGGCTGACGGCGACGCCGAACTCCTTGGAGGTGAAGGCGGAGCGCTTGATGTTGGGCACCCCTCCCCCGCTGCCGCACGCAGCCAGGACGGGCGCCACGAGCGCGGCAAGGACAAGCAGCCGGGCGGCCGCGCGGAGGTCGCGAGAAAACACTGCCAAAACCAGATCAACCCAAACAGAGATTTCCGCATCATACTCAAAGCGGTGCGGCGATGATCTCAAGGAAGCGCAACGTGGTTGCGGCCCGGTTAATTTGCTTCAAATGCGAGGGAAATTGCGCCGACTAGCTGCTGAGCCACTCGACCAAAGCCGCCGTCACGATCGCATGTTGCTCGACCAGCGCCATGTGCCCTGCCCTCGGCACCACCACCAGCCTGGCGTCGGCAATGCCGGCCGCCATCTCGCGGGCCGCTTCCGGTACGGTGATCGCATCCTTGTCGCCCACCACGACCAGCGTCGGCACCTCGATGGCGGTGAGGTCAGGCCGGGAGTCGGGCCGCCCGATGATGGCGGTCTGCTGGCGGATGTAGGTTTCGCCGCCATTTGCCGTCGCCATCCGGACATGCAGCGCCTTGAGCCCCGCGTCGCCGACGTGATCGGGGTGGACTGCATTCGGGAACGACTGGGCCACCGCCAGATTGAACTTGCCCTGTTCGGTCAGCGCGATGGCGGCGCGGCGCTTGTCCGTCGCTTCAGGGGTATCGGGTCGCGCCGAGGTGTCGAGCAGCGCCAGCCGCAGCACGCGTTCCCTCGCCTGTCGCAGGATTTCGAACGCGAGGTATCCGCCCATCGAGAAGCCGACGAGGGCAAACTGCGGCGGGGCGTCCTCGAGGATCGAGGCGGCGATCTCGCCCATCGAGCTGCCGCGCGTATGATTGGCAATCGTTACCGGCCCGACTTGCCACAGTGCCGGCACCTGGTGGGCATAGATTTCGGCGGTGCAGTTGAGGCCGGGAACGAGGAGGATCGGGGTGGTCATGAGACGGAACGTCCTGATCTGAGCAAGGTTTTCGTCCCCGCAGCAGGAGAACGGAAACGGGCTTGCTTGCCGCGCGGTCGGCAATCATATAAAGATATCTTTATATCCCGTCGTGCGACCGTTGCCGACGGTGAACGCATTTTGGCGTGATGGACGTTGGAAAGTCGAGCGATGACTGAGGCTCAACACATTGAGATCGATAGAAATTCCTTGCCGAACGGCGAGGAGGTGCGGGCAGCGCTTACCCAGGCGGCCGCCGAACGCATCCTGATCCTCGATGGCGCCATGGGCACCATGATTCAGCAGCTGAAGCTCGATGAAGCCGCCTATCGCGGCGAGCGCTTCAAGGACTGGCACAAGGATGTGCGGGGCAATAACGACCTGCTCAACCTGACGCAGCCCGATGCGATCCGCGCCATCCACCTGCAATACTACCTGGCGGGCGCCGACATGGTGGAGACCAATACGTTCTCCTCCACCGACATCGTCATGGCCGATTACGGCATGCAGGCGCTGGCCTACGAGCTGAATGTCGCCGGCGCCCGGCTGGCGCGCGAAGCGGCGCAGCAGGCGTTCGACATCGACGGCAAGCGGCGCTTCGTGGCCGGTGCCCTCGGCCCTTTGAACAAGACTGCCTCGATGTCCACCGACGTGAACTCGCCGGGACACCGGGCAATTACCTTCGACGAGATCGTCAAGGGCTATGGCGAGCAGATCAACGGGCTGATCGACGGCGGCGCGGATCTCCTGCTGTTCGAGACCATCACCGACACGCTCAACACCAAGGCCGGCATCTTCGCCGCCCAGCGCATCTTCGAGGAGCGCGGCTACGAACTGCCGGTGATGATCTCCGGCACCATCACCGACCTCTCGGGGCGCACCCTCAGCGGCCAGACGCCGACGGCGTTCTGGTATTCGGTGCGCCACGCCAAGCCCTTCACCATCGGGCTCAACTGCGCGCTCGGCGCCAACGCCATGCGCGCCCACATCAACGAGCTCAGCGATGTCGCCGACACGCTGATCTGCGCCTATCCGAACGCAGGGCTCCCCAACGAGTTCGGCGGCTACGACGAGACGCCCGAATTCATGGCGCGGCAGCTCGAGGGCTTTGCCCGTGATGGCTTCCTCAACATCGTCGGGGGCTGCTGCGGCTCGACGCCCGACCACATCCGGGCGATCAAGGAAGCGGTCGGAAAGTACAAGCCGCGCAAGATCCCCGAGGTGCCGACCTTCCTGAGGCTCAGCGGCCTCGAGCCGTTCACGCTCACCGAGGATATCCCGTTCGTCAACATCGGCGAGCGCACCAATGTCACCGGCTCCGCCCGGTTCCGCAAGCTCATCACCGCCGGCGACTATACCGCAGCGCTCGACGTGGCCCGCGACCAGGTGCAGAACGGCGCGCAGGTGATCGACATCAACGTCGACGAGGGCCTGCTCGACAGCCAGAAAGTGATGGTCGAGTTCCTGAACCTGCTTGCCGCCGAGCCCGATATCGCCCGCGTGCCGCTGATGATCGACTCTTCGAAGTTCGAGGTGATCGAAGCCGGGCTCAAATGCGTGCAGGGCAAGGCGCTGGTCAACTCGATCTCGATGAAGGAAGGCGTCGACAAGTTCCTCGAGACCGCCCGGCTGGTGCGCGCCTATGGCGCTGCCGTGGTGGTGATGGCGTTCGACGAGCAGGGCCAAGCCGACAGCTATGAGCGCAAGGTCGAGATCTGTTCGAAGGCCTACAAGCTGCTGACCGAGGAAGTCGGCTTCCCGCCCGAGGACATCGTCTTCGATCCCAACATCTTCGCCATCGCCACTGGCATCGAAGAGCATGTCGGCTATGGCATCGCCTTCATCGAAGCGACGAGGACTATCCGGCAAACCCTTCCCCATGCACACATTTCCGGCGGCGTGAGCAACCTCAGCTTCTCGTTCCGCGGCAACGAGCCGGTGCGCGAGGCGATGCACTCGGTGTTCCTCTATCACGCCATTCAGGCGGGGATGGACATGGGCATCGTCAATGCCGGCCAGCTGGCGGTCTACGATACGCTGGAGCCGACGCTGCGTGAGGCCTGCGAGGACGTGATCTTCAACCGCCGGGCCGATGCGACCGAGCGGCTGCTGGAGATTGCCGAACGCTTCAAGGGGCAGGCCGGCGGCGAGCAGAAGGCCAAGGACCTGACCTGGCGGACCAAGCCCGTAGCCGAGCGCATTTCGCACGCGCTGGTCAACGGCATCACCGAGTTCATCGACGAGGATACTGAGGAAGCCCGGCTGGCCTCCGAGCGCCCGCTGCACGTCATCGAAGGTCCGCTGATGGCCGGGATGAGCGTGGTGGGAGACCTGTTCGGTTCGGGAAAAATGTTCCTGCCGCAGGTGGTGAAATCCGCCCGTGTGATGAAGCAGGCCGTGGCCCATCTCCTCCCCTACATGGAGGCGGAGAAGGAAGCCAATGGCGAGGCGGTTGGCCGCAAGAGCGCCGGCAAGGTGCTGATGGCGACGGTGAAGGGCGATGTGCACGACATCGGCAAGAACATCGTCGGCGTGGTCCTCAGCTGCAACAACTACGAGATCATCGACCTCGGCGTGATGGTGCCGACCGCCAAGATCCTCGAAGTGGCGAAGGCCGAGAAGGTCGACGTCATCGGGCTCTCGGGCCTCATCACCCCGTCGCTCGACGAGATGGTGCACGTCGCCTCCGAGATGGAGCGCGAGGGCTTCCACGTGCCGCTGCTGATCGGCGGGGCGACCACCTCTCGCGTCCACACGGCGGTGAAGATCCACCCGCAATATCATGGCGGCCCGACGGTGCACGTGCATGACGCCAGTCGCGCCGTTGGCGTGGTCTCGTCGTTGCTCAGCGACGAGCAGCGCCCGGCCTATGTCGCGGACGTCAGGGCCGAGTACGAGCGGCTGGCCGAGAAGCACCGCCAGAGCGAAGCGGAAAAGCAGCGCACCTCGCTCGCCACTGCCCGCGCCAACCGCTTCCAGCCCAAATGGGAGGGCTACGTGCCGCCCAGGCCGAGCTTCCTCGGCACGCGCGTGTTCGAGAACTACGACCTCGCCGAGATCGCCCGCTACATCGACTGGACGCCGTTCTTCCAGGCCTGGGAACTGAAGGGCCGCTTCCCGGCGCTGCTCGACGATCCCGACCAGGGGCCGGCGGCGCGCCAGCTCTGGGACGATGCCCAGAAGATGTTGAAGGACGTGATCCAGAAGAACTGGTTCCGCCCCAAGGCGGTGATCGGCTTCTGGCATGCCAATCAGGTCGGCGACGATATCCGGCTCTACACCGACGCGGACCGCAAGGACCAGCTGGCGACCTTCTTCACCCTGCGCCAGCAGCTCAGCAAGACCGGCGGCAAGCCGCACATGGCGCTGGCCGATTTCGTCGCGCCCGAAGGCATCCCGGATTATCTCGGCGGCTTCGTGGTCACGGCCGGGCTCGAAGAGAACCTCATTGCCGACCGCTTCGAGCGGCGCAATGACGACTACTCCTCGATCCTCATCAAGGCGTTGGCCGACCGTTTCGCCGAGGCCTTCGCCGAATTGATGCACGAGCGGGTGCGCAAGGAGTTTTGGGGCTATGGCGCCGCCGAAACCTTCGCACCCAACGAGCTGGTGGGCGAACCCTATCAGGGCATCCGTCCGGCGCCCGGCTATCCGGCCCAGCCCGACCACACCGAAAAAACCACGCTGTTCCACCTGCTCAACGCCAAGCAGCGCATCGGGGTGGAGCTCACCGAGAGCTACGCCATGTGGCCGGGCTCGTCGGTCTCCGGCATCTATCTCAGCCACCCCGAAAGCTTCTATTTCGGCGTCGCCAAGGTGGAGCGGGACCAGGTCGAGGACTATGCGCGCCGCAAGGGCATGGCGATCCGCGAAGTCGAGCGCTGGCTCGGGCCCATCCTCAACTACACGCCGAGCGCGGACAAGGAGGGGGCATGACGCACAGTCCTGCCGCGAGCAAGGCCCCCTCACCCGACGCTGCGCGTCGACCTCTCCCCCAAGGGAGAGGTGAGGCGTGGGCGAAATCGTGCCACATGGTCACCTCTCCCTTTGGGGGAGAGGTCGGCCGTAGGCCGGGTGAGGGGGCCTTTGCCGGATGACCTCCCCTGCCCCATTCGCCCGCCGCGCCACCTCGGTGCCGGTGACCGTGGTCACCGACAAGGCGGCGCTCGGCCGCTTCGGCGGCCGGGATACGGCTCTGCTGCATCTCGACCCGCCGCTGCATGCCCATGAGCCGGGCACCGAGTGCATCGCCTGCGAAAGCCGCGGCAATGTGCGGGTGCTGCTGTTCGAACTCCAGGAGAAGGTGCGGCTCGGCATGGCCGAACCCTTCCTGCGTGTGGTTGTCGATGCCACCGACGTCGATGACCGTGCCGCCGTTGCCGATGCCATCGTTCCGGGCAAACTGCCGGCCTTCGGGCTCCGCGATTTCACTGTGGCTCGCAACTTTCATCTGGCGGAGGTGGTGTGATGGCGGCGCTCGACCTGTTCATCCGTCCGCAGACCAATGACGTCCATCCGCTGAGCCGCGCTGGGCTGCTCGCCCTCGATGCCGCCCAGCGCGCGAGCCGGCTCGAGGAGCAACAGGAGGCGATCCGCTCCCGCCTTGCGGCGACGAGCGCAAGCGAGTGGCATGACCAGGTCGGCATGATCGTCGCCGAGTTCCGCCGCGCCGGGCATGCGCTGCAGCGCGATGGCGATACGCATACCTGGATGGGCAAGGCCGGCCTCGCGGTCAGCTTCTGTAAATCCGGCAACACCGTAATCGGCTGGCAAGCCCAATTACTGCAAACCTCAGTATTGCTTGCAGCACGGCCTCACCGCGCTAAGCTGAGGCTCACGCCATTTCTTGGCGTGAGCGCTTGAGGGGGGCGCAGCGATGGCAGAGCAACAGGATCCGTTCTCGATCAACGTCGGCAGCAAGCTGCTGTTCGGCGCCATCATGCTGATGGGACTTGGCGTCATCGGCGCCATTCTCGGGCCGCTGCTGACCGCTTTCAGCCCAAACGCCACCCCCGGAGCAATCGGCGGCGCCGTCGGCCCAGGCATCATGCTGCTGCTCGCCGGCGTGGTGCTCGGCATTATCGCCGGGATTTTCCTCGGCTACGCCAACGGCAAGTACCCGCCCTCCGAACGCCGCTAGTGTGCGTGCTCGCTGCGGCACTCACCGTGATCGGCCAGCACTTCGATGATCCGGCAATCGCAGATCCGGCCGTGCCCGCATTCCTCGACCATGCGGTTGAGTTCGCCGCGCAGCGCCGTGAGGCTGGCAATGCGGCGGTCGATTTCTGTCAGGTGGTTGCGGGCGATGCTGTCCGCCTGATGGCATGAGGCCTGCGGCGAGGCGGCCATCTCCAACAGTTCGCGGATATCCTCGACCTCGAAACCGAGTTCGCGCGAGTGGCGAATGAAGTTGAGCCGTTCCACCTCGGCTTTGCCGTAGCGGCGCTGGTTGCCTTCGGTGCGCGGCGGCGATGGCAGCAGACCGATCTGCTCGTAAAAGCGGATGGTCGGCACCTTGACGCCGGTCCGTCTCGAGAGTTCGCCGATCGGCAGATTCATCGTCTTGGCCTCTTGATCCTCTAGTCGCTAGAGGTCCTAGATGTATGCGGACATGATGAAGAATCCAAGGAGCGCCGCATGTCCGAGGCCGCAGAAAAGCTGAAATTCCGTGTCGGCGGCATGGATTGCGCTGCGTGCGTGACCAAGATCGAGAACGCTGTCAGCCGATTGCCTGGCGTCGGCGAGGTCGGTGTTTCACTCCCCACCGGCACCATGACGGTGACCCGCAGCGGCGAGATCGCCAAGGGCGCGATCGAACGACAGGTGAAGGCGCTGGGATACCAGATCGCCCCCGCCAAGTCTGCAGTATCTCTCGCGGCGGCGCACCATCACGCTGACCACGATCATCGCCGTGATCACGACCACGATCACGCGGAGCATAGCCACGATCATCACGAGCACGCCGGGCATGGCGAGGTCATCGATGGCCCCTGGTGGAAGACCCGCAAGGCGCTGCTGACCTTTATCTCGGCTGGCGCCTTGCTGGTGGCCTATCTGGCTGGACAGCTGTTCCCCTCGATCGGCCATTGGGCGTTCCTGCTCGCCTTGGTGGTGGGTTTGATCCCGGTGGCGCGCCGGGCGCTGGTTGCCGGCATGACCGGTACGCCGTTCTCGATCGAAACCTTGATGACCATCGCCGCGGTCGGCGCCGTCTTCATCGGGGCCACGGAGGAAGCGGCCACCGTGGTGCTGTTGTTCCTGATTGGCGAGCTGCTCGAAGGCGTCGCTGCCGGCCGGGCGCGTGCCTCCATCCGCGGCCTGGCGGATCTCGTGCCGAAGCTGGCTTTGGTCGAGCAGGACGGTGGGACCGCCGAAGTTCCCGCCGCCGAGCTTGCCGTCGGCGCGATCATCCTGGTGCGCCCCGGTGACCGCATTGCCGCCGATGGTGTCATCGTCGACGGCAGTTCGGCCATCGACGAGGCGCCCGTCACCGGCGAGAGCGTGCCCAGGACCAGGAGCGTGGGCGACGATGTGTTTGCCGGCACGATCAACGCCGATGCGGTGTTGCGAGTGCGGGTGACGGCGGCCGCCGCGGACAACACCATTGCTCGCGTCGTCCGGCTGGTCGAGGAAGCGCAGGAGAGCAAGGCGCCGACCGAGCGCTTCATCGACAAGTTCTCGAAATACTACACGCCCGGCGTGCTCGTGGTCGGCGCACTGGTCGCCATCCTGCCGCCGTTGCTCGCCAGCCAGCCCTGGGACGAGTGGATCTACAAGGGCCTCGCGATCCTGCTGATCGGCTGCCCCTGCGCGCTGGTGATCTCGACCCCGGCGGCGATTGCCGCCGGCCTCTCGGCGGGCGCCCGTCGCGGGCTGCTGCTGAAGGGCGGCACGGTGCTCGAACAGCTGCGCAGGGTCGACACCGTCGCGCTCGACAAGACCGGCACCCTCACCGAGGGCAAGCCGCAGGTCACCGACATCGTCGGCATTGGCCGCTCGGAGGCCCAGGTGCTGTCGCTGGCGGCGGCGCTCGAAACCGGCTCGAGCCATCCGCTCGCCGTCGCCGTAATTGCCCGCGCCACCGCCGACAAGGCATTCGTGCCGCCGGCGGTGGGCGCCAAAGCGGTCCCCGGCAAGGGCGTCACCGGCCAGGTCGGCGGCGAGGAGCTGTTCCTCGCTTCGCCCAAGGCGGCCGAGGAACGCGTGCCGTTCGACGCAGACCTGCGCGATCGGATCGGTGCGCTCAACGACGCCGGCAAGACCGTCTCAGTGCTGCTGGTGGGCGCAGAGGTCGCGGGCCTGCTGGCCGTTCGCGACGAGCCGCGCGCCGATGCGGCCCTCGGCATCGATCGGCTGGACGAGGAGGCCGTGCGCACCGTGATGCTCACCGGAGACAACGAGCGCACCGCCAGGGCAATCGGCGCCGACCTCGGCATCGAGGTTCGCGCCGGCCTTCTGCCGGAGGACAAGCAGCGCATCGTGCGCGAGCTGCAGCAGCAGGGCCGCGTGGTTGCCAAGGTCGGCGACGGCATCAACGACGCCCCTGCCCTCGCGGCGGCCGATATCGGCATCGCCATGGGTGGCGGCACCGATGTGGCGCTCGAAACCGCCGACGCCGCCATCCTCCATGGCCGCGTCGCCGACATCGCCAACATGATCGGGCTGTCGAAAGCCACCATGGGCAATATCGCCCAGAACATCACCGTGGCGCTCGGGCTGAAGGCGGTATTCCTCGTCACCACTGTCATCGGCGTGACCGGCCTGTGGCCGGCGATTCTCGCCGATACCGGCGCAACGGTCCTGGTGACGCTGAACGCCATGCGATTGCTGGCCTGGAAGGGCAAGTAGCGCTTCAGCAGCGAGTGCCGCAAACAACAACGGCTCCCCGAGGGGAGCCGCTTGTTCTGGACTGCAGGATCTCGAGAGAACCTGGTGCGGTCGAGAAGACTCGAACTTCCACGCCTTGCGGCACAGCGACCTCAACGCTGCGCGTCTACCAATTCCGCCACGACCGCACGCCGAGGTAGAAGCACCGCCGGAACCGGCGAAGCGAGGCAGCGTGTAGCAACGCTTGTTGGCTGGCGCAAGCGATTAATTCCGCTTTTGCCGGATCGGCGAAAGTGCCGGGTCGGTCGCGTGATCGAACCGGAAAAGTCTGCAACTTTTCCTGATCACGCTCACGCCGGCCGACGGACTTTTTCGGTGAGCTCGACGCTGAGTCGGCCATCCTCGACCTTCACTTCGCCACGCGCGATCAGCGTGTTGTTGGCATAGACGCGCAAGGGGTCGTTCTCGCCGGTATCGAGCTCGATCACCGCGCCACGGCCCATGCGCAACAGGTGATGCACCGGCATGATCGCGGCGCCCAGCTCGACGGTGATATCGACTTCAATATTGTCTAGAGTGTTCATACATAAACCGCGAGCAACCACCCCGGCTGAATCGCGCGGGCCCCTTGTACGAGAGCATTGGACATCCATGCTTACCGAAGCGTTAACGACTGCCCCAACTTGCGACACCGGGACCAAGCTGTTCCGCGCTGACGGCGTCCCCGTCGAGTGGCGAATCTCCGAGGGCTACCTCCCCTACCCCGAGGCGCTGGAGGCGATGAAGGCTCGCGCCGCGGCTGTGGCAGAGGGCACGGCCGGCGAACAGGTCTGGCTCCTGGAGCATCCGCCGCTATACACCGCCGGGACCTCCGCAGCGCCCGAGGACCTGCTGTCGCCCAACCGCTTCCCGGTCTACGACGCCGGGCGTGGCGGGCAGTACACCTATCACGGCCCCGGGCAGCGGGTGGTCTACTTCATGCTCGACCTGCGCCAGCGTGGCCGCGACGTGCGTTGCCTCGTGCAGGGGCTCGAGGGGCTGATCATCGATACGCTCGCTTCCTTCAACATCCGGGGCGAGCGGCGCGACGGCCGGATCGGCGTCTGGGTAGCGCGACCCGACAAGGGGCCGGGTCGCGAGGACAAGGTGGCGGCGATCGGCGTGCGCGTCAGCCGCTGGGTGACGTTTCATGGCATTGCGATAAATGTGTCGCCGACCCTTTCACATTTCGATGGTATCGTGCCGTGCGGCATCTCCGACCAGGGCGTGACCAGTTTCGAGGATCTCGGACAGCTGGTCTCGATGGCGGAAGTCGATGCCGCGCTGCGGGCGGCCTTCGAGCGCCGCTTCGGGGCGACGGCAGATCTGCGGCCGCAAGCCCTTGTCAGTGCCGCCTGACACACGCATTTTCTGGGTGACCGATTCCATGGGGGTGAGGCCTTGACACTGGACGATCTCAAGAAAATCTTCCTCGGGCCGACGTTGTTCCGGCTGGAGACGATCCTCTCGCCGCGGCTGGTGCCGGTGCTTTACGCGACGGGGCTCGCGGCGCTGCTGCTCTGGTCGGTGGGGCACCTGTTCGTCAGCTTCGGCCGTAACTTCGGCGACGGCCTGTGGGGCATCCTCGAGATCGCCGTGTATGGCGCACTGTTCCTGCTCGTGCTGCGCATCGTCTGCGAAGTGCTGCTGGTGTTCTTCAAGGCCAACGAGACGGTGACCCGCACCGTCAGCCTCAGCCGCGTGCCGACCTCGCTGATCGACGAAGTGCGCGACGCCATCCACGATATCGCCGACGACGAGCCCTACGCGGACGAAACCAGCGAGGGCGCGGCGGCGGCCGAGCCCAGTGCCTCGGCGGTGCGGCGGAGCGCCAGGCGCACGCCACCCCCGAGTGCGAAGCCGGACATTTGAAACAACAAAGGCCGCCCGTGGGCGGCCTTTTCTTTTCCTCCCTTCTCCTCTGGGGGGAGAAGGCGGCCGGCGGACGATGGCGAAGCCGTCGCCGCGGGCCGGTTGAGGGGTGAAGCGCAACACGCGCTCGCTGAGAAGCTGAACTCCTCACCAAGTTTCGCTACGGACCTGACGGTCCTAGCTCCACCACCCTCTTCCCTCAGGGGAGAGGGGCGCAGCCGGCGAGCCGGCCGAATTCATGCCGTCGCCAGCGTCCGCCGCGATTTCAGCACTTCGTCGACGCTCCAGGCGCCCGGACCGGCGAAGACGAGATAGAGGAACACGAAACAGAACAGCACGGCTCCGTCCCCGCCATTGGCGGCCGGAATGATGTTGCCCTGCCCCATCATCGGCACGTGCACGAACCAGAAGGCGTAGGCCATCTGCCCGGCGAGGACGAAGGCCACCGGACGCGTGAACACTCCGAGCAGGATGGCGAGGCCACCGAACACCTCGAGCACTGCGGCGAGGCCCATCAGCGAGAACAGATCGAACCCGCCACCACCCATCTGCGAGGCCGGAAAGCCGAACATTTTCTGTGTGCCGTGTGCCATGAAGCACAGTGCCGTGACGATGCGGAGGATAGCCAGGGCATGCGGCTGGTAGCGGTTGAGGGCTTCGAGGTTCATGGGTCTTCTTCCTGCTGGACGCCTCGGAGGTGGGCGCATCGGAAACAAGAGCATCAGGCTCAGGATTCGGGTCAACTGAAGGTTTGGTAACCTGACGTTCTCGTGATCGGGCGTGATCAGGGCTGCCCTGCTTCCATCGCAGGTTACCGATCATTGCTTTTTTCTCGCGTTTGGCGCATACGCACGCGCCAATGACACAAGCTCCGAAAATCGGCCTGGTCAGCCTCGGCTGCCCCAAGGCTCTCGTCGACTCCGAACGCATCATGACGACGCTGCGCTCGCAGGGTTATGCCTTCTCGCGCGACTACGAAGGCGCGGACGTGGTGCTGGTCAACACCTGCGGCTTCCTCGACAGCGCCAAAAAGGAAAGTCTCGAGGCGATCGGCGAGGCCGTCGGCGCCAATGGCCGCGTCATCGTCACCGGCTGCCTCGGCGTCGAAGAAGAAATGATCCGCGCCACCCATCCGAGCGTGCTCGCCGTCACCGGCCCACACCAGTACGAGGATGTGGTCAACGCGGTGAACACCCACGTGCCGCCGGTCCCGAACAAGTTCGTCGACCTGGTGCCGGAGGCCGGGCTGAAGCTGACGCCGCGGCACTACGCCTATATGAAGATCTCCGAAGGCTGCAACAACCGCTGCACCTTCTGCATCATCCCGCAGATCCGCGGCGACCTGGCCTCGCGCCCGATCGCCTCGGTGCTGTACGAAGCAGAGCGGCTGGTGGCGACGGGCGTCAAGGAGATCATGGTGATCTCGCAGGACACCTCGGCTTATGGCCTCGACATCAAGTACCAGAGCTCGAAGTTCCGCGGCCGTGACATCGAAGCGCGCTTCCAGACCCTCGCCGAAGAGCTGGGCAAGATGGACGTGTGGACCCGGCTCCACTACGTCTACCCCTACCCGCACGTCGACAGCGTCATCCCGCTGATGGCCGAGGGCAAGATCCTGCCCTATCTCGATATTCCGTTCCAGCACGCTGCACCGTCGGTGTTGAAGGCGATGCGCCGCCCGGCCAACCAGGTGAAGACGCTCGACCGGATCAAGGCCTGGCGTGCCGTCGCGCCGGATCTCGCCATCCGCTCCAACTTCATCGTCGGCTTCCCCGGCGAGACCGAGGAGGACTTCGAGTTCCTGCTCGATTGGCTGGAGGAAGCCGAGATCGATCGGATCGGCTGCTTCGAGTACGAGCCGGTGACCGGCGCACCTGCCAACGACATCGAGGGCATCGTCCCCGACGAGCTCAAGCGCGAGCGCTACGAGCGGTTGATGGAAGTGGCGCAGGACATCTCGGCCCATGTGCTCGGCAAGAAGGTCGGCCGCACCATCGACGTGCTGGTCGATGACGTCGAACCCGATACCGGCCGCGCCATTGCTCGCAGCCAGTGGGACGCGCCCGAGATCGACGGCACCGTGATCATCCACGAGGCCGATGGCATCAAGGTCGGCGACAAGGTGTCGGTGCTGGTGACAGACTCCGACGAGTACGACCTGTTTGCCGTGCCGTCGGCCGTCGCCGCCAAGGACGACCGCAAGCCTTCCGTCGTCGCCGGCTGATGGCAGTGCATCGCGAGTATGCATTGGCGCCTGCTGGCGCCACGCTACGGCTCGGCCGCACTGCCCGGCTGATGGGCATCCTTAACGTCACCCCCGACAGCTTTTCCGACGGCGGCCGCTTCGATGCGGTGCCGGCGGCGCTGGTCCAGGCCCGCCACATGCTGGCCGAGGGCGCCGACATCATCGATATCGGCGGCGAGAGCACTCGGCCGGGCGCCGAGGAAGTCTCGGCCGCCGATGAGCTGGCGCGGGTTCTGCCGGCAATTGCGGCGTTGCGCGCTGACGGCATCGTGGCGCCGATCTCGATCGATACCTACAAGGCCGAGGTGGCGGAGCGTGCCGTCGCCGCCGGAGCGACGATCATCAACGACGTCTACGGCCTGCAGCGCGAGCCGGACCTGGCGGCGGTGGCCGCGACGACGAGGACTCCGCTGGTGCTGATGCACTGGGACAAGGCGCGCGACACCGGCCGAGACGTGCTGGCCGCGATGGCGCGGTATTTCGAGGTGACCCTCGCTATCGCCGACAAGGCCGGCGTGACGCGGGAGAGCATCGTGCTCGATCCGGGCTTCGGCTTTGCCAAGTCGCTCAGCGAGAACTATGAAATCCTGCGGCGACTGCCCGAGCTGCTGGCGCTGGGCTTTCCGGTGCTGGTCGGCACCTCCAGGAAATCGATGATCGGCAAGTTGCTGGACGTGCCGGCCGACGAGCGGCTGGCCGGGACTGTGGCGACCTCGGTCCTGGGGTATGCCGCCGGCGCCCACGTCTTTCGGGTCCATGATATTCGACCCAACCGCGACGCCCTGCGCATCGCCGAGGCGGCCCTCTATGGGCCGCAACAGTAGGAACCAGACGTGACCAGAGACTTTGACGGCGACCGCATCATCCTCAGTGACCTGGGGTTCTTCGGTTATCACGGCGTGATCCCCGAGGAAGCGGTGCTCGGCCAGCGCTTCTTCGTCGATCTGGTCTGCGGCGCGGATCTGCTTGCGGCCGGACGCAGCGACGAGCTGCAGCACTCGATCTCCTACGCCGAGATCTACGATGTCACCAAGGCAGCCTTCGAGGAGCGGCGGTTCCAGTTGATCGAAGCGGTGGGCCAGCACATTGTCGACCGGCTGTTCGAGGCATTTCCGGCCATCCGCTGGGTGCAGGTCCGGGTGAAGAAACCTTCGGCTCCCATCGCCATGGTGGCCGGCGAGGCGGCGATCGAACTGCGCCGCTCCCGGGAGGGTCGCTGATGGCACGTGCGTGGCTCGGGCTTGGCGCCAATATCGGCAATCCGCCGGCTCAGGTGCGCGAGGCGGTAGAGCGACTCGATGCCTGGCCCGGCATCACCGTGGTGGCGCAGTCTGCAATGCTGCTCACCAAGCCCTGGGGCAAGACCGACCAGCCGGACTTTTCCAACATGGTGGTGGAAGTCGAGACCAGCCTCGCGCCGCTCGAGCTGCTCGATGCCTGCCTTGGCATAGAACGTGAGATGGGGCGGGTGCGGGACATTCGCTGGGGACCGAGGCGGATCGACATCGACGTGGTCGCCTATGAGCGGCTGGAGCTCGATACAGAGCGCCTGCACGTGCCGCACCGCTATGCGCATGAACGCGATTTCGTGCTCGAGCCGCTACGGGAGATCGCGCCTGAGGTGGCGGAATGGATTGTGGGGCGCATAGAGGGAGCTTAGGTCCGGCCACTCCTTCCGCGTCCACGGGCTAGCGCCCCTCACCCGTCTCGCGCTCCGCGCGAGCCACCCTCTCCCCGACGGGGAGAGGAATGGTGCCACCGATCGGGCCACAGCGCATTTTTCTCCCCGTCGGGGAGAAGGTGGCGCGAAGTGCCGGATGAGGGGTGGTGGCCCCGATGTCGGAAGCGCTTGTCGCCTGCTCCACCCCGGAGCCTAACCCCTGACCATCTCCAGCACGCGCACTGCCGCATCGAACTCCAGCCGCCGTTTGGCGCGGCGTTCGGTGGCTTCCTCGACTTCGCCCCACAGGCGGATATTGTGGTCTTCGTCGACATGCGCCGCCGTCCACACCTCCTTAGGCGTTAGCAGCCCCTCGCGCAGCGCGATGCTCAGCAGACCCGAGCCGGTGATGCCGGTCAGCGAGTTGAGCGTCACCGCCTCGATCAATTCTGCATCGGCAAGCGACAGGCGCAGCCGCTCGAGCGTCGGGGCCGGTTGCGGCTGGTGCAGGATGCCGATGGTGGGCTGGAAGCCGATCTCGAAGTGACGGGCGAGCTTCACCAGCACCGCGTCCCACACCCGCTCCTGCTCGGCGACCAGTTCGCGCGGCGTGTCGGCGCGATAGAGCAGCAGGTCGTTACCGGAATACTTGACGATCTCCTCGCGCAGCGCTTCGAGCCGCTCGTCGCCGGCTTCGACCGCCGAGTTGATCAGCCGGACCACCGGCATGGTCTTGGGATCGATGAACTCCTGCTGCGCCGCCCATTCCTCCGCCATGGCGGCAGCCACCGCCTGGTGCGGCACCACCACGGGCTTCTGCGCCGGGGTGCGCGGCGTCTTGCCGTCCAGCGTCACCGCAAAGCCGCCTGGCGCGGACCCGACGCCCACCTCCTTGTAGAAGCGCTTGGGCAGTTCGACCTTGTTGAGGTGCTGCGCCCGGCCGTAGCCGTCATTGCGGTGCTGTTCGGCGTCTTCGAGAAATTCGCGCATCAGGCCTCCAGCAGCTTGTCGACGGCGTCGACCAGTTCGTCCATGCGATGGATGACGAGGTGCGCTCCGGCGGCCTCGAGCTCGGCCACCGCGTGATACCCCCAGGATACCCCCAGCGCCTTGACCCCGGCGTTTCGGGCCATCTTCATGTCGTGCGACGTATCGCCGATCATTACGGTGGCTTCGCGGCCGATGCCGGCCTTGTGCATCGCCGTCTCGATCATCTGCGGATCGGGCTTGCCGCGATTGTGGGCCGGGGTCTGGATCGAGTTGAACCGACCGATGATCTGGTGGCGCTCCAGCAGTGTGATGGCGCCGGCGTGCCCCTTGCCGGTCGCGACGGCGAGGATGGTTTCGGGGTCGGCCTGCAGGCGGTCGAGCGCGTCCAGGGCCCCTTCGAACATCGGCTCGCGGGCGAGACCGGCCTTCTGCAGGTAGGCTGCCCGGTAAGCGTTGAGGATCACGTCGATCCGGTCACTGTCGACCCCTGGCGCGAGGATCCCCATGGCGTCGCGCGCGGTGATGCCGGAGATCGAACGAATCTGATCGTCAGTGGGGATTGCCTGGCCGACAGAGGCGAAGGACTCGCGCACCGTCTCGATGATCAGCGCTTCGGAATTGATCAGGGTGCCATCGAGATCGAAGACGACGAGCCGCATCGGGAGAACTCCAGTTAGGCCCGCTCAGAACCACAATTCTCGGGGCGTGTCACGCCCCGCAAAGGCATAGCCCGCAACCATCGGAGAACGGTACAAACCGTTGCTATTCGAGCACGCGCTCGATCGCGGCATCGAGCTCGGAATAGTCGTGGATCAAGGTCCCTGCCCCGGCTTTGAGCAGGTCTGCCGCATCGTGATAACCCCAACTGACGCCGATCGAGCGCACCTTGGCGGCGCGCGCCAGCTCCATGTCGAACACCGTGTCGCCCACCATCACCGTCCGGTTCGGGTCGGCACCGGTTTCCTCCATGGCGCTGAGCAGCATGCCGGGATGCGGCTTCGACGGGTTGTGGTCGGGCGTCTGCAGGGTAGTGAAGTGCCCGGTGATCCTGTGATTGTCGAGAATGCGGGCAACGCCCGTGAGGCCCTTGCCGGTGGCGATGCCGAGGACAGTCCCCTTCTGCTCGCGCAACCGATCCAGCGCTTCGCGCGCTCCCGGGTAGAGCGGTTCGCGGTCGAACTCATGCTCGAGCGAGGCCTTGTAGAAACTCTTGTACTGCCCGACGATGCCTTCGATCACATCGATATCGTCGGTCCCGGCAAGCTGCCCGACCGCTACCGGCAGCGACAGCCCAATGATCTGCCGCACCTGCGCCGGCGTGGGCGGCGGCAGGTCGAGCGAGCGAAACGCCGATCCCATGTGCTCGGAGATGAGCGCCTGGGTATCGATGAGTGTGCCATCCATGTCGAAGACGATGAGCCGCACGGGAGTTCCCCCTGAGTTCGGCCCGTTGAGACCACGAGACGCAGGGCGCGTCACGCCCTGCGCCAACGACCGCAAGTCTACATCGCGGCAAAGCAGTAGAGAAGCCCGGCTCCGCCCGTGCCGACGAGGTTCTCCTGGCTGCAGCCGCGCGACGGATGCGAGGAGTTCCAGGACTTTGCGGCATCGGAATCGTCGAGGCCGGTGCGGTCGGAATGGCCGACGATGGCGCTGCCTTCGCCGTTCAGCGTCCAGTCGCCGCAGGTCTGCCCGGCCGCCAGCGTGCCATCCGGGTTGGAGCCGGTAAGGATGTCGTGCTGGTTGGGGGTGTCGCCGCGACCGTTGATCTGCGCTCCGGTTTCGGACAGCGCCGTCGCCTTGGTCAGCTTGTTGTCGGCACTGTGGAGGTTGGCGACATCGGTGGCGATCACGTCACCTTTGAAGTTCTGCCACGGGCCGGCACCGATCCGGTCCTTGGCGTTGACGCCTTCGGCGCTGAGATAGGCCTTCCAGGTCTTGCCGGTCGAGCCGGCGGCTTCCGCCAGCTTGGCGCAATGAGCATCAGCCCCATCGAGGCCGCCGAGATTGGCGCCGTCTCCGGCACCGACACTGGTGACGAAGAAGGTCATGGTGGTCGCGTCCTGCGCAATGGCCGGTGCTGCAATGGCGAGGGTCGCCGCGGTGGCTGCGGCGAGAACGATCGTTTTCATTGGCATCTCCCTGTGCGCCCGGAATGGGCCGCAACATGGGAACACGCGAGGCGGGCGTTTCGTCCGGCGCTCGCGGCGATTTGATCAGTCCTGCTCCGGATCCTGATCCTGCACATCGTAGCGGTCGGCATTGAAGCCCAGCACGTCGAACGTCGCCTGCATGTGCGGCGGCAAGGGCGCCGAGACGTCGAGCACCTGGCCGTTGCGCAGCGGCAGCCGGATGCGCCGGGCATGCAGGTGCAGGCCCTTCGAAATCTCGTCCGGCGGCGTCCAGTTCTCGATGTTGAAATAGCGCGGGTCGCCCATGATCGGGTTGTGCAGCTGCGCCATATGCACGCGCAACTGGTGCGTCCGTCCCGTCACCGGCTTCAGCGTCACCCAGGCGAAGCGCCGCGCCGCCGTGTCGGTGGTCGAATAATAGCTCATCGAGTGTTGCGCGCCGGGCGTGCCCTGCGGCACCACCACCATCTGCTCGCCGTCGGTGGTCGCCTGCTTGGCGAGGAAGCACGAGATCGAGCCCTGCTTGGGATGCGGGTTGCCCCAAACCACCGCCCAGTAGATCTTGCGCGCCTGGCGCGACGAGAACACCTCACCGAAATGCGCCGCCGCCGCTTTGGTCTTGGCGACGACCAGGCAACCCGAGGTGTCGCGGTCGAGCCGGTGCACCAGCCGCGGCGCCTCGCCCTTCTTGTTGGGCAGGCTCTTCAACAGGCCATCCATGTGGCGCTTGGTGCCCGATCCCCCCTGCGAGGCAAGGCCATGCGGCTTGTTGAAGACGTAGAGTTCGTCGTCCTCGTAAAGAATGATCGAGCGCAGGAACTCGGCATCCTTGGAGTTGATCTCGCCTTCGGCGCGCACCGGCGCCGCCTCGATCGGCGGCACCCGTACGATCTGACCGGCAGTGAGCCGCGCATTGGCCTTCACCCGGCCGCTGTCCACTCGGATCTGGCCCGAGCGCAACAGCTTCTGCAGATGACCGAAGGTGACCTGCGGGAAGTGCGTCGCGAACCATCGGTCGAGCCGCATGCCGTCCTCGTCGCGGGCGACGGTCTGCATCCGAACCCCGCTCATGCGATCACCCGCATGGCCAGCATGCCCATCCAGAGGCCGGCGAGCGACAGCAGCACCGAGCCGACGATGTAGACCGCTGCAAGGAGGATGTCGCCGCGCTCGATCAGCACGATGGCGTCGAGCGAGAAGCTCGAGAAGGTGGTAAAGCCGCCGAAGATGCCGACGGCGACGAACAGCCGGATCTCGTTCTGGTATTGCGGCGTGGTCTTGGCGAGCACCCCGACCAGCACGCCCATGGCGATGGAGCCGACGATGTTGATGAGCAACGTCGCGATCGGAAAGCCATTGGAGAGGCTGCCGATCGAGTTCTGTGCGCCAAAGCGCAAGAGGGCGCCCAGCGCGCCGCCGATGCCGACGAGAAGATATGCGTTCATGGCCCCTCTTTGGCCCGGCCCACGCAAATACTCAAGCGTGCCGTAACGAAAGGCGGACGCCGGCCGGGCATCCGCCCACGGCGTCTCGGGGAGCCGCGGACAGCTGGCGCCGCTTACGCGCCGGCGGCGGTCTCCTGCTCCTCGTCAGCCTCGATCTCCAGCGCCGGCGCCACGGCCGATGAGACGAGCCCGTTGAGCGTGCCACCCTTGAGGCCGAGTTCGGCGAGCAGCGCGTCGATCAGTGGTGCCTGGCTACGGTAGCGCAGCGCCGCGTCGACCGCCTGATCGGCGATCCCGCCGCCGGCGTGGCCGTTCATGCCGCCATTGCCGTTGCTGCCGCCGCCGGCCAAGCCATCGACATGCAGGATCTTGATGCCGTCGATGTTCTCCATCGGCTTCACCGACTCGGCGATGATCGAGGGCAGCGCCTGAATCAGCGCCATGCGGATGTTCATGGCGATCTGTTCGGGCGAAAGATGGTTGGCAGCCTCGTTGAGCTTCTGCTTGCCTTCGGCCTCGACGGCATAGGTGACTTCGGTGGCAGCCGCTTTCAGCTTGGCGGCTTCGGCCTCGCCCTGGGCCAGCGTGCGGGCGGCCTCGGCACGGTTCTTGGCCGCCTGCTTCTCGGCGTCCGACGACACCACGATGTTGATCGATGCCTTCTGTGCTTCCTGCTCGGCCTCGATCAGCTGGATCCGCTTGGTACGCTCGGCGATCTCGGTGAGGCGGGCGGTCTCCACCTCTTCGGCGGCCTTGGCGGCGAGCGCCCGCGCCGCGTCAGCCTTGGCCTCGGCCTTTGACTGCTCCTCGGATTTGGCGGCAATCGCCGTGGCGCTGATCTGCTCGGACAGCGCGATGGCCTGGTCCGCCTTGATCGACGCCTCCTTTACCTGCTGCCGGCTCAGCGTTCGCGCCGCCTCCGCCTCGGTGGCGCGCTGGGCGCGCAGGCTTTCGATCTCGGCGTTCTGCTGGTCGATGCGGATGGCGATTTCGCGCTCGTTGTTGAGGCGGGCATACTCGGAGTCACGGGTGATGGTGAACTGCTCCTGCTGCGCCTCGAGGTTCTTCCGCGCGATCGCCACCTGGGTGTTCTGCTCGATCTCGTTGCGCGTCTTGCGCCGGTCCTCGATCGACTGGGTCATCTTGGTCAGACCCTCGGCGTCGAACACGTTGTTGGGGTTGAAGAATTCCCGGTTGGTCTGGTCGAGGCCGGTAAGCGACACCGACTCGAGCTCCAGCCCGTTCTTGAGAATGTCCTCGGAGACTGCGGCTTGCACCTTCTGGACGAAGTTGACGCGCTGCTCATGCAGTTCTTCCATCGCCATCTCGGCGGCGACGGCGCGGAGCGCATCGACGAACTTGCCTTCCACCAGTTCCTTCAGCGCCTGCGGTTCCATGGTGCGGCGACCGAGCGTCTGCGCAGCGTCGGCGATCGCCTCAGCGGTCGGCTGCACCCGCACATAGAATTCGGCCTGCACGTCGACGCGCATGCGATCCTTGGTGATCAGCGCCTGCTCGGCCGTGCGCACCACTTCCAGGCGGAGGGTGTTCATGTTGACCGGAATGGTCTCGTGCAGCACCGGCAGCACCAGGGCGCCGCCGTTCATGATCACCCGTTGCCCGCCGAAGCCGGTGCGGACGAAGGACACTTCCTTGCTGGCGCGACGATAGAGCCGCGCGATGATCATGCCGATCACGAAGATCGCGACTATGATGATGGCGGCCACGATCAGGGTCGAAATGAGCTGGTCGTACATGCGTGGCTATTCCTGTGGCGGGGTAAGACGGGTGATGGCGCGATAGACGTTCTTGTCGCGGCCGACGAGGAAGACCCGGTCGCCGGCGCTGTAGGTCATGCCGGGTTCGCCCGGCTCGAGCAGGATGTAATGGCTGCGGCCGCGCAGATCCGTGGTCTTGGCCTCGGCCGGCTGGCCCTGTTTGGCCTCACCGCGGAGGACGGTGGCGTAGCTGCCGACCAGCTCGGAGCGGCTGGCCGCTTCAGACTGATCCCTGGGGAAGATGTCGCCGAGCCAGCGCCCGAGATGGCGCGCCGCATAACTGGCGCCGACCAGTGCCGGAACCGCCGCGAGCCATGGATTGAGGGCGCTGCCGATGGTGGCAGTTGCCGCCCACTGGACGACGTAGCCCCCGAGCCCGAAGCCGGTCAGAAAAATCACCAGCAGCGCCAGGAATGGCAGCCGCCCAACCGAAAACCAGCTGAGCACATGCGACAGCGGGCCGACTTCGGCACCGCTGAGTTCCGGAGCTTCGAGGTCGGGAACGTCGACACCGGGCAGCGCTGCTTCAATGGAGGCGGAGGGCGAGAAGCCGATGACGAGGGATAGCAACTCGATTACGCCGATCGCCAGCATGACGATCAATGCAACGGTGAACGGTGCGAACTCCGGCGCGAACAGTTCTATCTTGCCCCTCCCCTGATCCCTTCCGTCATATGGGACTGTTGTGACAGTTTTCCATGGGGCGCAAGGACTTCCCGGCACGGATTTTCGATATGGCTAATCTTGGGGCATCAGGAGCGGCCAAGTAACGCCGGGTACGGTAGATCGTCTCGGGATTGGTAGCGACGGTGACATTGGTTGCGCGATCGGCCTTTGACGCACCCACAGGATGTCATCCCAGCGAAAGCTGGGACCAACTCACCGCCCGCACCAGTGGATGCTTGGGTCCCAGCTTTGGCGGGGACGACATCGTAGTTGGGGTGTGCTTCCCGTGGCCGAGTTCGACGACGGCCTCACCTGGCCCAAGGCAGGATCACTCCCTCAGCCCGCGAGATGCCTTACTCCCCGCCCTCTTCCTCGCGGCGCTGCTCGCGGCGGCCAGACCAGAAATCGAGGCGCTTGATCACCTCGCGCTCGAAGCCACGCTCGTTCGGCTGGTAGAGCTCGGGGCGACGGTCGCCGGCCAGCTCGTCGGGGAAGAACTCCTGGCCCGAGAAGGCGTCGGGATAGTCGTGGTCGTAGCGGTAGCCCTTGTTGTAGCCCAGCTCCTTCATCAGCTTGGTCGGAGCATTGAGGATGTGCTTGGGCGGCGCGAGTGACCCGGTCTGCATGGCCAGCGCCTTGGCCTTGGCGAAGCCGACATGGGCGGCGTTGGATTTGGGGGCAGTGGCGACATAGGCGATAGCCTGCGCCATGAACAGTTCGCCCTCCGGTAGCCCGGTGCGCTCGAACGCGTTCCAGGCGGTGATCACCTGCACCATGGCCTGCGGGTCGGCCATGCCGACATCCTCGGAGGCGGCGCAGGCGAGGCGGCGGAAGATGGTGTCCGGATGCTCGCCCCCGACCAGCATGCGCTGCGCCCAATACATCGCCGCCTGCACGTCCGAGCCGCGCAGGCTCTTATGAAAGCAGCTGAGCAGGTTGTAGTGCTCTTCCTGCCCCTTGTCGTAGACCGGCGCGCGCTTCTGCACCGTCTCGGCGAGGCCGGCGACGTCGAGCATCGCGTCCTCGGGCAGCGCGAACAGCTCTTCGGCCAGCCCGATCAGGTAGCGCCCATCGCCGTCGGCCATGTCGAGCAGCGCATCGCGGGCTTCGGCGGTGATCGGCAGCTTGCGGCCGACATGTGCTTCGGCCCGTTCGGCGAGGATCGCGAGGTCCGGCTTCTCGAACCGGCGCAGCGTATAGACCTTGGCGCGCGAGAGCAGCGCCGCGACCATCGAGAAGCTGGGGTTCTCGGTGGTGGCGCCGATGAGGATCACCGTGCCGTCCTCGACATGTGGCAGCAATGCGTCCTGCGTGGTGCGGTTGAAGCGGTGGAGTTCGTCGACGAACATCACCGTCTGCCGCCCTGCCCCGAGCCGCAGCGCCTTGGCGTCGGCGATCACCTTGCGCAGGTCTGCGACACCGGAGAGCACCGCGCTCAGCTGCACGAAATCGAGCCCCACTTCCTTGGCAACGAGGCGGGCAATGGTGGTCTTGCCGACGCCGGGCGGTCCCCACAGGATGAAGGACGAGACCCGGCCGGCCGCCACCATGCGGCCGATCGGGCCATTGGGCCCAAGCAGATGATCCTGACCGATGACGTCCGCCAGCCGCTGCGGCCTCAGGGCCTCGGCGAGCGGGCGCGGTGCGACATCATCGAACAGGGAATCCATCACCCACTTACCTCGGCCCGGACGATCCGGCCACCCCGCTGTAGCACAACCCGCCAGCTCTGCGGACGATTGCTGGCGAGCTTGCCGAAGCGCTCGGCGTCGTCCGTCGCCTCGCCGTTGAGACTGAGGATCAGGTCTCCGGCCCTCAGCCCCATGTCGTCGGCGGGCGAGCCGGCCTCGACGTCGCGAACCACCACGGCGTGCGTGTCATAGGGCAGTCCCAGCTCCTGCGCCACCGCCGGGGTGACCGTTTCCACCGAGGTGCCGGCGAAACGCGTATTGCCCGAAACCGTTACCGGCTTGCCAGCGCCCGGAGGCGCTTCCAGCGTGATGACCTTGTCTTCGGTCTTGCCGCCGCGGAAATACTGCACGTCCGCCGTCGCCCCGACCGCCTTGGTAGCCAGGCGGAAGTCGAAGGCACTGGGCTGTTCGATGTTGAAGCCATCGACCGCCAGGATCACGTCGCCGTCCTTGAAACCCGCCTTCTCGGCCGGTCCGCCAGGCGCCAGTTCGCTGATCAGCGCGCCGCGGGCCTGCCCGAGCCCAAGGCTGTCGGCGAGGTCCGCAGTCACCGGCTGCATGCGGGCCCCGAACCACGGGCGAACCAGCGCGCCGCCGGAAATGCCGGTTTCGGCGACGAGCTTGGCCATGTTCGCGGGGATGGCGAAGCCGATGCCGACCGAGCCGCCGGAGCGCGAGACGATAGCGGTGTTGACGCCCACCAGCCGGCCCTGCAGGTCGACCAGCGCGCCCCCGGAATTGCCCGGATTGATCGCCGCGTCGGTCTGAATGAAGAATTCGTAGTTCGAACTCTCGACCCCGGTGCGCGCCAGCGCCGAGACGATTCCCGACGTGACGGTCTGGCCCACGCCGAACGGATTGCCGATGGCCAACACCAGGTCGCCGACCTCGAGCTGGTCGGAATCGGCAAAGGCCAGCGCCGGGAAGGTTGCCCCCTTGGCGTCCTTCACCTTGAGCACGGCCAGATCGGTCTTGGGGTCGTCCAGCACCAGGTCGACCGGATATTCGTGGCCGTCATTGGTGGAGATGCGGATGTCGGTCGCGCCTTCGACAACGTGATGGTTGGTGAGGATCACCCCGGCGCCGTCGACGATGACGCCCGAGCCGAGCGACTGCGACTTCTGCGGCCGGCTGTCCATGAACGGACTGTCGCCGCCGAAGAACTGTGAAAAGAACGGGTCGTTGAGGAAGGGCGAGGTGGCGCGCTGGCTGATCGTGGTGGCGTAGACATTGACCACCGACGGCGTCACCGACTTGACCACCGGGGCAAAGCTCAGCTGCATCTCGGTGCGGGTGGCCGGGACCGCCTTCGTTTCGGTCTGCGACTTTGTCTGCGGCGCCCCGGTCTCGGCCGCCTGGGCGACGATCGCCGGCCCGGTCGACAGTGCCGTCCGGCTCGAAAGTTCGGCGTACCCGAACACCAGCACGGCGCCGGCGGCGGCCCCGCCGAGGGCTATGATCCAACCTTGTTTCGTCATCGTAATATCCTCAGGCGACACCGCGCGACCGAGGCGCGGCACTGGCCCGACAAACGCCGCGAATCTGGCGCCTTTTTGGTGCTGGGCTTACGGATTGGTAATCCCGGAATTATGACGTTGCCCAGTGGGGCAATCGACCCTATATGCAGCGCTCGTTTTTGTGCCCCGAGGACCCCTCGTACAAGACCTTTGAAAGGTTAGCCGCCCAATGACTGAGCCAACCACGGTCTACGCCAACACTTCGCAGCTGATCGCCAGCGAAGAGCCGGATTTTCCGAGCTTTCTGTTCTCCAAGAAGGAACTGCACCGGGCGACCAAGGTGTTCAGGAAAGGGTTCGACGGGCTCCTGACCTATGCGGTCAAGTGCAATCCCTCGCCGCACATCATCCGGCAGCTGCACGAAGAAGGCCTCAAGGCCTTCGACGTCGCCTCCAACATGGAGATGGAACTGGTGCGCGACCATGCCCCCGGCGCGGCGATGCACTACAACAACCCGATCAAGAACAAGCGCGAGATCGAACGCGCCTATGAGGAGTTCGGAGTCCGCTCGTTCACCATCGACCACCCGCAACAGCTCGACCAGCTGGCGGCGGTGGTGTCGCCGTCGCGCGACATCGAGGTGACCACCCGCTTCAAGGCCGGCAAGGCGCTGAAGTCGTACGACTTCGGCATCAAGTTCGGCGTCATGCAGGATGGGGCCGCCGAGATCGTCAAGCTGGTGGACCAGATGGGCTACACCCCGTCGCTCTGCTTCCATGTCGGCTCGCAGTGCGAGGATGTCTATGCCTACGAGCGTCACATCGCGGCAGCGGCCAAGATCGCCGAGGAATCTGGCATCGAGCTGAAGCGGCTGAACATCGGCGGAGGCTATCCAGCCCCCTACCCGACGTCGGAAGCCCCGCCGATGGATTACTATTTCGAGACCATCGCCCAGGCGGTGAAGGACAACTTCGCCGGCTCCAGGCCCGAGCTGATCATCGAACCGGGCCGGGCGCTGGTGACTTCCTCGACTTCGCTGCTGTTGCGGGTCAAGCACCAGCGCGGCGGTCAGTCGGTCTATCTCAACGACGGCGCCTATGGCTCGCTGATGGAAGTGAAGTTCATGCACTTCACCCCGCCGACCCGGGTCTGGCGCGGCCCGCGCCTGCACGACAATGATGGCGAGTTCTCCGATTTCACCGTCTGGGGCCCGACCTGCGACAGCTATGACGTGCTGCCGCAGATCTTCACCCTGCCCTCCGACGTCGATGAAGACGATTGGATCGAGTTCGGCCTGATGGGCGCCTACACCCAGGCCTCGCTGACCCCGTTCAACGGCTTCTGGCGCCGCGACCAGTACTGGGTGGACGAAGTCTATACCGGCAAGGACATGCAGCCGGAGTGAGCTGCAGTCAGCAGAGCAACCTGAGCCGGTAAGCGAGAGCTTGCCGGGCTTTCTTGCCTGATACTCGATGCCCATCTCCCCCCATGCGGGGGAGAAAGCAAAAACTTGGGCTTAGCGCAGCTAAGTCCTTAGTTTTCGCAAGAGGGGGGACGTTTGAGCCACCGTGCCCTCCACGTCCCCCCTCTTGGAATTTCTAAGGCTTAGCCAAGAAGCTAAGCCCAAGAAATTCCATTCTCCCCCGCATGGGGGGAGACGGGTCCGGTGGCTGGAGCGACCTTGAGCCGCCCCCCCAACAGGCATATCCTCCCCCTCAGCAACCCAAGCGAGGTGGCGAGATGCCGGGTGGGGTGGTGTTGGGACTAGTGGTGCTGCTGGGCTTTGTGGCCTGGGGCGGCGTGTTGTTCTGGCGCGGACGCGTCATCGATCGGAAAGCCGTGCACGAAGGCCGGCACGAGACGCGCGCCGAACGGCGACGGCTGCATCACAAAAGCTAAAGCAGCTTCTCGATCGCCGGAGCGATGTCCGCCGGCTCGGTGGTCGATGCGAACCGCTGCACCTGCGTACCGCTGCGGTCGACCAGGAACTTGGTGAAGTTCCACGGGATCAATTGCACCCCGAGCAGGCCGGGGGCCTTGCGGCGCAGCCACTGGTAGAGCGGCAGCGCCCCGCGTCCATTGACCAGCACTTTGCCGAAGATCGGGAAGGTGACGTTGTAGTTGAGGTCGCAGAACGCTGCGATCTCGGCTTCTGTGCCTGGCTCCTGCTCGCCGAACTGGTTGCAGGGAAAGCCGAGGATGACGAGGCCACGATCCTTGTAGGTCTCGTAGAGCTTTTCGAGCCCGGCATATTGCGGGGTGAAACCGCATTTGCTGGCGACATTGACCACCAGCACGACCTTGTCGCGATAGTCGGCGAGCGATTGCGGCTTGCCGCCGAGCAGCGGGGCGGAAAAATCATAAAGTGTGGTCAAGGCAATAGCTCCGGCCAGGGCAACATCCCTGCCCTCGCGTCATAGCTGCACCATGCCGCGCGGCTTTTCAAGCAACAGCCGTGTAACCATCAGGCCGGCGGTACCTGGCACATGATGGCCAGCAGCCGGTCCTCGTTGTCGGCGAAGAAGGCCATCCATTCCTCCGTGCCGTCGGCGTGGCGGTGAATCATGTGCGGCGCCGCCTTGAACGCCGCGCCGCGCTGCTGCAATTCGAGATGCGCAGCATGGATGTCCGGAACGCGGAAATAGATGACGTACTCGTCGGCGCCTGCTCTCTCGCCCGCGCTCAGCATCAGCCGGGTGCCGCCACAATCGAAGAAGGCGAGATTGCCGAACGTGTAGAGATGCGGCAGCTGCAGCACATCGCGATACCAGGCTTCGGCCGCCGCAATGTCGCGGACCGAACGAGCCAGCTGTCCGATCGTGCCCCAGCGAACCTCGTTGCCTGCCGAAGCCTTTGCCAGCTCGGACATGTCGTCTCCCCTCTGCTGTCGCTGTCCCAGGGCGCTTGCCAGCGGCACACCGGTCCACTGCCGCAGCGCGCGGCGATCGGCGAGGCCGAGTTTGCCCAGGATATTGCCGACGTGGAACTTCACTGCGTCGCTGCTGATGCCGAGCCGTTGCGAGATCGTCCGGTCGGTGCCGCCATGGCGAATGGCATTGGCGACCCGCCATTCGGCGGGCGTCAGGCTGTCGGCATAGCGCGGGCGGCCGCGTGATCTCGTCAGGCTCATGCCGGCAAGTTAGCGCAGAGCGGGACGAATTTCCCTACCCCTCACTGTTCTCAGGCTTAAGCAGATGTGCCTCGATGCGCCGGGTTTCGAGGGCATCCTGCGCTTTGTCGCGTTGCCGCTCGGCCTTGCTGCGCCCGAACCTGATCCGGTTCTCCGCTGCGGCCTGTTCCTTGGCGACCCGGGCCTTGGCCTTGCGAGCCTTCGAGAGGGAGAGGATTTCGGCCAAGAACGACACTCCGATTGCACCGCTATTGTGCAGCGGCCGGCATCCGGGTCAACAGCGCGATGAGCGCATCGAGCATGGCCTCGATCCGGTGCGCCATTGGATCGTCCATCGCTGCGGCGAGCGCCACCATGGTGACGAGGCCGATGCCGGCCATGTGAGCGGCCACCGCCAGCCGGCGTGGATCTTCGCCGCCGGTGAAATTCGGATCGGCCGCGAGCCGCTCCGCCAGCGCACCATACATCGATGACGTTGCGGCGTGGATCGGGGCGAGCAGCTCCACCACTCCCGGCGCCGCGGCGCGCTCATCGAACTGCGGCGCCAGATAGAGCATACGGAAGCGTCCGAGATCCTTGAGATGGTGCGTCACGAGGGCCCGCACGAAACGCTCCATCGCGTCGGCGCCGGTCGTCGCCGGCCCGAGGGCTGCGATCAGGATGTCGGCTTCGATCCTGAGTTCGGGTAGCGAGAAATCGCGGATCAGTTCCCACTTATTGGGATACCAGTAGATAATCGCTTGCTTGGAAACCCCCAAGGCACCCGCCAGCGCCTGGAACGTCAGGGCCGCGGTGCCGTGCTCGGCGACGATCCGACGCGCGTGTTCGACAATCGATTCCCGGGTGACCCGGCTGCGCCCCGCCATCTTGATCCCTTGACAACTTACCATTGGTAAGTATGGTAACTTACCAATGGTAAGCAAGTGGTGTCGCGATGCCGAAACTCACCGTGTCTACCTTCTCGCCTGACTGGGGGCTGCCAACCTCGGGGCCGTTTGCCCTGAAACTGCTCAAATGGCTGGACCTCGCCAACATCCCCTACGACCACGTGTTCGAGGACGTTCCCTCGAAGGGGCCGAAGGGCAAGAGCCCATGGATCGAATTTGACGGCGAACGGATCGGCGACAGCGAGGTGATCATCGAGTTGCTGGCGCGGCGCAGCGGTTTCAACATCGACGCGGGCCTCACCGAGGAGCAGCGCGCCCTCTCCCACACGCTTCGACGCATGCTCGAGGAGCACTTCCATATGTTGCTCGAGTGGGAGCTGTTCGTTCACCCGGCAGGCATCGAGGCGGTCCGCGGCATGGCGGCACGCGTGGCGCCGGGCATTGTTGCCGCGCCGGTTGCCGCGATGATCTGTCGTCACTTCCGCACCCAGTTGACCGCGCGCGGCATTGCCCGCCATGACGCTGCGACGATCGCAGCCAAGGGCAAGGCGGACCTGGACGCCATCGAGGCAATTCTTGGCGACAAGCCATTCCTCGTGGCCAGCCATCCCTCAATGGCCGACCTGTCGGCCTATGGACTGCTCGGACCGATGGCGGCGTGGCCGATGCCGACACCAGTCGCCGACAGCATCAAGAGCCGACCCGGCCTTCTGGCTTACCTGCAGCGGGTAGCAGAGGCGAAGGCAGAAGCGCGCGTCGCGGCTTAAGCCGTCGGGCGCGGCAGTGTCAGATAGATGCTGTCACACCACTCGTCGCCGATCAGAAAGGTGCGCTCCGCACGGCCGGTTTCGACGAAGCCGAGCTTGGTGAGCAATCCGATCGACGCGGCATTGCGCGGATCCACATCGGCGGTGAGTTCGCTGACCTGCGGGCGGGCAAAGCAATGCGCGGTGAACGCCGACATTGCTTCGTAGCCGATGCCTTGGCCCCATGTCCGGGGGTGGAAGATGAACCCGACTTCGGGAAACTTCCAAACCCCGAGACGCCCGATCACCTGCCCATCCTGCTCGACCATGAACAGGTCGCGGTCGGGCGCCTCGACCAGCATGTCGGCGATGAACCGGGCTGTGACGTCGCGGTTCTCATGCGGCAATGACGACCAGTACCGCATGGCGCGCGGGTCGGACATGATCGCATAAATGGCGTCGACATCGTCCGGACGCGCCCGGCGCAGGAGCAACCGCGCCGTGCGGATCTGCATCAGACCAGCCGGCTCTGCTCCTTGGCCGCTTCGATGAAGCTGGCAAAGAGCGGGTGCGGCTCGAACGGCTTGGACTTCAGCTCCGGATGGAACTGCACGCCGATGAACCACGGGTGGTCGGTGCGCTCGACGATCTCGGGCAGCTTGCCGTCCGGCGAAACGCCGGAGAACAGCAGGCCGTTGGCCTCGAGCACCTTGCGGTAGTTCATGTTCACTTCGTAGCGGTGACGATGCCGCTCGGTGATGCGGGTCGAGCCGTAGATGTCGGCCACGCGGGAGCCTTTGGCGAGTTGCGCCGGATAGGACCCGAGGCGCATCGTGCCGCCCAGGTCGCCCTCGACCGAGCGCGTCTCCTTCTCGTTGCCCTTGGTCCACTCGGTCATGATGCCGACGATCGGCTCCTTGGTCGGGCCGAACTCGGTGGAATTGGCATTCTTGATGCCGGCGGTGTTCCGCGCCGCCTCGATGCACGCCATCTGCATGCCGAAGCAGATACCGAAATACGGCACGTCCTTGAGCCGCGCGAAGCGGGCCGCCTGGATCTTGCCGGCCGAACCGCGCTCGCCGAAGCCGCCCGGCACCAGGATGCCGTGGATGTGCTCGAGATAGGGCGCCGGATCCTCGTGCTCGAAGATCTCCGAGTCGATCCAGTTGAGGTTGACCTTTACCCGGTTGGCGATGCCGCCATGCACCAGCGCTTCGCTGAGCGACTTATAGGCGTCCTTGAGCCCGGTATACTTGCCCACGATGGCGATGTTGACCTCGCCCTCGGGGTTGTGGAGGCGCGACGACACATCCTCCCATGCCTTGAGATCCGGCTCGGGCGCGTCCTCGATGCCGAAGGCGGCGAGCACTTCGCGGTCGAGCCCTTCCTTGTGATAGGCGAGCGGCACGTCGTAGATCGAAGCGACGTCGAGGCCCTGGATCACGGCGCTTTCGCGCACGTTGCAGAACAACGCCAGCTTCTTGCGTTCCGAGTGGGGGATCGGGCGGTCGCAGCGGACCAGCAGGATGTCGGGCGAGATGCCGATGGAGCGCAGCGTTGCCACCGAGTGCTGCGTCGGCTTGGTCTTCAGCTCACCCGCCGACGGGATGAACGGCATCAGCGTCAGGTGCATGTAGATGGCGTGGCCGCGCGGCAGATCGTTGCCGAACTGGCGGATCGCCTCGAAGAACGGCAGCCCCTCGATGTCGCCGACAGTGCCGCCGACTTCCACCAGCACGAAATCGAAATCCTCGTTACCCTCGCGGACAAAGTCCTTGATGGCGTCGGTGACGTGCGGGATCACCTGCACGGTGGCGCCGAGGTAGTCGCCGCGGCGTTCCTTGGCGATGATGTCGGAATAGATGCGACCCGTGGTGATGTTGTCGCGCTTGTTGGCGTGGCGGCCGGTGAAGCGCTCGTAGTGGCCGAGATCGAGGTCGGTCTCCGCCCCATCGTCGGTGACGAACACCTCGCCATGCTGGGTGGGCGACATGGTGCCCGGATCGACGTTGAGATAGGGGTCGAGCTTGCGGAGGCGGACCTTGTAACCACGCGCCTGCAGCACCGCGCCGAGCGCCGCGGATGCAAGGCCTTTGCCCAAGGAGGAAACCACGCCACCGGTGATGAAAACGTACCGAGCCATGGGCCTTTATCCTATTTGGTCGAAGTTCTGATTCTCAAGAGCGCCGCCGATCACGAACGGCACCCCACACAAAAAAAGAAGAAGGGGATGTTGCCATCCCCTTCCCCGGTTCGCTGTCGCGGCGGCCTCAGTTGGCGGGCGCCGCTGGCTGTTCTGTCGTCGTCGGCGTCGCCGGAGCTTCCGTAACGGGCGCCGTTTGCGCCGGCACCGGCAGGTCGGACGCTGGAGCGGGAGCCTCAGTAGTCGTCGACGGAGTTGTGGTCGTCGATGGCGTCGCAGGCGCGGCCGGCACCGGCAGATCACCGGAGCTCTGCTGCTGCAGCTGCTGCAGGGCGTCGAGCACCGTCGTCGGCGCCGCTTCGCCGCCCTGGGCGGCGCGGTCGAGGATCGAGCTCGTGCCCCGGTCGACCGAAGAGAGGACTGTCAGCGCGATGGCCGATGCAAAAAACAGCGCGGCGAGGATCGCCGTGGTGCGGGTGAGGAGGTTGGCCGAGCCGCGTACCGAGATCAGGCCGTTGGCGTTCGAGCTACCCATGCCCAGCCCGCCGCCCTCGGACCGCTGCAGCAGGATCACTGCAATGAGCGCGAGTACGATCAGGAGATAGGCGACGATCAGGACGTTGGCCATTGGACCTTCAGGCTTTCGATATCGGTTTGGCGCGCCTTCTACACGCGCGCCAACACAAATGCCAGCGCCATCCGCCGCCTTTGTGGTGGCGCCGGATGCCTCTACTAGACCGCCGAGATAATGGCGTGGAAGTCGTTTGCCAAGAGGCTTGCGCCGCCGACCAGTCCACCATTGACGTTGCCGATGCGCAGAATCTCGCTGGCGTTGGATGGCTTCATCGAGCCGCCATAGAGAATCCGGGTACTCGAACCGCGCGCGCCGAAGCGGCCCTCGAGCTGCCCCCGGATCGCATCGTGCATTTCGACAATGTCGGCCGCGGTCGGCGTCCTGCCGGTGCCGATGGCCCATACCGGCTCATAGGCGATGACGACCTCGTGACCCGACCAGTCATCGGGCACAGAGCGTTCGAGCTGCCCGATGACGATGCTGACAGCATTGCCGGCATCGCGCTCGGCTTCCGTTTCGCCGACGCAGATGATCGGCACCAGCCCGGCGGCGTGCGCCGCCACCGCCTTCTGCTGCACCAGGGCATCGGTCTCACCATGGTTGGTGCGGCGCTCCGAATGGCCGACGATCACGTACTGGGCCCCGGCATCGGCCAGCATCTGCGCGCTGATATCGCCGGTATGGGCGCCGCTGGTTGCCGTGTGGCAGTCCTGCCCGCCGCTGACGATGCCGGCCGGTGCGGCCAGTTCGTTGAGCCGTTCGAGCAGCGTTGCCGGCGGGCAGATCACCACAGTGCAGCGCGGGCCACCTCCGGCAGCCAGCAGGCCTGCCAGCTTCTGCACCTCGCCCAATGCGGCAGTGGTGCCGTTCATCTTCCAGTTGCCCGCGATCAGCGGCGTGATCTCTGCCGTCACCTCGACACTCCTTCTACTTGCCTATTGTGGTAGTTTGCCATAACCCCCGTCCCGATGTGCCTTGCGGCACAAACTCGACCCTGTCTAGTATCCGCCGCCCGCCGGGGAGGCGGCTGTTGTTGGATTTGTCTCGATGCTCGATAGCTTTCGTCACCTGACCAAGACCTGGTTCGGCAAGATTCTCGGCGCTTTTCTGATTGTCGGCCTGGCAGGGTTCGGCATCTCGAACGTCATCACCGGGTTCGGCACGAACACCGTGGCGACCGTCGCCGGCCAGGATATCTCGGTGCGGGACTATCAGCGCGGTTATGACAGCCAGGTGAGCGCCATCTCGCGGCAGATTGGTCGCGTGCCGACGGCGGAGGAGGCCGTGACCTTCGGCGTGCCTGGCATGGTGCTGGATCGGCTGGCCGGTGAAGCGGCAGTCAACAAGCTCGGCGAAGACCTTGGTCTCGGCGTTTCCGAGGACCGGCTCGGCAAGATGCTGCGCGAGGACCCGAGCTTTTCGAGCGCTCTCGGTTCGTTCGACCGCAACAACTTCCTGCGCGTCCTGCAGCAGAACGGATATACCGAGGCTGAGTATTTCGACCTCCAGACCAAGGCGGCACGCCGCCAGCAACTGGTGAGCGGCTTGTTGGCAGGTGCGCCGGCATCGGCGACGGCCACCGAACTGCTGGCCCGCTTCTCGGGGGACACGCGCACCGTCGATTACTTCGTGGTGAACGCCCAGGGCCTGCCGCCGGTTGCGGAGCCGACCGAAGAAGAGCTCGCCACCTACCTCAAGGACAACCAGGCGCAGTTCCGCACCAAGGCCACCCGCACCGTCGAACTCCTGGCCTTGTCACCCGAGGCGCTGGCCGCCACCAAGACCGTTACCGACGAGCAGATCGCCGCCGAGTACGAGCGCACCAAGGACAGCCGGGTGAAGATCGAACGGCGTAACGTCAAGCAGGTGGTGCTCAGCACGCCGGAACTCGAAAAGGCCTTCACCGACGGCAAGGCCGCCGGCACGCCGTTCTCCGATGTGCTCGCGGCGAGCGGGGCCACCGCACAGGATCTGGGCAACCTCGCCAAGACCGAGATCACCGACAGCAGCCTCGCCGACGCGGCGTTCGGGCTGGCGCTCAACGATTATGTCATCATCGAGGGGATCGGCTCGAAGCGGGCCGTCACTGTCTCCGCAATCGAGCCGGGCGGCGTGACCAGCCTGGAGGACGCCAAAGCCGAGATCGCCAAGCAACTGGCGGTCACCCAGGCGCGCAACGAGTATACCGACGTGCTCGACCAGATCGAGGAACTGCGCGCGGCCTTCAAGCCGCTGCCCGAGATTGCCGAGCGCTTCGGGCTGCACACCGTGACCATTCCGTTGACCGAGAACGGCGCTGAGCTCGCCAACGATCCCGATATCGGCGCGGAAGACGCGCAGCGCATCGCCACTGCGGTGTTCCGGGCGGAACAGGGCAACCTCGCCCCGACCATTCAGTTGAGCTCGACCCGCAACGTCTGGTTCGACCTCAAGCAGGTCGACGAGGCGCGCGACCAGACCCTCGATGAGGTCCGCAACGCCGTGGTCACCGCCTGGACCAATGCCAAGACCGAAGAGGCGGTGAGCGCCGAGGTCACCAAGCTGCTGGACCAGTTGAAGTCGGGAACGCCCTTCGCCGACGTCGCCAGCAGCGTCGGCCAGTTTCCGATCCTCAGCCAGCCGCTGAAGCGCTCGGGCGACGGCACTACGGTGCTGAACCAGACGGTCGCCAACGAAATCTTCAACGGCGGGCCGACGCATTTCGGTTCGGCGGTGAATGGCGACGGCGACCATGTGGTGTTCCAGGTGGCCGAAGTGAACGCCGGCACCGTCGACCAGACCGCCGACATCAAGAAGTATGTCGAGGAAACGGCGCGTGACGCGCTCTACAGCGATCTGCTGGCCGGCCTGAAGAGCCAGGCCGGTATGCGGATCAACGAGCAGGTCCTCAGGCAACTCACTGACACCGGCGCGGTGCGATGAGCTCCGACGACCAGTACGGGGCCTTCGCGGCCGGATACGAAGCCGGCCGCGCCCAAATCGTCTTCCGGCGGGTCGTTGCCGATCTCGAGACGCCGATCGGCGCCTACCTGAAGCTGTCCGAGGGTCGCAAGAACACCTTCCTGCTCGAAAGCGTGCAGGACGGCGCTACTGTCGGCCGCTACTCGATGATCGGGTTCGACCCCGACATCATCCTTAAGGTCGAGAAGGGCCAGGCGAGCATCAATCGCAATGCCGGCTTGACCCCCGACGCCTTCACCCCGGTCAGCGAGCCGCCGCTCGACGTGCTTCGCGCCCTTGTGGCCGAGAGCCAGGCCGAAGTGCCGCCGGGCCTGCCCTCGACCGCGGCGGGCATCTACGGCTATCTCGGCTACGACATGGTGCGCCTGATGGAGGTGCTGCCCGACCGCCACGAGGACCCGCTGGGCTTTCCCGAGGCGATCCTGATGCGGCCGACCGTGCTCGCCGTGTTCGATACGCTCAAGGACGAGCTCTACCTCACGGCGCCGGTCTACATTCGCCCCGGCGTCAGCGCCAGGCAGGCCTGGGAAGGCGCGCAGAGCCGCATCGACGATGCGGTCGGTCGCATGGCCCGCACCCTGCCCTATACCGCGACGCCGCCCGACATCGACGCCATTGCGGTCAGATCCAACACCAGCGTCGAGCAATACGCCCGCATGGTCGAGGACGCCAAGGAGTACATCCGCGCCGGTGATATCTTCCAGGTGGTGCTGAGCCAGCGCTTCGAAGCGGATTTCACCCTGCCCCCGACGGCGCTCTATCGCGCCCTGCGCCGTACCAACCCCTCGCCCTACATGTACATGCTGGATTTCGGCGATTTCGCCGTGGCGGGTTCGAGCCCGGAAATCCTGGTCAAGGTGCAGGATGGCAAGGTCAACATCCGCCCCATCGCCGGCACTCGCAAGCGCGGCGCCACGCCGACCCGCGACAAGGAACTGGCGGATGAACTGCTGAGCGATCCCAAGGAACTGGCCGAGCACCTGATGCTGCTCGACCTCGGCCGCAACGACGTCGGCCGGGTCGCCAAGATCGGTAGCGTCGAGGTTACCGACAAGTTCTTCCTCGAATACTATTCGCACGTCATGCACATCGTCTCGAACGTCGTGGGCGACCTCGACCCGAAGTACGATTTCGTCGACGCACTGGCGGCTGGTTTCCCCGCCGGCACCGTGTCGGGGGCGCCCAAGGTGCGGGCGATGGAGATCATCGACGAGCTGGAAAAATCCCGGCGCGGCATCTATGGCGGCTGTGTCGGCTATTTCGGCGCCGACGGGACGATGGACACCTGCATCGTACTGCGCACCGCGATCGTCTCCAAAGGCAAGATTTATGTGCAGTCGGGCGCCGGCATCGTCGCCGACAGCAAGGCCGAACTGGAGCAGCTCGAGTGCGAGAACAAGGCCCGCGCCCTGTTCAGCGCCGCCGAAGAAGCGCTCCGCTATGCCGGCGAGGCGCGGGTCGGACAATGATCACTCTACGATGGCGAGGGCAGCTCTGATTCTGAGATTTCCGCTTTCGCGGGAATGACCCGGTGTTTTACATACCTCCGAGCCTGGAACCTGAGACATGCGCCTCCTCGTCATCGATAATTACGACAGCTTCACCTATAACCTCGTCCACTTCCTGGGCGAGCTTGGCAGCGAGTCCGAAGTGTGGCGCAATGACAAGATCACCCTCGACCAGGTGGCGGAGATCGCCCCGGAGGCGATCGTGCTGTCGCCTGGTCCGGCAACCCCCGATACCGCTGGCATCTGCCTCGGCCTGATCGATCGCTTCGCGCCGACGACGCCGATCCTCGGCGTGTGCCTCGGTCACCAGGCGCTCGGCCAGGCCATGGGCGGCGAAGTGATCCGCGCCCCGCACCTGATGCATGGCAAGACATCGAAGATCAATCACACCGGCAAAGGCCTGTTCCGTGGCCTCAATGCCGGCTTCGAGGCAACCCGCTACCATTCGCTGATCGTGCGGCCGGAGAGCCTGCCCGATGCGCTGGAGGTTACTGCCTCCACCGATGACGGGCTGATCATGGGCATGCAGCATCGGCGTTACCCGAGCCATGGCGTGCAGTTTCACCCCGAGAGCATCGCGTCGGAAAACGGCCACGCGATCCTGCAGAACTTCCTCAACCTCGCCCGCGACTTCAACCTCAGGAAGGCCGCGTGATGGACATCAAGGCAGCTCTCAACAAGATCGCCTCGCGCCAGGATCTGACCGGCGAGGAAATGCGATCGGTGATGACCACGATCATGGACGGCGAAGCGACGCCGAGCCAGATCGGCGCCTTCCTGATGGGCATGCGGGTGAAGGGTGAGACAGTGGGCGAGATCGCCGCCGCGGTCTCCATCCTGCGCGCCAAGATGGTGCCGGTGACGGTCGATGCGCCCGACAGCGTCGTCGACATCGTCGGCACCGGCGGCGACGGGGCGGAAACCCTCAACATCTCGACCGCCACCTCTATCGTCGCGGCGGCAGCGGGCATTCCGGTGGCCAAGCATGGCAACCGCGCGCTGAGCTCGAAATCCGGCGCTTCCGATGTGCTGCAGGCACTGGGCATCAAGATCGATATCGGGCCGGACAAGATCAGCCAGTGCATTCGCGAGGCCGGTATCGGCTTCATGTTCGCGCCGGCGCACCACCCGGCGATGAAACATGTCGGCCCCGCCCGCATGGAGATGGGCACCCGCACGATGTTCAACCTCCTGGGGCCGCAGTCGAACCCGGCGGGAGCGCGCCGTTACATGCTGGGCGTCTACGACAAGAAATGGGTCGAACCGGTCGCCGCGGCGCTGCTGGCCAACCGGGCCATCTCGGCCTGGGTGGTGCACGGCGCCGACGGGCTCGACGAACTCTCGACCACCGGGCCGAGCTTCGTTGCCTCGATCAAAGGCGGCGACCTGCGCAGTTTCGAGATCACCCCGGAAGATGCCGGCCTGCCGCGCGCCAAAATGGCTGACCTCAAGGGCGCCGACCCCGCCTACAATGCGTCGCGGCTGCGCGGCCTGCTGGATGGCGTGAAGGACCCCTATCGCGACGTCGTGCTGCTCAATGCAGCTGCCGCCTTCATCGTCGCCGGCCGCGCCGACACGCTGAAGCTCGGCGCCGAACTCGCCGCTCGCGAGATCGACTCCGGCCGCGCCAAACTGACGCTCGACAAACTCATCTCCGTATCGAACAGCTGACCCATGTCCGACATCCTTTCCCAGATCGAAGTCTACAAGCGCGAGGAAATCGCCGCGGCGAAAACCCTCCGGCCGTGGAACGAGGTGGTTGCCGAAGCCCATGACGCACCGCCGGTGCGGCGGTTCCTGTCGGCTCTGAAGAAAAAGCGGGCGGACAACCAGTTCGCTCTGATCGCCGAGGTCAAGAAGGCGAGCCCGTCCAAGGGGCTGATCCGTCCCGATTTCAACCCGGCCGAGATTGCCCGGGCCTACGAGCTGGGCGGCGCCGCCTGTCTTTCCGTGCTTACCGATCGGCCGAGCTTCCAGGGTGCAGCCGGCTATCTGATCGAAGCGCGCAACGCCACCAAGCTGCCGGTGCTGCGCAAGGACTTCCTGTTCGAGACCTATCAGGTCGCCGAGAGCCGTGCCTGGGGCGCCGACTGCATCCTGGTCATCCTCGCCGCGGTCAATGACGACACGGCGCGCTACCTGCTCGACGCCGCCGAGGAATGGCGGATGGATGCGCTGGTGGAGGTGCACGACCAGATCGAGCTCGACCGAGCGCTGGGGCTGAATGCCGAATTCATCGGCATCAATAACCGCAACCTTCGCACCTTCGAGACCACCCTCAACACCTCGCTGACCCTCGCCGGCGGCGTGCCGCAGGGGGTGCATCTGGTGTCCGAGAGCGGCGTCAACACCCATGCCGACCTCCAGAAGCTCGAGCATGCCGGCATCGGCACCTTCCTCGTCGGCGAGAGCCTGATGCGCCAGGACGACGTTACCGCCGCGACCATCAAGCTGCTGCACGGCTGATGGCGCTCACCCACCTCAACCAGCGGGGGGAAGCGCATATCGTCGATATCGGCGACAAGGCCACGACGCGCCGGCGCGCGGTGGCCACGGCGCGGCTCGAAGCCAAGCCGGAGACGGTGGCGCTGATCCTCGGCGGCGAGCTGAAGAAGGGCGACGCGCTGGCCGTGGCCCGCATCGCCGGCATCATGGCGGCCAAGAAAACCGCCGAGCTGATCCCGCTCTGCCACCCGATCCCGCTCACCAGCGTAACCGTCGAGATAGAAGCGGACGGCCCTGCCCTGCTGGTGACGGCGACGGCCGAGACGACGGCGCAGACCGGCGTCGAGATGGAGGCGATGACCGCGGCCTCGGTCGCGGCGCTGACGCTCTACGACATGGCCAAGTCGCATGATCGCGCCATGCGGGTGACCGCCATCCAGCTCGAAGAAAAGTCGGGCGGCAAGTCGGGCGATTTCCACCGATGATGCCGGTCGACGAAGCCATCGAGCGGGTCTTCCGCAAGCTTCCACGACTCGGCAGCGAGACGGTGCCGCTCTCTGGCGCGCATCGCCGGGTGTTGGCCCAGCCCTTGGTGGCGCGCCACAGTCAGCCGCCATTCGATGCCAGCGCCATGGACGGTTATGCCGTGCGCGCCGCTGAGGTGATTCCCGGCCGGCCGCTGAAGCTGGCGGGTACGTCGCAGGCCGGCGCGCGCTTCGTCGGCATGATGGAGCATGGCCAATGCGTCCGCATCTTCACCGGCGCGCCACTGCCGATCGGCGCCGATGCGGTGATCATGCAGGAAGAAGCGACGGCCAAGGGCAATCAGATCAGTTTCGAGAAGGTGCCCCCGGTCGGCCAGAGCGTCCGCAAAGCCGGTTTCGATTTTCGACGCGGCGCAGAATTGCTGCCGGCCGGCGTGGCGCTTACTCCGGCGATGCTCAACCTCGCGGCCTCGGCCAATCATCCTGCCCTGACCGTGACGCGCCGGCCGACGATCGCCGTGCTGGCGACCGGCGACGAGCTGGTGCCGCCCGGCACGCCGCTCGGCCCCGACCAGATCATCGCTTCCAACAGCTACGGCCTGATCCCTCTCCTCTCGCCCTGGGCCGAGCAGGTGATCGACCTGGGCATCGTCGCCGACGACAAGGATAGGCTCGAGGCCGCTCTGCTGGCGGCCTTCGACCAGGGCGTCGACATGCTGGTCACCACTGGCGGCGCCAGCGTCGGCGAGCGCGACTATGTGCAGGAGGTGCTGCGCGACCTCGGCGTCGAGGTGGATTTCTGGAAGCTCAGGATGCGGCCCGGCAAGCCCTTGATGTTCGGCACGCGCGGCAAGACGCTGGTGTTCGGCCTGCCGGGCAACCCGGTCTCGGCGCTGGTGACCGCGACGGTGATTCTGAAACCGGCGCTGAGGGCCATGACCGGACATATCGATCCGTTCTGGCCGCGCATTGGCGTACCCACCCTGCTCGGCCTGCCGCCGAACGGCCCACGCCGCCATTTCATGCGGGCGACTCTCAGCCGCAACGATATCGGCTTCATGCAGGTCGAGCCGATCTTCGAGACCGACTCGAGCCACTCGACCTCGTTGGCGCTGGCCGATGCCCTTATCGTGGTGCCGGAGGATTCGCCCGGGGTGCCGCCGGGCGAGATCGTCGACGTGATCCCCCTCAGCTGGGGCTAGCTCAAGGCTCCGCCTCAGGGCTGGCACGTGTTGCCCCCCACCCCTGTCCCCTCCCCGCAAGGGGGAGGGAGACCCTCACACTGACATCGCGGTTCCGTCGTCTCCCTCCCCGTTGCGGGAGGGATCAAGCGTGGGGGTCGGCGAGCGTCAACGTGGCAATGGTAGCCGAACTAGTGCCCGGTCTTCCGCTCCAGCACCGACTTGAGCACGATGGTGATCACTGCCAGCAGTGCCAGGGTCGAGGCAGCGGCAAAGGCGCCGGTGACGTTGAAATCGTTGAACAGCAGTTCGATCTGCAGCGGCAACGTGTTGGTCTGACCCCGGATGGCACCGGAAACCACCGACACCGCGCCGAACTCGCCGATGACGCGGGCATTGCACAACACCGCGCCATAAAGCAGCGCCCAGCGGATATTGGGCAGGGTCACGTGCCAGAAGATCTGCCGGCCGTTGGCGCCCAGCGACAGCGCCGCCTCTTCGTCTTCGCCGCCCTGCTGCTGCATTAGCGGGATCAGTTCGCGCGCCACGAATGGCGAGGTGACGAAGAGCGAGACGAGGAAGATCGCCCACACCGTGAACATCAGCTTGAGGTCGAACTCAGCCAGCAAGGGGCCGAGCAGCCCCTGCCCGCCATAGAGGAAAAGATAGATCACGCCGGCGACGATCGGGCTCACCGAGAACGGGATCTCGATGAAGGTGATCAGCAGACGCTTGCCGCGAAACTCGTAGCGGGTCACCAGCCAGGCTGCGGCAATGCCGAATCCGACATTGATCGGCACCACGACGATCGCCGCCAGCACCGTGAGGAAGATGGCGTGCAGAGTCTCGGGCTCGACGATGTTGGCAAGATAGACGCCTACGCCCTCGCGGAACCCCGTGACGACGATCAGCACCAGCGGCACCAGCAGCACCACGCCGGCCATCAGATAGGCGAGACCGATGAGCCCCCACGCCACCGCCGATTGCGGGTGGCGCGGGTCGGCCGGCAGTGACGCGTCAGCGGGATTTATCTGCATAGCGAAGCTGCCAGGCCTGAAGCAGGTTGGTGAGGAACAGCGTGACGAACGCCGTGACGAGCAGCACGGTCGCGAGCGCCGCGGCGGCCGGATAGTTGTGCTCGTCGAGCCGGATGAAGATCAGCAGCGAGACGATCTCGGTCATCCCCGGCAGATTGCCGGCGATGAACACCACCGCGCCGAACTCGCCGATGGCCCGGGCGAAGCACAGCACCACGCCGGTGGTGAACGCCGGCAGGATCAGTGGCAGGATCACCCTCGAGAACACCTGCAGCGGCTTTGCGCCGAGCAGCCGCGCCGCCTCCTGTACGTCCTCGGGAATGTCCTCCAGCACCGGCTGTACGGTGCGGACCACGAAAGGCAGCGAGGTGAACGCCATGGCGACGATGATACCGAGCTGGGCGTGGGTGACGGTGATCCCCAGCGGCACCAGGATCTGCCCATACCAGCCGGCCGGACCGAACAGCGTCACCAGGGCCAGCCCGGCAACAGCCGTCGGCAGAGCGAACGGCAGGTCGACCAGCCCGTCGATTATCCGTTTGCCCGGGAACTCGTAGCGCACCAGCACCCAGGCCAGCAGCAGGCCGAAAAAGCCGTTGAACACAGCAGCGGCGGCAGCGGACGAGAACGTGATCCAGTAAGCCGAGACGGCGCGCGGCGATGAGACGATGCGCCAGAACTCCGGCCAGCCGAGGCTGAAGGTCTTGAGCAGCATCGCCGCGAGCGGCAACGCCACGATCAGCACGAGGTAGAGCGTAGTGATGCCGAAGGTGAGGCCGAAGCCCGGCAACAGATGCCTGCGCCTGGGTCTCGCCGCTCGTTTCGGACGCGCTGCAATTGCGACGGCGCGGGGGGTATCCCGCGCCGTTTCGAGGATGCTCAATGGTCCGGGCCCTACTGGTTCAGGAAGACCTTGTCGAGCAGGCCGCCCTCGGCAAAGTGGTCGGCCTTGATCTTGTCCCAACCACCGAACACGTCCTCGACGGTCACGAGGCGAACCTCGGGGAACTGTCCCTTGTACTTCTCCACGGCCGCGGCCTCATGCACGCGGTGAAAGAACGAGCCGGCAATGTCCTGCCCCTCGGGCGAGTAGAGGTAGTTGAGATAGGCCGTGGCAATGTCGCGGGTGCCGCGCTTGTCCACCACCTTGTCAACCACAGCGACCGGGAACTCGGCCAGGAGACTCACCGACGGGATCACCGCGTCATACTGGTCTTCACCGAGTTGCTTGATGGTGCCCAGCACTTCGGCCTCGAAGGTGATCAGCACGTCGCCGATCTTGTTCTCGACGAACGTGGTGGTGGCAGCACGACCGCCGGTCTCGAACACCGGAACGTTGGCGAACACCTTCTTGAGGTACTCCTCGATCTTGGCCTCGTCCCCGGCAAACGCCTCGGTCGCCCAGGCGCGCGCCGCGAGGTAGGTGTAGCGGCCATTGCCGGAAGTCTTGGGGTTCGGGAAGATGATCTTGACGTCGTCGCGGGCGAGGTCGGCCCAGTCCTTGATGCCCTTGGGATTGCCCTCGCGCACGAGGAACGCCGGCAGCGAGTAGAAGGGCGACGCGTTGTTCTCGAACTTCGTCTTCCAGTCGGCGGCAACGAACTCGCCCTTGGCGAGCGTGTCGACGTCGATCACCTGGTTGAAGGTGACGACGTCGGCTTCGAGCCCTTCGAGGATCAGGCCGGCCTGCTTGGACGAGCCGGCATGCGACTGGTTGACCTTCACGTCCGTCCCGGCCGAAGCCTTGTAGGAGGGTACGAACTTGGCGTTCACCGCGTCGAACAGCTCGCGCGAAATGTCGTAGGAGACGTTGAGGATCTCGGTGGTCTGCGCCAGTACCGGCGCGGTTCCCAACACAATGGCGGCAACGGCCGCAGTGAAAAGCTTGTTCATTATGCCCCAGCGGAAAAATCGGAGTGAACCGAGGATTCGGTGAGGCGACAAACACCAGGGACGAGGCCGGGGTCAAAGCCTAGTGCGTTGATCTGGAGGACTTATTCCCCACTGGCGAGGCAAAGAGCATCGTGTTGCGCTGGACTGGGCGCCAGCGCAACGTCATTTCCGACCGGCTGCGGCGTCAGCGGCTGATGGCGTGGTACTGCCGGGGGTCGATGCCGAGCGTACGCAGGTCGCGGGCATTGGGCGTGCGGCTCTCATGCGTCGCCGCGGCGGCGGCATTGGCGGCGCCGAACATGTTGAACAGATCGCGGAACAGGCTGGGCTTGCGGGTCATCTGAAGGTCCTTTCGTCCCCTTCAAGATGGGAAGGCTTGCCTGCCTCCGGCAGTAGGGCCGACGGCAGGCAAGCCATGCGCCTGTTGCAGGCTTCGTTATCCTCCCCCGCGTGGCGGGGGAGGGGGACCAGCGAAGCTGGTGTAGGGGGAAGCCAGACTCACGGCGACTCTTCTCGCCCCCTCCACCACCCTTCGGGTGGTCCCCCTCCCCCGCCACGCGGGGGAGGATCACGGAGAGGCCAGTGATCGTCCAATTCGCTCAGTCGTTATCCGCCGCGACCGCCGCCAGCACTTCGCCCTTGCCGCGGGCCCTGAGGATCAGCGGCACGATCAGCGCCAGCGCGGCAAGCGCCAGCAGCGTCGCCGAGATCGGCGAGGTGAACAGCACCAGCACGTCGCCCTGCGAGATGGCCAGCGCCCGCCGCAACTGCTGCTCGGCCATCGGGCCGAGGATCAGCCCCACCACCACCGGTGCGATCGGGAAGTGGAACAGCCGCAAGCCATAGCCGAGCAGGCCGAACGCCAGCAGCATGCCCAGCTCGAACACCGACGGGTTGGCGCCGATGGTGCCGAGCGTCGCGAACAGCAGGATGCCCGCATAGAGCCAGGGCTTGGGGATGGTCAGCAGCTTCACCCACAGCCCGATCAGCGGCAGGTTGAGCACGATCAACATCAGGTTGGCGATCAACAGGCTCGCGATCAAACCCCAGACCAGCTGCGGGTTCGAAGTAAACAGCAGCGGCCCCGGTTGCAGGCCATATTGCTGGAAGCCAGCCAGCATGATCGCCGCAGTGGCCGACGTCGGCAGGCCCAACGTCAACAGGGGCACCAGCGTGCCGGCCGCCGACGCATTATTGGCGGCCTCCGGTCCGGCCACGCCTTCGATGGCGCCGTTGCCGAATTCCTCGGGGTGCTTGGAGAGCTTCTTTTCCGCGGCGTAGGAGAAGAACGTGCCGATCTCGGCGCCGCCGGCCGGCATCGCCCCGATCGGAAAGCCGATCACCGTGCCGCGCAGCCACGGCTTCCATGACCGGGCCCAGTCCTTGGCGCTCATCCACAGCGAACCACGCACCGGCTCCACGGTCTCGGGCGCACGTTTGCCCTGAGCCGCGACGAACAGTGTTTCGCCGATGGCGAACATGGCGACCGCCAGCGTCGTCACCTCGACCCCGTCGAGGAGGTCCGGAATGCCGAAGCTCAACCGCGCCTGGCCGGTCTGCAGGTCAATGCCGATGATCCCCAGGGTCAGGCCGATGAACAGCGAGGTCAGCCCACGCAAGGCGGAATCGCCGAATGCCGCCGAGACGGTGACGAAGGCCAGCACCATCAGCGCAAAATACTCGCGTGGCCCGAAAGCCAGCGCGAACTTCACCACCCAGGGAGCGAGAAAGGCCAGCGCGACGGTGGCAATGAGCCCCGCCACGAACGAGCCGATCGCTGCGGTGGCAAGCGCCGGACCGCCCCTGCCCGCCTTGGCCATCTTGTTGCCTTCGAGCGCCGTGACGATCGAAGCGCTTTCGCCGGGGGTGTTGAGCAGGATCGAGGTGGTCGAGCCGCCATACATGCCGCCGTAATAGATGCCGGCGAACATGATCAGCGAGCCCGCCGGATCGAGCTTGTAGGTGACCGGCAGCAGCAGCGCGACGGTCGTGGCCGGACCGATGCCGGGAAGCACGCCGACGGCGGTACCCAGCGTCACCCCGACCAGCGCGTACAAGAGGTTGATCGGCTGGATGGCAACCGAAAGCCCCTGCAGCAGCAGAGCAAAAGTATCCATCAGTTGGCGCTCCCCGGAGCAGCCTTGAACGGCGCGGTGATGAGGTCGAAGCCCTGGACCAGCAGGTGCTCGGGCGGACCCGCGGGCAGCGTCAGCTGCAGCAGGCGGGCGAACACGAACCAGACCACGGCCGAGATGAGGATGCCGCTCAGCAGCGCCAGGGGTAGCGAAACCTTGCCCATGCCACGTGCGGCCATGGCGAACAGGATGCCCGTCGCGATCGAGAAGCCGGCATACTTGATCAGCGCCATCTGCGCGATCAGCCCGCCGACGATCCACAGCACTGGCGGCAGATCCTGCTGCTCGCGCTCGGGGAAATCGTGCCGATAGGCGGCGATGACCGTCCATACGGCGAGACCGGCGAGGCAGATCGCGATCACATAGGGAATGGTTTGCGGCCCGATCCGCGCATAGGCGCCGCCGGCGCCCAGCCGCGAGGCATCCCACGCGACCAGCAGCGCGAGAGCCATCAGACCCGCAGCGATGACCAGCGCCGCCCAGTCGGGGCGGCGCTGCTTGTTTGCCTGAGCCATGGGCTCGATCATTGCACGAGACCGACGTCCTTGAGAATTGCCTCGGTAGAGGCGATCTCGGTGGCCAACTGGGTCTTGAACTCTTCGCCGGGCAGGTAGGTGTTGTTCCAGCCCTTGGTCTCGAGCGTCTTCTGCCACGATGCCGAGTTCACCATCTTCTCGATGTCGGCGCCGATGGCGGCGGTCTGTTCGGCGCTGAGACCCGGGCCGGCCCACACGCCACGCCAGTTCTGCACCACGAGGTCGACGCCGCCTTCCTTGAACGTTGGCCCGTTGATGATCGCCACCTTTTCCGGTGCCGAGACGCCGATCACGCGCAGCGCCCCGGCTTCGACCTGCGACTGGAACTCGCCATAGCCGGAAATGCCCACCGTCACCTGGCTGCCGAGCACGGCCGCCAGCGCTTCACCACCGCCCGAGAAGGCGACATAGTTCACCGCCTTGGGGTCGACCCCGACGGTCTTGGCGAACAGGCCGGCCGTGATGTGATCGGTGCCACCGGCCGAGCCGCCGGCCCACGACACCGAGCCGGGGTCGGCCTTCAGCTTGGCGACGAGGCCGGCGAGGTCCTGGATGTCAGAAGCGGTGGGCACGACGATCACTTCATACTCGCCCGTCAGCCGGGCAATCGGTGTCACGGCATCGAGGGTTACCGGCGCCTTGTTGGTGAGGATGGCGCCGACCATCACATAGCCACCGACGATCAGCTTGGACGGATCGCCATTGGCTTCCTGCACGAACTGGGCAAGGCCGATGGTGCCGCCCGCGCCCGGCACATTGGTAACCTGGACGTTGCCGGAAATGCCTTCGGCGGTGAGCGCTCCCTGCATCGAGCGGGCAGTCTGGTCCCAGCCGCCGCCGGGCGCCGCCGGAGCCATGATCGAGTAGTCAGCGGCGGAAGCGGCGGCGGGTAGCGCCAGGGCGCCCGCCAGCAGGGCAGTCGCGACGAGATGCTTCATTGTTTGTCCTCCATTTGCGGCCGGAGCACTGCCGGCCGTCATTATTCAAACCTGGGTGGAATGCCCCGCGATGAAACATCACGAGTGGCCGCAAGGTTGCGGCACGCGGATCAAGACTGCGGGGTCCTCCCAGACTCCTCGGCCGGGCGCCGTTGCGCCTCGTCCACTCTCGACCAGAGCACAGCAACCTGTCGTGAACCTGTCGTCGCTCCCCCCGCCTCAAGGGAAGGGCACGCGGACTTCAGCCTATCCTGGCTACTGGATGCTCAGCGCGTCGTTCCATCGGCGGATCAGCCGCGCCCGCTTCACCTGGTCGAGATAGACCATCAACCCCGGACTGACCGGTACGGGCCGGAGTTGGTTGCCGAGTGCCTGCTGCATGGCGTTGGCGGTGTTGTCGCCGGTGACGCTGGGGTTGAGCGCCGCGATCTGCAACTGCTGCGCCATGATCGTCTGCCCCTCGGCCGACATGAAGAACGCCAGGTAACGGCGCCCGAGGTCGGGGTTGGCGGAAGCCTTAGGCACGAGCCCGATACGGGACGTGACGATGGTGTAGTCGGCCGGCAGGACGATGCCGAGATCCGGGTTCCGCGCTGCGGCCTCTGCCGCATAGGAGCCGAGGATGTTATAGCCGAAGACGAACCGGCCGTCGGCCACGCGATCGACGATCGCCGAGGTGGTCGAGTAGAGCTTTACCCCCGCCGCGCCCATGGCGCCCACCAGGGTCCACAGGTCCGCGTATTGTTCCTGGTCCCGCGAAAAGAACATGAAGCCCACGCCGGAGCGCTCGATGTCGTAGGTCCCGATCCGCCCATGGATCGCGTCGGCATTGGCCTCGAGGTAGTGGATCAGTTCGGCTCGCGTCGATGGAGGCTTGGAACCGGCAAAGCTCGGCTTGTGGTAGATGAACACCGCTGGCTCGTAGGTCAGCGCATATGCGGTGTCGCGCCAGTTGGCCCAGCGTGGCCAGTTCGCCGACAGCGGCACCTCGCTCTGCTGGGCGTAGCCGTCGTTCGCCAGTTTCACCTGCAGGTCCATCGATGAAGAGAAGGCGAAGTCGGCGGTGACTCCACCGGCGTCGGTTTCGGCGACGACACGATCGTAGATGTCGACGGTCTGCAGGTCTTCGTAGGCCACGGCGATATCGGGATTGGCGGCTTGGAACGCGGCAATCATCGGGCGCGCCAGCGGCTCGTCGAGCGAGGAATAAACCGTCACCGTCCGCGCATCTGCCGCCCCGTCGAGCGCGGGAAACAGCTTCATCCCCTGAGCGAGGGTCGGGGTGGTGACGACAAGCAGCAGTAGGGCAACGACACGCAGCATGCCGGGACCATGCCTGCTCCCCTGCCCGCTCCACAAGGGCTATGGGCAATGCGCCGCACTCAAACTACCGTGGCCTTGGGGGGGTAAGTGATGCGCATCCTGGTGGTGGAAGACAACCGGACCTTAGCCGATGGCCTTGCCGCCGTGCTGCGGGTCGCCGGCTATGCCGTCGACGTGGTGCACGACGGCGTTTCGGCCGACGCGGTGCTGACCACCGAGACGTTCGATCTGGTGGTGCTCGACCTCAGCCTTCCGGAGATGGATGGGCTGGATGTGCTGCGCCGCCTTCGCGCGCGCCGCAACACCTCGTCCGTGCTGATCCTCACCGCTCGTGGCGCGCTCGATGAGCGCGTGCGTGGTCTCGATCTCGGCGCCGACGATTACATGACCAAACCGTTCGAAGTGTCCGAGCTGGAGGCGCGGATTCGCGTGCTGTTGCGCCGGCAGGCCGGGCAGCACAACGCCACCATCGCTTTTGGCAGCATCGAACTCGATACGATATCGCGCACCCTCTCCGCCTTCGGTCAGACGCTGGACATGCCGGCACGCGAATTGAGCGTGCTCGAAACCCTGCTGCATCGGGCCGGCAAGGTGGTGGCCAAGCAGTCGATCATCGAATCGCTGGCCGCCTTCGACGACGATCTCAGCGAGAATGCCGTGGAGCAGTACATTTCGCGGCTCCGCCGCCGGCTCGCGCCCTATGCCCTCACGGTGCGGGTGGCGCGCGGGCTCGGCTACTATCTCGATCGGATCGTCGACTGATGGCCCGGCCCTATTCGCTGCGGCGCCGTCTGCTGCTCTGGCTGATGGTGGCGCTGCTGGCCGTCGCGACGCTTGCGGTAGTCGACACCTGGCGCGAAGCCCGCGACACCGCCACTTCGCTTTCCGACCGGGTGCTTGCCGGCTCCGTGCTGGCTATCGCCGAGCGGGTGATTGTCACCGAGGATGGCGCGCTCGAGGTCGATGTGCCCTATGTGGCCCTCGAGATGCTGACCTCTGCGGCGCAGGACCGGGTCTTCTACCGCGTCGATGGGCCCGAGGGTTTCATCACCGGTTACCAGACGCTGCCCACCTCCGACCGCGCCACGGCCGACATCGTCTTTTCCGACGCCAGTTTCCGCGGCGAGCCGATCCGTGTCGCCGTGCTGAAACGGGCGGCATCCTCCGGCGTCAGCGCCATCCCGTTCACCGTGACGGTGGCCGAAACCACTATTGCCCGTACCCAGCTGACCCAGACACTGCTCGTCCGCTCCGCCATCCGCCTGGCGCTGCTGATCCTCGCCGCCGCGGTGATCCTCTGGCTGGCGGTCGGGTTCTCGCTCGCTCCGCTCTACCGGCTGCGCGACGCCATCTCGCGGCGGGCCCTCGACGATCTCAGTCCGATCGAGCAGGAAGTGCCGCGCGAGGTCCAGGGCCTCGTCGATACGATCAATTCGTTCATGACCCGACTGTCGGCAGCGCTCGAGGCGCTGAGGCATTTTACCGGCAATGCCAGCCATCAGCTCCGCACCCCGCTGGCCATCATCCGCACGCAACTGGCGCTGGCGCTGCGTGCCGAGACACCGGCCGCCGCCCGCGATGCGGCGCAGACTGCCGATGCCGCGGTGGTGCATGCCGAGCGCGTCCTCGCCCAGCTGCTGCTGCTGGCCCGCATCGATGAAGCGGCCTCCGACCGACTGCAGTTTCCGATCGTCGATCTGCACGAACTTGCACGCGAGCGCACAGGTGACTACGTCGTCCGCGCCCATGCGGCCGAAATCGACCTTGGCTTCGAGGGCAACGGCCCGGCCCTGGTCCGCGGCGATCCCATGCTGCTCGGCGAGCTGCTGAGCAACCTGATCGAGAATGCCATCGCATATGCCGGTCTCGGGGCCGAGGCGACGGTTCGCGTCGTCGCGGCAGATGACGTGCTGCTCGAGATTGCCGACACCGGCAAGGGCGTAGCACCGGAACAGCTCGCCGCGGTGCGCAAGCGCTTCAGCCGCGGCGACAGCGACAAGCCTGGTGCCGGGTTGGGCCTGCCGATTGTCGAGGAAATCGCCCAACTGCTCGGGGGCGAGCTAGCGGTGTCTTCGCGGGCGGAAGGTGGGTTTCGTGTGCAACTTCGGCTGCCGAGAGCGAGCTAGGTGTGGCGCTTCAGCTGGGGGTCAGCCCGCGCCAGCGCCCGAGCATTGCACATTATTGCCACTCGTGCGAGTTCGTGCAATATCGTGCACAAACATGCAGGGAGTCGCATGAATGCTGACCGACGAACGCCACGATATCATTCGCGCCCTGCTGGTGAGCGATGGGCGCGTAGTGGCCAACGAACTTGCGGTGCGCTTTGGCGTTTCGGAGGACACGATTCGCCGCGACCTGCGTGAGCTCGCCAAGGCCGGCTACTGCCGCCGCGTCCATGGCGGCGCACTGGCTCCCGCGCCGGCGGCGATACCGATCGCGGCCCGCGTCGAAAAGAATGCCGATGCCAAGAGCCGGCTGGCAGCCGAGGCAGTGAAGCTATTGCAGCCGCGCCATACCGTCTTCATCGACGCGGGCAGCACCAATTACGCCATCGCACGCGCCATCCCCCGCCACATCGAGCTGACGGTGGTCACCAACGCCCCGGCCATCGCTGCAGCGCTGGCCGACCACGAGCAGTCGACCGTCATCATGCTGGGCGGCATCTACAAGGGCTCTCTCGGCAGCGTTGGCGGCAACGCCACCGTCGAGGCCGTCGAGGCTATCTATGGCGATCTCGTCTTCCTCGGCAGTTGCGCCATCGACGTAACGTTCGGCGTCTCGGCGCTCGATGCCGTCGAGGCCGAGGTCAAGCGCGCCATGGTCATGCAAAGCCGCGCCGTCGCCGTTGCCGCGACATCGGACAAGCTGGGCCTCGCGGCCCCGTTCCGGGTGGCCAAGCCCGCCTCGCTGACCCACCTGGTGGTCGAGGCGGACGCCGATGCGGCGCTCCTCGATGAGTTCGCCGCCCAGGGCACCAACATTCACCACGCCCGCTGACCGAGCCGCCGAGGACCTCCGCTGTGACCGCCACACCCATTTCCGATCGCCTCCCCTCCGCGCGCCGCGAGCAGATCGCCACCCGAGTGATCTTCCTCGTGGTCGGCATCGTCATGGCCGGCTTTGCGCCGCTGGTGCCGCTGGCCAAGCTGCGCCTCGGCCTCGACGAAGGCGCTCTCGGTCTGCTTCTGCTCTGCCTCGGGCTCGGCTCGATCCTCGCCATGCCGATCACCGGCATTTTGACCGCCAGATGGGGGTGTCGTGCCGTCATCACCGTCGCCTCGCTGATCATGATCGGCGCCTTCCCGTTTCTTGCCATTGCCGACAACTGGTTCGCCATGGCCGCCGCCATCGCCATCTTCGGCGCGTCCCTCGGCACCGTCGATGTGGCGATGAACATCCAGGCGGTGATGGTCGAGCGGGATAGCGGCCGACCGATGATGTCGGGCTTCCACGGGTTGTTCAGCCTCGGCGGCATCGCCGGAGCTGGCGGGATGAGTGCCTTGCTGTCGTTCGGAGGGCTGTCGCCGCTGCTCGCCGCCATCGTCGTTGGCCTCGCCTCTCTGCTGCTTGTGGCGCTGTCGTTCGGCGGGCTCCTGCCTTACGGCGATAACGGACAGCAGAGGTCGCCGCTGTTCGTCATGCCGAAGGGCGGCGTGCTGCTGCTCGGCGTCCTCTGCCTGCTGACCTTCCTCGCCGAAGGTTCGGTGCTCGACTGGAGCGCGGTGTTCCTCACCTCGGTTCGCGACGCCGATATCGGTCTTGCCGGCCTTGGCTACGCCGCCTTCGCGGTGGCGATGACCGGCGGTCGGCTCGCCGGCGATCGCATCCGTCTGCTCCTTGGCGAGCGGCGCGTCATCCTGTTGGGCGGGCTGATCGGAGCCCTGGGCTTTGCCGTGGTTCTGCTGGTGCCCTCGGCCCATGCCGGCCTTGTCGGCTACTTCCTCGTGGGCGTTGGCGCCTCCAACCTGGTGCCGGTGCTGTTCTCGGCGGCCGGGCGCACCAAGGACATGTCGCCGGGCCTCGCGATCACCGCGGTCAGCACGCTGGGCTATCTGGGCCTGCTCGCCGGCCCGGCGCTGATCGGGCTGGTAGCCCATGCGACCACCCTGCCCTTCGCCTTCGTACTGCTCTCGGCGGCCATGCTGGCAGTGGCGGCAAGCTTCCGGGTGGCGAGGTAACGGCATGACTTCCACCCGCTTGCCGGCGCTCTCTTGCTTGGTCCCCAGTCTCGCGACGGCCGTCCGTCCCGGGAAATCTGCGCGGTCGTAACGCAATATTCACCCCGTGATTGCAGAACATAACTGGAACACGTATAACACGTTCAGTCTTTGTTCCGATTCTGCTCACGGAGCCGCCATGCTGACGCGCAAGCAACACGAACTGCTGATGTTCATCCACGAGCGGATGAAAGAGTCCGGCATTCCGCCCTCGTTCGACGAGATGAAGGATGCGCTCGACCTGCGGAGCAAATCCGGCATCCATCGGCTGATCACTGCGCTCGAGGAGCGTGGCTTCATCCGGCGGCTGCCCAATCGCGCCCGGGCGCTCGAAGTGATCAAGCTGCCGGATTCGATGAACCCGTCGCTGGGAGGCCGCAAGGCGCGCTTCGAGCCCGCGGTCATCGAAGGCAATCTCGGCAAGGTGGCAGCGCCGCCGCCGCGTCCATCGGCTCCCGTGGTCAATGCCGACTCCTATCGCGCCGTGACCATCCCGGTAATGGGCCGGATCGCGGCGGGTACGCCGATCGAGGCGATCCAGACCCACAGCCACACCATCATGGTGCCGCCCGAGATGCTTGGGCCTGGCGAACACTACGCCCTCGAAGTGCGCGGTGACTCGATGATCGACGCCGGCATCTTTGACGGCGACACCGTGCTGATCAAGAAGCAGGACGCGGCCTCGACCGGCGAGATCGTGGTTGCCTTGGTCGATGACGAGGAAGCGACGCTGAAGCGTCTCCGTCGCCGCGGCAACTCGGTAGCCCTCGAAGCGGCCAACCCGGCTTACGAGACGCGTATCTTCCCGCCCGATCGGGTGAAGGTGCAGGGCCGGCTCGTCGGCCTGCTGCGCAAGTACTGACTTACTGACCCCACCGCCAACTGGGTCCCTGGGTCGGCAGTCTGCCGGCCCTTTTTCTTTTGAGGCGATGCGCCTTTCTTACGAAACCGAACGCGCCGGCCGATTATTGCACTAGGGTCGGCCCGGCAAAGACGGTACGGTCCGCGCCGCCACGGGAGACCACAAGCGTCCTCGGGCGGCGCCGCCACGCAAATGGCTGCCGCGATCGTACCAGGAGAGTGGACAACCTTCCCGATCGCGCTCTAGCGGCATGGCGGTGCGCGGCAAACTTGCGAGCGCCAGGGAGAAGGTTTTGGCTGCACAAGTCGAATGGGTCGCCGTTGATTGGGGCACCTCCAATCTGCGCGCATGGGGCATCGATGCCGCCGGCGAGATCGCCTTCGCGCGCTCGTCGCCGGATGGCATGAGCCGCCTCAGCCGCGAGCAGTATCCCGATGTGCTCACCTCGCTGCTCAGCGGCGTCGCGGACGATGTCGAGGATGTGCTGATCTGCGGCATGGCCGGCGCGCGCCAGGGCTGGATCGAGGCGCCCTATCTCGACGCCCCGGCCGATCTCGACCGCCTCGCCCAGGGTGCTGTAGCGCCCGATATGCCCGGCGTGCTCAGCCCCCGCATTCTTCCCGGTGTGTGCCTGCGCGATGTCGGCGCCGAAGACGTGATGCGCGGCGAAGAGACCCAGTTGCTCGGGTTGTCGTCGCTGATACCAGGGTTTTCCGGCCTGGCCGTGATGCCCGGTACCCATAGCAAGTGGGCCCTGCTCTCCGGCACCAGGTTGCAGCGCTTTTCGAGTGCCATGACCGGCGAAATCTTCGAGCTGCTGCGCACCCACTCGGTGCTGCGCCATTCGCTCGGTGGCGAACTCGAGGGCGAAGATCGTGAGCGCGGCTTCGAGGCCGGCCTCGACCAAGGGCTCGAACGGCCCGAACGGTTGACCGCCACCCTGATCAAAGTGCGCGCCGGTTCGCTCCTCTCTGGCCGCAGCGCCCCATGGTGCGCCGGCTTCCTCTCCGGCCTGCTGATCGGCGCCGAGATCGGCGGCCAGCGCGACTGGATCGGGGAGGCCGAGATCCCGTTGGTCGGCAGCGTCGGCTTGTGCGGACTGTACCAGGTTGCATTCAATCGGCTCGGCGCCAGAACGCGGATCGTCGACGCGACGGATGCGACACTGGCCGGGCTCAGGACCGCGAGACAGGGGTAAGGACATGAACCACCGCCATATCATTGCAATCCTGCGCGGCATCACGCCCGCCGAGATGCTGCCGGTCTGCACCGCGCTGATCGATGCCGGGATCACCATGATCGAGGTGCCGCTCAATTCGCCAGAGCCGCTGCGCTCGATCGGCGATGCCGCCAAGGCGTTCGAGGGCACCGCGCAGATTGGCGCCGGGACCGTCCTTGCCCGCTTCGAGGTGGATGAGGTCGCCGACGCCGGCGGCCGCTTCATCGTCTCGCCTGACACCAATCCCGCGGTTATCGCCGCCAGCATCGAGCGGGGGCTGGGCTCCTATCCGGGCGTGTTCACCCCGACCGATGCCTTCACCGCCATCCGTTCGGGCGCCACGGGCCTCAAGTTCTTTCCGGCCGAAGTGCTCGGGCCCAAGGGCATCAAGGCGATGAAGGCGGTGCTGCCGCCCGCCATCCCGCTCTACGCAGTGGGGGGCGCCAACCCGGACAACTTCTCGGAATATTTCGCCGCCGGCTGCGCCGGCTTCGGGCTGGGCACCTACATTTTCAAGCCCGGCATGTCTGCCGCCGACGTCGCGTTGCGCGCCCGCACCGCCGTCGCCGCCTATGATCAGGGAAAGCCACAATGAACCAGCAGGCCGAACTCTTTGTCGATAGCCGTTGCGAATTGGGCGAAGGCCCGTTCTGGCACCCGCTGCTCGAGCGCCTGTTCTGGTTCGACATCCTCAACCAGACCATGTTGGGCGCCGGAACGGATGGCCATATCGTCGACCGCATCACCTTCAAGGACACGGTGAGCGCCGCCGCGGTGATCGACAAGGCCAGCCTCGCCGTCGCCCAGTCAGGCGCCCTGCTCCGCTACGATTTCGCCACCGACAGCACGTCGGTGATCGCCGAGATCGAGGGTGACGTGCCGACCAACCGCACCAATGACAGCCGCGTCGACCGCAGCGGCGGGTTCTGGATCGGCACCATGGGGCGGAAGGCCGAGGCCGGCGTCGGCGGCGTTTACCAGTACCGCGCCGGGCAGACGACCAAAGTGATCGAGAACATCCGGATCCCGAACTCGATCTGCTTTTCGCCCGATGGCCGGACCGCCTACTTCACCGATTCCGGCAAGATGATCGTCAAATGCACCACCGATCCGGCGACCGGTCTGCCGACCGGCCCATGGGAAGACTTCTTCACCATGGAGGGGCCGGGTGGCGCCGATGGCTCTGTGGTCGATTCCGAGGGGTACCTGTGGAACGCCCGTTGGGGCGGCGGCAAGGTGATCCGGATTTCGCCCGACGGCAAACTGGACCGGGTCGTCGAGGTGCCGGGCGTCAGCCAGGTGAGCTGTCCGGCCTTCGGCGGTCGCGACCTCAAGACCCTCTACATCACCACTGCGCGCGAACACATGACGGCTGAGCAGCTTGAACGCGAACCGCATGCCGGCAGCGTCTTCGCCGTGGCGCTCGACGTTCCCGGCATTGCCGAACCCTTCCTCAAGCTCTGAGTCGCACGTGTCCTTTCCTGCTGTCGGCGTCTGCTACTACCCTGAACACTGGCCCGTCGAATGGTGGGAAGACGATGCGCGCCGCATAACCGAGGTCGGCATCCAGTATGTCCGCATCGGTGAGTTCGCCTGGTCGAAGCTCGAACCGCGGCCCGGCGAGCTGAACTTCGACTGGTTGGTCGCCGCGATGGACGTGCTCGGCCGCCATGGGCTCAAGGTGATCGTCGGCACGCCGACGGCGACGCCTCCGCGCTGGATGATCGACAAGCACCCGGACATGCTGGCCGTCGACCGCGACGGCCGGCCACGCGGCTTCGGCTCTCGCCGGCACTATGATTTCTCGCATCTGGGCTATCGCGAGGAATGCGCCCGCATCACCCGTCTGCTGGTCGAGAAGGTCGGCCAGCATCCGGCGCTCGCCGGCTGGCAAACCGACAACGAATATGGTTGCCACGATACCGTGCACTCCTATTCGAAGGCCGCCGCAGTCGGTTTCCGCAAATGGCTCCAGGCCCGGTATGGCGACATCGATGCGCTGAACCTCGCCTGGGGCAACGTGTTCTGGTCGATGGACTACAACGATTTCGAGCAGATCGATCCGCCCAACCTCACCGTCACGGAGGCGGCGCCGACTGCCTGCCTCGATTTCCGTCGCTATTCCTCGGCTCAGGTCGCGGCCTTCAACGCCGTGCAGTACGAGGTGATGAAGGCCGCCCGCCCCGACCTGCCGGTGATCCACAATTTCATGGGCCGCTTTACTGAGTTCGACCACTATGAAGTGGCCGAAACGCTGGATGTGGCGAGCTGGGACTCCTACCCGATCGGTCACCTCGCGGTTTCCAATGAACCCGACGAAGTGAAGGCCGCCTACTTCCGGCAGGGCGAGCCGGATGCGCAGGGCCTGCAGCACGACATCTACCGCGCCGTCGGCCATGGTCGCTGGTGGATCATGGAACAACAGCCCGGTCCGGTGAACTGGGCCGAGTACAATCCCGATCCGCTGCCCGGCATGGCGCGGCTATGGGCCTGGGAGGCGTTCGCCCACGGCGCGGAAGTCGTATCCTACTTCCGCTGGCGGCAGGCACCCTTCGCGCAGGAGCAGATGCATGCGGGCCTCTTGCGCCCCGACAGCCAGCCGGCGCCGGCGTATCATGAGGCCAAACAGGTTGCCGAGGAACTGAAGCGCCTTGGCATCGATGGCGCCGCCAACAAGGGGCGCGTCGCCATTGTCTACGACTACCAGAGCGAGTGGGCGTGGCGGATCCAGCCGCAGGCCAAGGGGTTTTCGCACCACCAGCACGTGCGCAACGTCTATGTGCCGCTGCGCAAGCGCGGCGTCGATGTCGACATCCTCCCGCCGTCGACCACCGATTTTTCCGGCTACGACGTGGTGGTGATCCCGGCGCTGTTCGCCTGGAACGATGCGCTCCGTACCGCCATCGAGAACTTCGACGGCCACCTGCTGATCGGGCCGCGCTCTGGTTCGAAGACCGACAACTTCTCAATTCCGGCTGGCCTCGGCCCCGATCTGCCGCAGAACCTGCTCGATGCGAAAGTGGCGCGGGTGGACAGCACCGATCCGCGCCGTACGGTTTCGGTCAAGGGTGGCGGCGCCGTCGGCCATTGGCGCGAGCGCCTCGACACCAGAGCCGAGGTCGTCTTCGAAGACGAAGAGGATTTCCCGGTGCTGGTGGCGCAGGGAAAGCTCCACTACCTGGCGGCCAGTGGCGATCGTGCGCTGATGCAGCGGGTCGTCGACCACCTCCTGACCGAGGCTGCCGTCCCGACGCTGACCCTGCCGGCGGGGGTGCGCTGCCGTACCAGGGGCAAATGGCGGGTCTACTTCAACTACGGCGATACCGCGGCAAACCTGAACGCCGCGCCGGACGAGAAAGGCTACGTGCTGGGAGGCGCCCAGATCGAGGCCGCGGGCGTTACGGTTGCACTGCTCGCCACGGCCGACTAACAGCAGGAATGGCGGGGCGGATCTCGAAACCGGCCCGCGCCGTATCCCAGCGCAGCCACTGCACGCCGCCGCGGACCAGGCTGTCCGCATCGATCACGGTGCCGGCGCCGCAGTTGGCCGGGACGGGTCGGCGAGCGATCAGCAGATCGGCCAAGCCGCAATCCTCATAGAAGCCTGAGGGATCTCGCACGATCGCCACAGTGAACCCGCGGCTGCTAGTTCCGAAGCACCCGACGCTATCGCACCTCAGCAATGAGCCCGGCACGATAGGCTCGCCATAGGTTTCGCGCCACACGTCGACGGCGAAACTGTCGGACTTGCCGGCGGCGAGCTCGAGCCCCGCCTCTCCTCTGAGCGCCACCGCCTGCGTGGTGTCGGCAATGAGAACATCGGGCGGATGGTCGAGCGCGAACAACCAGACCACCGGGACCAGCAGCACTGGTGCGATCAACCGGTGCCACGTGGCAATGAAGGTAAACCAGGCAAGCGCCACGAGCCCGAACAGTAGTGCGACGGGCGCAAGCAGCGGGCTCGCATCAAAGCCCGAGCTCCAGCCAGCAACCAGCCCGCCCAGATCAAGCATGCGATCGATCGACCACCCCATGACCGCGAGGAACGGGGCCTCCCAGCCAAACGGCATGGCCAGTGTGGCCAGCACGGCAGAAGGCATCATCACGAAACCGACCAATGGCAGGGTGAACAGGTTGCCCACGACGCCGAGCGGGGAGGTCTGCTGGAAGTGGTAGACCGAGAACAGCACCGTCGCGGCGCCGGCGATGAGGCTGGTCAACACGATGCCCCAGAGATAGCCCCCGGCGCACGCCAGCAGCGACTTGTCCTTGCCGTCTGGCGGCGACATCAGTTCCCAGGCGCCAATCAGCGCCACTACGGCGGCGAAGGACAGTTGGAAGCTGGGCCTGAAGACGCTCGCTGGATCGGTGGCGATGACGATGAGTGCGGCAATGGCGACGTTGCGCATGGTGAGAGCCCGTCGCCCGAACACCACAGCTCCGAGCACCAGCACCAGCATGATGGTCGAACGGAGCGCTGCGACATTGCCTCCCGAGATGGCGAAGTAGGCCAGCGCAGCAACGATCGCCCCTGCCGCCGCTACCCGCTTCACCGAGACGAAGCGGTGAATGCCGCCCACCAGGGCCAGCCCGCCGCGCAGCGTCACCAGCACCAGCCCGGCGACGATCGTCAGATGCAGACCCGAAACCGAAAGCACGTGCGCCAGCCCGGCCGCGGCCATGGTCTCGCGGGCTTCGTCGGCGACGGCGCTCTGATCACCGGTGATCAGGGCGCGGGCGATCCCGGCCGTCGGCTGCTTGAGGTCGGCATCGATGCGTGCGCCGATGCCGCGCCGGATGCCGTCGATCAGCCGTTCAGGCGCCGAAGTCCCGGTCGCCACGCGTTCGACTGCTCCGGTCGCATTGCCATAGGCGCCGACCCCGTCGAAGAAGGCGTGGAACTGGCTGTCGAAGCCATTCGGCACGACCGGGCCCGGCACTGCATAGAACCGCACAGGGGCGCGAATGATGTCACCGGGAGCAAGCGATGGACCATCCGCGATGACGATCCGCGCCCGCCGCATCGGTACGGCGCGTGACGTCCCGGTCGGCGTGATCGAGGACACGATGGCGCGCGTTCCGCTCTCGAGTTCGGAGACGATCTCGTCCACCCGCATCTCGTAGGTGCCATAGGCCGGCCGGGCGAGCATCACCGTGCCAAATAGTGCCGCGTGGATGGAAAGGAGCGAGAAGCCTGCCCAGAAGGCGGCGGCGAGCGTGAGAGCGCGAAACAAGACCACGTGGCCACGGGCGAGGATCAGGCCGATGGCGATGGCCACGCCGACCAGACCAAGCAACAGGAGCTGCGGATCCTCCGGCGCTGCCAGCGAAACGATCAGCCCCCGGATCGCGGCATAGGGCCAGAGCAGGAACAAGCGCCTCTGCTCGAGGGCATCCGTCATGCTGTCGCGAAAAGCTTGCCAGCGGGTCAGCCGAGGACGCAGAGCCGGTGGCGGAGCGGCCGGCGATACCGGCGCGGCCCGTGCCGGAACCAGTTGGTCGGCTACCCGCTCCCCTGTTGTCACGGTCATCCGCCGAGCCCCCGCTCCGCTCGATCACACGGAGATGCTAGCCGGGCGCGACAGCCATGCCAACTGCTGCGCTTGCGCTTCGGCCCCGGGGTGCTTACACACCGCCAAACGCCAATTCTCCGGGATGTTTCACCGACCCATGGCTACCCCAGTCGTTACCCGCTTCGCCCCCTCGCCCACCGGCTACCTGCACATCGGTGGGGCCCGAACCGCCCTGTTCAACTGGGCCTTTGCCCGTCACACCGGCGGCAAGATGCTGTTGCGCATCGAGGACACCGATCGCGAACGTTCGACCGAAGGCGCCGTGAAGGCGATCTTCGATGGGCTGAAGTGGCTGGGGCTGGATTGGGACGGCGAGCCGTTCATGCAATTCTCCCGCGCCGCTCGCCACGCCGAGGTCGCCAATGAGCTGTTGGCACGCGGCCAGGCCTACTATTGCTACTGCTCGCCCGAGGAACTGGCCGAGATGCGTGAGACAGCACGCGCCAATGGCTTGCCGCCGCGGTACAACGGCTACTGGCGCGACCGCGACCCATCCGAGGCTCCGGCCGGCGTCGCCCCGGTGATCCGCATCAAGGCGCCGCAATCGGGTGAGATCCGGGTGGAGGATCACGTCCAGGGCGAGGTGGTGTTCAAGGCCGAGAACCTCGACGACTTCATCATCCTGCGCTCGGACGGTACTCCGACCTATATGCTGGCCGTGGTGGTCGATGACCACGACATGGGCGTCACCCATATCATTCGTGGCGACGATCACCTGACCAACGCTGCCCGGCAGATCGTCATCTACAATGGCATGGGCTGGTCGGTGCCGGAGATGTCGCACATCCCGCTGATCCATGGACCCGACGGCGCCAAGCTCAGCAAGCGTCACGGGGCCCTCGGCGTCGAGGCCTATCGCCAGATGGGGTATCTTCCCGAGGCGCTGCGCAACTACCTGGCCCGCCTCGGCTGGAGCCATGGCGATGAGGAGCTGTTCTCGACCGCGCAGATGGTCGAGTGGTTCACCCTCGAGGCGCTCAACAAGGGCGCGGCGCGCTTCGACTTCGTCAAGCTCGAGAACATCAACGGTCACTACATCCGCCAGGCCGCCCCGCAGCGGCTCTATGACGTGATGCTGGAGACGGCGACCGAGCTCAACCGCGTCTTCGATATGGACGGCCTCGCGGCCAACAAGGACACCGTGCTCGCCGCCCTGCCCGAGTTGCAGCCGCGCGCCAAGACGGTGCTCGAACTGATCGACCTGGCGCAGTTCATCTACGCCGTTCGTCCGCTCGCCATCGACCAGGCCGCCTCGGACCAGTTGACCCCCGATGCCCGTGCCAATGTAGGGGCCTTTGCCGATATCCTGAAGGGCCTCAACGACTGGTCGGTGGAAGCCATCGACGCCGCCGCCCGCGCCTTCGCCGAAGCCCGTGGCCTGAAGCTCGGCAAGGTCGCGCAACCGCTGCGCGCCGCGCTGACCGGCCGCACCGTCTCACCCGGGATCTTCGAGGTCATGGTGCTGATCGGACGCGACGAAACCCTGGCCCGGCTGGGTGATCAGGCCGGCTGATGCATATTGGGAAAAGTGATTAGGTCAGCGTTGTTCACCCACCTGTTGCAGAGGTGGGGTATATGAGCTACGCCAACCGAACCTGCCTCTAAACGACCATACGGCCTGCCCGCTCCCACCTTCCGCGGGCCCATAGAAGGCCATCAAGGAGTGCGAAGATGAGCGATACCGTCGCCAAACTCACCATCGGGGACCAGACTTTCGAGTTCCCGGTGCTTTCGGGCTCGGTTGGGCCGGATGTCATCGACATCCGCTCACTCTACGCCAAGACCGGCATGTTCACTTATGACCCGGGCTTCACCTCGACGGCGGCGACCGACAGCGCCATTACTTATATCGACGGCGACAAGGGCGAGCTGATGTATCGGGGCTATCCGATCGAGCAGCTGGCCGAAAAGTCGAACTATCTCGAGGTCTGCTACCTGCTGCTCTACGGCGAGTTGCCCAACAAGGCGCAGATGGCCGATTTCGAGCAGCGCGTCACCCGCCACACCATGGTGCACGAGCAGATGCACTATTTCTATCGCGGCTTCCGTCGCGATGCGCACCCGATGGCCATCGTCTGCGGCGTGGTCGGTGCGATGGCTGCGTTCTATCACGACTCGATCGACATCAACGATCCCGAGCAGCGTGAGATCGCCTCGATCCGCATGATCGCCAAGATCCCGACGATCGTCGCCATGGCCTACAAATACTCGGTCGGCCAGCCCTTCGTGTACCCTCGCAACGACCTCGACTACGCCTCGAACTTCCTGCGCATGTGCTTCTCGGTTCCGGCTGAGGACTATGTGGTGAACCCGGTCGTGGCGCGCGCCATGGACCTGATCTTCACGCTCCATGCCGATCACGAGCAGAACGCCTCGACCTCGACCGTGCGGCTCGCCGGCTCGTCCGATGCCAACCCGTTCGCTTGTATCGCGGCCGGCGTCGCCTGCCTCTGGGGCCCCGCCCATGGCGGCGCCAACGAGGCGGCGCTCAACATGCTCAAGCAGATCGGCACCGTCGATCGCATCCCCGAGTTCATCGCCAAGGCCAAGGACAAGAACTCGGGCTTCCGCCTGATGGGCTTTGGCCACCGCGTCTACAAGAACTACGATCCGCGCGCCAAGGTAATGCAGCAGGCCGCCAACGACGTGCTGGCCCAGCTCGGAGCCGACAACCTGTCCCCAACCCTGCAGGTGGCCAAGGAGCTCGAGAAGATCGCGCTCTCCGATCAGTACTTCATCGATCGCAAGCTCTACCCCAACGTCGACTTCTACTCGGGCATCATCCTCGATGCGATCGGCTTCCCGACCTCGATGTTCACCGCCATCTTCGCACTCAGCCGCACCGTCGGCTGGATCGCTCAGTGGAAGGAAATGATCGCCGATCCGCAGAAGAAGATCGGCCGTCCGCGCCAGCTCTACAACGGCTCGCCGGTGCGGGACTACGAGCCGATCAGCAGCCGTTGACCTGGAGCGTCTTCAGGAAAAGTTGCAGACTTTTCCGGCTCGAAAGCGCGGCAACCAAAGACCTGAAGCATTGATCGGTTCAGCGAAACGATCGATGCTCCAGATGATCCAGCACCCGCTCGGCGGGATCGACAAGGGGCGCCTCTGGCGCCCCTTTCTGCATCAGCGTGCGAAGCTCGCGGAAGGCGGCGACCTGGTCGGCTACCGCGTCCCGATCGTCGAGTAGCGCGGCGAGCGGCTGCATTGAGCGTTGGGCTTTTGGGTCGACGAACTGCAGTTCGGGGACCACCTCGCGCCCGAGGATGATATTGGGCAATGCGATCCGCACCGGATGCCCGATCCTTGCCGCGCGCTTTGCCTGGTGCGGATCGGCGACATAGGTGACGACCATCGGCACCCCTGACATGGCGAGCTCGAGGCTGATCGTCCCGCTGACGGCGAAAGCCGCATAGGCCGACTGAAAGGCGGCGCTGCGATCATCGCCGGCCACTACCTGCACCGCTACCGGCCAGGTCGCCACTTCGGCCCGGAGACGGTCGGCAAGCGATGCAAGCGTCGGCAGCACAAGGCCGTCGATGCGCGGGTGCGCCTGCAGCCTCGTCGCCGCCTCGCGCATTAGCGGCAGATGCCGGCGCAACTCGCCCTCGCGGCTGCCCGGCAACAACAGCAGCGGGCCGCGCTCCGGCTGCGTCGGTCGCATCGGGAAGCGCGTCAGCGCCGGGTGTCCGACATAGCTGGTTGGCGGCCCGTCCAGGTCTGCCATCGCCTGGGGCTCGAACGGCAGCACCGCCAGCACCTCGTCGAACAGCGGCCTCAGTTCGGCGGCGCGCTCGGGCCGCCAGGCCCACACACTGGGTGCTACGTAAAGCAGTATCGGGATGCGCAGTCCGGCCTTGCGCACGCGGCTGGCCACCGCTTTGACGAACACCTGCGAGTCGATGAGCACCACCACGTCGGGGCGTTGCCTGACGATGGCATTCGCGGTCTGGCGGACGCGCCAGAGCAGCAGCGGCAAGCGTTTCAGCACATCGCTCCAACCCATGACCGAGAGGTTGTCCATGGGGAACAGGCTTTCTACCCCCTCCCCCTCGAGTTCAGGCCCGCCGACGCCGGAAAGTGTGAGATCGGTGCGTCGGCGAAGCCGCTGGACCAGATCGGCGCCGATGCGATCACCCGATGGCTCCCCGGCGAGGACGAACAGGCGCAACGGCTCAGCCATCGGCGCCAAGGCCGATGACCGCGATGCCATACCGGTCGGCCGCTGCGACCAGCTCCGAACGGGCAAGGATCAGCGATCGCGCCGCTTCTACCGCGATCGCGCTGATTCCAGCGGCGACCGCACCGGAAAGAGTGTCAGGCCCGATCGCCGGCAGGTCGACATGGAGCGGTTGCTGCGGCTTCGCCGCCTTGACGAGGACCAGCGGTCCGGCGCCATCGCCGATGCGGCCGGCGGCGCGGTGCGCGGCCACCCGCTCGAGCAGTTCGTCCGTGCCGCCGACATCTTCGGCCGCGACCACCCGGCGGCCGGCGACAACCACGGCCTGCCCGAGATCGAGCCTGCCGATCTCCCGCGCGGCCACCAGGCCCTGACGCGCCGCGGCCAGTTCGGCCGCCGTTGGCGACCGTCCGGCGACCTGACCGATGGGCGCCAGCAGGTCGGCTGCGACCTCGTGCACGCCGATTACCTTGGCGCCGGAGAATTTCTCGATTGCCGCGGTCACCGACGAGAGGGCCGCGTCGCCCTGGGCTGCACCGTGGCCGCCGCCGGCGAACCTGGCCAGCGCCTCGCGGTCGCCGTCGGAGATCATCAGGCCCCCTGCCAGCACCACATGGGTGGCCTTGAAGGCGACGATCGCGGCAATGGCGCCTGTCGGGTTCCTGAGGTCGCCTCCGACCAGCAGTACGCCGGCACGCTCAGGCTGCGGCGCAAAACCCACGACCTGGACTGCATCGCCCGCCGCCATGGCCGCAGCGACCACATGGGAGACCAGGGCTCCCGATCCGGCAAGGACGGAGAGCCGGCGAGACATCATTCCTCGCCCGGAGCGTTTATCGGCAAGTGTCCGGGCAGGGTCAGCGGCCGCTCGGCTGCGACCACGAACTTCACCACGTCCTGCACCAGTTCCTCGTCGGGGAACATGGCGGATGCATCGTCCACGCGCTCGCGCAGCGTGCCTTCGGTGGAAAAGATCATCCGGTAGGCAGTGCGCAGGCGATGGATTGCCTCGCGATCGAAACCGCGCCGCTTCAGGCCGACGAGGTTGATGCCCGACAGCGCCGCCGGGTTGCCCAGCACCGTGCCATAGGGGATCACGTCCTTTTCGACCTTGGTCATGCCGCCGATGAAGGCGTGGGCGCCGATATGGACGAACTGGGCCGAGCCGGAGTGGCCGCTCATGATCACATAGTCGTCGATCACGCAATGCCCGGCGATGCCGGTATTGTTGGAGAGGATGATGTGATTGCCCAGGATGCAGTCGTGGCCGATGTGAACGCCGATCATCAGCAGGCAGTGGTCGCCGATGACCGTCTTCATGCCGCCGCCGGCGGTCCCCGGGTTGATCGTCACATGCTCACGGATCACGCAATCCGAGCCGATCGTCAGGGTCGATGGCTCGCCAGCATACTTGAGATCCTGCGGCCGGTGGCCGACGGATGCGAAAGGGAACACCGTGGTACGGGCGCCAACGCTGGTGCGCCCGGTCACCACCGCATGCGAGATCAGCTCGACGCCATCGTCGAGCGTCACGTCGCTTCCGACCATGCAGAATGGTCCGATCTTGACGCGGGCGCCGATCCGCGCGCCGGGTTCGACGATCGCCGAGGGATGGATGGTCATTGTTCGCTGGGGCTCACCATGGCGCCGACTTCGGCCTCGGCGATAACGACGCCGTCGACCATTGCTTTCGCCTCGAACCAGCCCATGGTCATCCGGCGGCGCAGTTTCCTGATGTGATACTCAATCTGGTCGCCGGGCTTTGCCGGTTTGCGGAACTTGCACTTGTCGATGGTGAGCAGGTAGACGATGTGCTTGTCGCCGCCCGCAGCGCCGGCGGCAATCGCCATGGCGCCGGCCGTCTGCGCCATGCCCTCGATGATCAGCACGCCCGGGAACACCGGCTCTCCCGGGAAATGTCCCTGGAAGATCGGCTCGTTGAACGTGACGTTCTTGATGCCGATACCGGAATTGTCCCCGTCGACCTCGATGATCCGGTCGATCAGCAGAAACGGGTAGCGATGCGGCAGGAGCTGGAGGATCCGGCCGATATCCATCGACGAGAGTTCCGTCTTCTCCCTCGCTGGCGCCTCGTTCGTAACCGTCACTGTTGTCCCCTTTTGTTCAGTCGCCGCAACATCGCTACCTCGCGCTGCCAGACTTTCAGATCCTGCGCAGGGTAGCCGCCAACTCTCGCGCCCGCCGGCACATCCTTGGTCACCAGGCACCGGGCCGACAATATGCTGCCATTGCCGATGCGCAAATGTCCCGCCGTGCCGGCGCCGCCGCCGACCAGCACATTGTCGCCAATGATCGTGCCGCCGCCGATACCGCAGGTACCGGCGATGAGGCAATATCGCCCGATGCGGGAGTTGTGGCCAATCTGGACCAGATTATCGATCTTGGTTCCTTCGCCGACCACGGTGTCGCCAAGCGCACCACGGTCGACCGTCGAATTGGCGCCGATCTCGACGCCATCCTGCACGATGACCCGGCCCAGTTGCGGAATCTTGCGATTGCTGCGGCCCTGCCCGAGCCAGCCGAAACCCTCACCGCCGATCCGTACGCCGGCATGCAGCACGACGTTGTTGCCCAGATAGGCGCACTCGATCGACACGTTCGAGGCGATGACGGCGTTGCGCCCGATAGTGACGCCACGCCCGATCACCGTATTGGCGCCGATCACCGTGTTGCGGCCGATCTCTACGCCGGGCCCGATGACGACATTGGCGCCGATGCGCACACCCTCCTCGATGAGCGGCGCCGCGCCGCCGGCCTCGAACATTCCCATGGCGACGCCGCGCGTGCCAAGCGGATAGAGCCGCTCGAGCAGGTCGACAAACAGTTCATGCGGACGCTCGTCGACAATGGCCACCGCGCCGCGCGGTACATCGGACAAGAACCGGGGATGGACGATCACCGCTCCTGCTGTCGTGTCGGCAAGTGCCTCGCGATACTCGGCCTGTGCCGCCAGCGCCAGATGGTTCGGACCCGCGAGCGGCAACTCTTCGGCCCCGTGAATGACCAGGGCGGCGGCGCGTTTTTCGTCGACGTCGACCGACCGGCCCAGCGTCGACAGCACGACGCCAAGCGAAATCGGTCCCGACGAAGAATGGAAGCGCGTGTCGACCATGGCTGTCATTACACAACAAAGAGGCCGCGGGGCAACCGCGCCGCGGCCTCGATAACCAGGAAGGAAGGCCGGCGCTGACGCCGGCCGTCCGATTACAGCAACTGCTGCAGGGTGAGCGAGAACACCTGGGTCTTGTCGTCCGTCGCCTTGTTCAGCACGTAGGCGAAGTCGCCACGCAGCGGACCGAACGGGCTGTCCCAGATGATCGAGGCACCAACCGACGACTTGAAGTTCTCGTCGACGGTGTTCGGGTTGAGCGTAGCACTGCCGAGCGAACCATTGCCGTCGATGAGGGCGGCATCAGCCCACACTGCACCACGCACGCCGTAGGTCTCCGGCAGAACAGGGATCGGGAACTCGATCTCGGCCGACGCCCCGACGTAAGCGGTGTAGCCAAGCGCCTCGCCCGAGCCATTGGTCTTCGGGCCCATGCCACCGCTCTGGAAGCCACGCACCAGTGAACTGGAGCCGCGGAAGGCTTCGAGCGGGAACACGCCGTTGTCGTCGAGCGAAGTGATGTACCCTGCCTGGGCCTTGACGCTGCCGATGACGTTCCAGTCCGACATCAGCGGCATGAAGTAACGCGCCTTGGCCTCGGTCTTCAGCAGGTTGTAGTCCCAGCCCAGATACTGCTGCGTGAAGGTCGCGTAGAGGCCTTCGGTCGGATGCTTCGCATCGTCGAGCGTGTTGTAGGTCAGCGAGTAGCCAACCCAGGCCTTGTTGTAGGTCTCGCCGTCGGCAACGATCTCAGAACGCTTGCACGGCACTTCCGGCGTGTTCGGATTGTTGTCGTCGTCGCACGTCGAACTATCTTCGATGACCTTCTGCTCGAGACCGACGAAAACCGAACCAGTCAGGTCCGTGGTAATCGGAGCACCAAAGCGGATCTGACCACCGGTTGCAGTCGTGCCGTAGACATTGCTGTCCTTCTCGCCGACCACACGATGGTAGGCGTCGAAGCCGGCCGAAACCCGCAGACCCATGAAGCGCGGCTCGGTGAACGAGAAGTCGATGCTGTTGCCGGACTCCGACGCGCTCAGCGCGGCGCGGACGTACTGGCCGCGACCGAGGAAGTTGCGCTCGGTGACCGAGACTTCACCCAGCAGGCCCGAGTTCGAGTCGAAACCTGCCGTCAGGCCATAGTCACCCGTGGACTGCTCGTCGACGGTGATGTTGATGACCACCTTGTCGGGGGCACTGCCCTGCTGCATGTCGAAGTTGACGGTCTTGAAGAAACCGAGCTTCTCGATGCGCGACTTGCCGCGCTGCACCATCGAACGGTTGAAGGGGTCGCCTTCACCGAAGTCCAGCTCACGGCGGATCACCGCATCGCGGGTCTTGGTGTTGCCGCTGATGTTGATGCGCTCGACATAGACGCGCGCGCCCTCGTCGACCAGGTAGGTGACGTTGAACGTGCTGTTCGCCACGTCGCGATCGACACGCGGACGCACATCGGCAAAGGCATAGCCCTGAGCGGTAGCCTCGAATGCCAGGTCTTCCTGCGACTTCTGCAGGTCGGCCAGCGAATAGGTGCTGCCCTTGCCGGTGCGGATCGCGCCGGTCATGGCGTCGGGGTTCAGGCCCGGGATCGAGGTCTCGACGCCGATCTGGCCGAACTTGTACCGCTCACCTTCGGAGATGGTGAAGTTCACGAAATATGCGTTGCGCGAGGCATCGTACTCGCCGACGGCCGAAGTGACCTGCGCATCCGGATAACCATGATTCATGTAGTAGAGCTCGATCAGCCCGCGATCGACGGTCAGCAGATCTTCGCTGTAGGTGTCGTCGCGGAACAGCCAGCTCAACAGGCTCGTCTCGTGCGTCCGGATGATGGACTTGAGGGTGCCCGAGCTGATCGAGTTGTTGCCGGTGAAGTTGATCGCCGCGATACCGGTGCGCTGGCCTTCGTTGACCACGAAGGTGATGCGCGACCGGCCATTCTCCGACTGCTCGACCCGCGGCGTCACCGTCACGCCCATGTAGCCCTTGGCCACATAAGCCTGCCGGATCGACTCGGCGTCAGCCGCGAGGCCGGCCTCGGTGAAGCTCCCCTGCTCCGCCACGTTGACCATCGCCAGCAACTGGGAGTCGGAGAAACCGCTATTGCCCTCGAACAGCACCGCCGAAATGAGGCGCTGTTGTTGAGCCTGGGCCGCATCGACGCCGATGAATGTACTGCTGACGCCTGCGAGCGGCGCCGCCACGAGGGCGAGCGCTACAAAAACACCGCGCATCAGCTTTTTCGGGTTCGTCATGATTCTTGTTGCCTCGTGCGACCTATGCCGGGGAATCGCCATGCACAGCGTCCCCAGCTAACTCCATCAAAAGCTTTTACTGGAATTTTAACCACGGACAAGCCGCGAAGGTCGTCGAGGTTAGCGAAAGATTGGTCCCCGTGTATTCCTGCAACACCTGGAAAACTAAGCTTATCCAAGGGTTAACGGGAATGTAGGGGCATTCGAGCAAATGCGTCCGAGGCGCGGCATCAATGTGGCCGCGCCGTGCCTTGCCCGCCGGGCAGCCTCACCCGAGGCTGCGGATGTAGCTCAGGATCGTGTCGTTGAAGGTCGTGAAGATCATCAGGGTAAAGACAACGGCCAGCCCGAAGCGGTTTCCGATCTCCTGAACCCTCTGGCTGAGCGGCTTACCCCGCGCCGCTTCGGCGAGGTAGTACATCAGATGGCCGCCATCGAGCACCGGGATCGGCAGCAGGTTGAAGATGCCGATATTCAGCGACAGCAAGGCCATCAGGTTGATCAGGGCCACGATGCCGAGGCTCGCAACCTCGCCCGAAACCTTGGCGACCTTGACCGGGCCGCCGAGCTGTTCGACGTCGCCGCGACCAACGAAGAAGTCGCCGAGGAACGCCACCGTGCGATCGATGATGAAGCGGACTTCCTCGAAGGTCATGCCGATCGCTTCGACAGGACCGGGGCGATAGAGCACGACGTCGGATTGCTCGATGCTCTTGGTCACCCCAAGGCGCCCGATACGGTGCGAGTTGCCGAACCGGTCGGTCGTCGTCACTGCCTGGGGTACCGCTGTGACGGTTTGCGTACGTCCGCCACGTTCGAAGGTGATGCTGACCTGGCGCTCCGGCGCCGTGGCGATCAGGCGCTGGAAATCCTCGAAGCCGCGCACGCCGTAGCCGTCGACCGAAACGATCCGGTCGCCCTCGGCGAGCCCCGCCTGTCCGGCGACCGATTCCACCGGCACGGCATCGAGCACCGCCGGGATGGTGTAGCGCCCATAGCCGAGCAGCAGCGCATAGAGCACCAGCAGCGTGAAAATGATGTTGGCGACCGGGCCGGCGACCACCACTGAAATACGCTGCCAGACGTTCTTGTTGACGAACAGTTGTCGGCTCAGCTCCGGCCCAGCGCGCTCGATGAAATCCTCGTCCGGCATGCTCGCGGCATTCATGTCGCCGACGAATCGAACATAGCCGCCAAGCGGAATCGCCGAGAGCTTCCAGCGCGTGCCGCGCCTGTCATTGAAGCCGATGAGCTCGGGACCGAACCCGATCGAGAAGGCCTGGATCGCGATGCCGTTCCAGCGCGCCACCAGATAGTGCCCCATCTCGTGCACGAACACGATGATGGTGAGCACCACCAGGAACGGCACCACGTAGGAAAGCAGCCAGAAAACAAAGTCCATGTCGTCGGTTCCGAATGCCCCGCAGCTGCAAAGAAGCTAGGGGCCGAATGCGTTAAGATTGCGATAGGACGGGGTGCCGCAGCTTCACCAGATCAGGAACCCCGAAGCCGCAGCGCCCAAGCCGCTGTGCAGCACGCCGACGGCGCACAGAAAGATCGCGCTCAGCGTCAGGCTGTCGAGCCGGTCCATCAGGCCACCATGCCCCGGAATGATGTCGCCCGAATCCTTGATCCGGAAGCGTCGTTTTATGGCGCTCTCAGCCAGGTCACCCACCTGCCCGAGGATGCTGAGCGCGGCGCAGAGCGCGAGCCCGATCCACCACGGCGATTGCGGCGCGACCAGCAGCCAGACCACCAGCCCCACCAGCGTCCCCAGTGCGAAGCCGCCAATGGCGCCGGACCAGGTCTTGGACGGCGAGATATCCGGCGCCAGCTTTTCGCCCCCCACCTGTCGCCCGGTGAAATAGGCGCCGGTATCGGTGGCCCAGATCACACAACCCAACAGCAGCCCTGCCCACAGTCCGGCGTCGAACACGCCGGGCTGGTTCCAGGTCGCTTCGCCCCGGATAGTGAGCAGCGCGATGATGACGATCCCGTAGAATACCACCCCGCCGATCCGCCACAGCCGCGTCCCGGCACTGCCGAACGCCGCCACCACACCGGCGATCGCCACCGCTGCCAGCGAGGCCAGTGGTCCCAGTGCCGGATAGATCAGGGCGGCAATCACCAGCAGCCCGATCAGCGCCCCGCCGAGCGTCCCCAGGGGCTTCAGCGTCACCATCCGCTCCCATTCGCGATAGCAGCCGGCAAAGACGGCAGCGACCAGGGCGGCAAACACGTAGGAACCGAAATAGAGCCCTACCCCAGCCATGACCAACAGCACGAGGGCGGAAGCAACCCGGGGGCCGAGATCCGTCCAGGACCGGCGGGCCAGCGGATTGAACTGGGGACCCTGGTCCTCCGGTGCGCTCACGGGCTCCTCGACTCGATCCCGCCGAAGCGCCTGCTGCGCGAAGAGTACTCGTCGAGCGCCTTGAGGAAGACCTGCTCGCCGAAATCGGGCCAGTTCTCCTCCACGAAGACCAGTTCCGAATAGGCGCCCTGCCAGAGCAGGAAATTCGAAACCCGCTGCTCGCCGCTGGTCCGGATGATCAGGTCGGGGTCGGGTGTTCCGGAGGTGTAGAGCGCCCGCGCGATGGTCTCTTCGGTGATGTCTTCGACCCGGAGATTGCCGGCCGCTACCGCCCGGGCAATCGCCCTGGTGGCCTCGGTCAGCTCGGACTTGCCGCCATAGTTGAAGGCGACGATCAGCTCGAGCCCGGTATTGCGGGCGGTCTTGGACTGCACTTCGTCGATCAGCCGGCTCAACGCCTCGTCTAGGCCGGACCGCGTGCCGATGATGCGGACCCGGACATTGTTCTGGATCAGGGTCGCCAGATCCGACGCCACGAAGCGATGCAGCAGGCCGAAGATGAAGTTGACCTCATCCCGCGGCCGGCTCCAGTTTTCGGAGGAAAAGCTGAACACCGTCAGGTGCTTGACACCGTAGCGGATCGAAAGATCGACCAGACGCCGGAGGGCCTTGACGCCTTCGACATGTCCCTCGGTCCGCAGCTTGCCGCGCGCCTTGGCCCAGCGGCCATTACCATCCATGATGACTGCCAGATGGGCAGGAATCTTGAGGCCGGGCTTTTCGTCGGGCGTCGTTGCTACGGCAGTATCGGCGGACATTGGTGCCCTCCAGGGGCAGCGCGTTACAGGTCCATACTAGACCTGCATGATTTCCTGTTCCTTGACGGCCAGCACATTGTCGATATCGGCCACGGCGGCGTCGGTCGCCTGCTGCACCTGATCGCCCATTTTGCGGCTGTCGTCCTGGCTGAGGTCGCCGTCCTTCTCGAGCTTCTTGAGCAGGTCCATGCCGTCGCGGCGGATGTGGCGCACGGCGACCCGGGCCTGCTCGGCATAATTGTGCGCGACCTTGGTCAAGTCGCGGCGACGTTCCTCGTTGAGTTCCGGCAGCGGCACGCGGATCACCACACCCTCGGCAGCCGGGTTGAGCCCGAGGCCGGAATTGCGAATGGCCTTCTCGACGGCGCCGGCGAGGCTGCGGTCCCACACCTGCACGCTGAGCATGCGCGCTTCCGGCACGGTGACGGTCGCCACCTGGTTGAGCGGCATGCGGCCACCATAGGCCTCAACCATCACCGGCTCCAGCAGGCTGGCGCTGGCACGGCCGGTCCTCAGCCCAGCCAGTTCCTCCCTGAGCGAGGCGATCGACTTCTGCATCCGGTCCTTGAGTGCGGGGAGCGAGAATGTCTCGGCCATCGTAAAACTCCTTGATATCCGCGCCTTAACCGACGCGTGTACTCTTTGCCCGGCCGGCCAGGACGCCCTTGAGGCCTTCCTTGTCGTCGAGCGCGTAAACAATTATCGGCAAGCCGTTGTCGCGGGCAAGCGCGAAGGCCGCCGTATCCATGACCCTGAGGTCCTTGGCGATCACTTCTTCATGGCTGATCGTTTCAAAACGCTTCGCCTCGGGATTCTTCTTGGGGTCCTCGGAATAGACCCCATCCACCTTGGTGCCCTTGAGCAGCACGTCGCATCTGAGCTCGATCGCCTTGAGCGCCGCCGCGGTATCGGTGGTGAAGAACGGGCTGCCGGTCCCGCCGGCGCACACCACGACGTAGCCGTCGCTCAGCGCCAGGTTGGCGTCCCGGGCGGTGAACGTATCGGCTACCGTCTCCATCGGCACGTTCGAGTAGACTTTGACCTTGAGGCCCTTCTGCTCGATGGCGTCGCCCAGCGCCAGCGAGTTGATCACCGTGCCCAGCATCCCCATCAGGTCGCTGGTGACACGGTCGCCGCCCTTGGCGGCCACGGCCATGCCGCGGAAGATGTTGCCGGCGCCGATGACGATCGCCACCTGGATGCCGCTCTTGGCGACTTCCGCGATCTGATCGGCCATGGCGTGGAGGAATTTCGGCTCGATGCCGAAGGATTGGTCGCCGGCAAGCACTTCGCCGGAGACTTTCAGCAGAATCCGTTTGTAGGCGGATTTGGCCATTCGTCAGTCTCCCGAGGTGCGTTGCAAAGCCCCGAATCTACGGGCATCGCAGGCGGTTATGGCATATTCGGACGGGCTGGTGACCAGCCCGTCCGAAACTTATCCCGCGTCTTACTTCACGCCGGCTGTGGCGGCAACTTCCGCGGCGAAGTCGGTCTCTTCCTTGGCGATGCCTTCGCCCAGCGCGTAGGCGACGAAGCCCGTCACCTTGATTGGGGCGCCGACATCCTTCTCGGCATTCTTGACCACGTCGGCGATCTTGGTCTCGCCGTCGATCACGAACACCTGCGAGAGCAGCGTCACTTCCTCGTAGAACTTGCGCACGCGGCCTTCGATCATCTTCTCGATCACGGCGTCCGGCTTGCCGGACTCCCTGGCCTGCTCGGTGAAGATGGCACGCTCGCGCGCCACCACGTCCTGGTCGATATCGTCCGGCGACACGCTCAGCGGCTTGGTGTTGGCGATGTGCATGGCGAGCTGCTTGCCCAGGGCATTCAGCGCTGCCTTGTCACCGGTCGACTCGAGCCCGACGATCACGCCCAGCTTGCCGAGGCCCGGCGCCACCGAGTTGTGCACATACGAACCGATCACGCCGTCCTTGACGGTGAGCGTGCCGGTGCGTCGCAGGTTCATGTTCTCGCCGATCTTGGCGATGGCGTCGGTCAGCTCGGCCGAAGCCGAGCGGCCCGAACCCGGATACGGCATCTCGCTGAGCTTGCTCACGTCGCCATTGGCGTCGAGGGCGAGCTTGGCGATGTTGCCGACGATGGTCTGGAACTGGTCGTTGCGGGCAACGAAGTCGGTCTCGGAGTTGACTTCGACGATCGCGCCGCGGGTGCCGTCGATCGACACGCCGACCAGGCCCTCGGCCGCCACGCGGCCGGCCTTCTTGGCGGCCTTGGCCAGACCACGGGTGCGTAGCCAGTCGACTGCCGCTTCCATGTCGCCACCGGTCTCTTCGAGGGCCTTCTTGCAGTCCATCATCCCCACGCCGGTCAGTTCGCGGAGCTCTTTAACCTGCTGAGCGGAAACAGCCATTTGATATCACCTTTCCGCGGCCCCTGCCCGGAGCCGCGCCATTGTTCGAATTGGTAACCCGGAACGAACCGGATTAGTTGGCGGACGACGTATCGGCGTCTTCGGCGCTGAGCGCCGGCTCTTCCGGGGCCTCGGCGGAAGCGCCGAGGTCAGCGCCACGGCCGGCAGCCGACCGGCCGATGCCGTCGATGGCCGCACGCGACACCAGCGAGCAGTAGAGCTCGAGGGCGCGGGCCGCGTCGTCATTGCCCGGAATGGCAAAGTCGACGGTGTCGGGATCCGAGTTCGAGTCGACGATGGCGATCACCGGGATGCCGAGGCGCTTGGCTTCCTTGATGGCGTTCGCTTCCTTGTTGGTGTCGATCACGAACAGCAGGTTCGGCAGGTTGCCCATGTCCTTGATGCCGCCCAGGTCGCGCTCGAGACGCTCCTGCTCACGGCTGAGGAGCAGCAGCTCCTTCTTGGTCAGGCCATGGCCGCCTTCGGCCTGCTGGGCCTCGAGCTCGCGCAGACGGGCGATCGAGTTCGAAATCGTCTGCCAGTTGGTCAGCGTACCACCGAGCCAGCGCGAGTTGACGTAGTACTGGGCGGACTGGCGGGCAGCCTCGGCCACTACCGGCGCGGCCTGGCGCTTGGTGCCGACGAACAGCACGCGACCACCGTCAGCGACGGTGTCCGAGATCAGCTGCAGCGCGCGCTGCAGGGCCGGAACGGTCTGGCTGAGGTCGAGAATGTGGATGTCGTTGCGAACGCCGAAAATGTGGCGTTCCATCTTGGGGTTCCAGCGGTGCTTCTGGTGGCCGAAGTGAACACCTGCTTCGAGCAGCTGACGCATGGAAAAATCGGGCAATGCCATGGAAGGCTTCCTTTACCGGTTATTGCCTCCGCGAGCGTTTGCGGCGGGCTTGCCCCGCCACCGGTTGGAGCCATCGGCCTTAATGCCATGGCGCCGCGCTTCGCGTGTGAATTACGCCCGGTTATCCGGACGCGCCGCGCATATAGGGGGTTTTGCTGTCATAGGCAAGGTGGTAGCCGATCTACTCTTGCCTACCGCGGCTGCCACTAGGGAAAGACATGTCTGCAGATCGTCCCCACCTAGCTGACAAGTGGATTGTCGACGGCACCCATGTCATCGCGTCCGGAGATGCGGGGGCAATAGACGAACTCCTTGCGAACAGCCTCGAGGAAGTTGCGTCCAACGACGGCGGCTGGCGAAGGCTGTATCGTCATCGCACGGGCGGCCATTTTTGGGAGCTATCCTACCCAAACAGTGAGCTGCAAGGTGGCGGGCCGCGACGGCTGGTACAGCTGGTGCTACGCCGAGCCAGCGACTGGTCCTGATCGACCCGGCTAGTTCAACCGCACGTCCACCACGCCTTCCATCGCCTTGATGCTGCCGGCGATCTCGGCGCTGAGGCGGTAGCCGCCCTTGAGCTCGATCTCATATTCCTTGGCGCCCGCATCGCGGATGACGATGAAGCTGACCTGCCCCTCGCCGCCGGGCTTCAGCTGCGAAGCGATCGGGGCAAGGCATTTCTCGGAGCCGGCGAACACGGTGAGGCGGCGGCCGATCTTTTCCGCCAACCCGTCGATCGGCTCGGCATTGATCAGCCTCAGGCTGATGCCATCCGGCCGTTCGTCGGCTTCGACCGTCAGCACCACGGATTTGCCCGGCTGCAGCACATTGGTGAACTGGCTGATCTGCTCGGAGAAGGCAATCACTTCGTAGCCACCGCTGGCGTCCGACAGGCTGATGATCGCCATCGGCGTACCCTTTTTGGTACGCCGGTCGTTACGGGTTGCGATGGTGCCGGCAAGGCGCCCTGCCCGCGCGTCGGCTTCCTTCACCGCCCGCTCGAAATCGCCATACGGCGTTACCCGCAGTCGGTCGAACAGCTCGGCATACTGGTCGAGCGGATGCCCCGAAAGGTGGAAGCCGATGGCGCTGTGTTCACGCGCCAGCCGCTCGGCCGGTGACCAGTTGGTTACGGCTTGATTGAGCATGATCGGCTCCGGCCGGTCGGCCGCGAACATGTCCATGATGCCGTCGGCGGCATTGGCATTGGTGCGCTGCGCCGTGGCGACGATCGCGTCGATGGCAGCGAAGGCCTGCTCCCGCCGCGGCACCAACTGGTCGAAGGCACCAGCATTGATCAGCGCTTCCAGCGTGCGGCGGTTGATGATCCGCGCATCCACCCGGGCGGCGAAATCGCCGAGGTCGGTGAACGGCTTGTCGCCACGGGCCTCCATGATGTGCTCGGCCACCGCCTGCCCCACGCCCTTCACCGCGCCGATGGCATAAAACACCTTGCCATCTCGAGTGTTGAACACCGCATCCGAACGGTTGACGCAGGGCGGCACGATCTCGATGCCGTGCTTCTTGGCGTCCTGGCGGAATTCGTTGAGCTTATCGGTGTTGCCCATATCGAGCGTCATGGTCGCCGCAAAAAACTCGTGCGGGTAATGCGCCTTGAGATAGGCCGTCTGGTAGCTGACCAGTGCATAGGTCGCGGCGTGCGACTTGTTGAAACCGTAGTTGGCGAACTTGGCCAACAGGTCGAAGATGGTGTCGGCAAGACCCTTCTTCAGCCCGTACTTGATCGCACCTTCCTGGAAACGCGCCCGCTGCGCGTCCATTTCGGCCTTGATCTTCTTGCCCATGGCGCGGCGCAGCATATCGGCTTCGCCGAGCGAATAGCCGGAAAGGATCTGCGCGATCTGCATCACCTGTTCCTGGTAGACGATGATGCCGTAGGTCTCGTCCAGCACCTCGCTCAGCGCTTCGTGCGGATACTCGATATCCTCGTCGCCGCGCTTGCGGGCGTTGAACAGCGGGATGTTCTCCATCGGACCGGGGCGGTAGAGCGCCACCAGCGCGATGATGTCCTCGAAGCGGTCGGGCTTCATGTCGACCAGGGCGCGGCGCATGCCGGCGCCTTCCACCTGGAACACCCCGGCGGTGTCGCCGACCGAGTAGAGCTTGTAGGTCTTCTCGTCGTCGATCGGGATGTCTTCGATGCGGAACTTGCCGTCGCCGTGACGGTTGATCATGTCGACGGCGCGCTTGATCGTCGTCAGCGTCTTGAGGCCAAGAAAGTCGAACTTCACCAGCCCGGCCGTCTCCGACCATTTCATGTTGTACTGGCTGACCGGCATGTCCGAGCGCGGATCTCGGTACAGCGGCGCCAGTTCCTGCAGCGGCCGGTCGCCGATGACGATGCCGGCGGCGTGGGTCGAGGCGTGACGATAGAGCCCCTCGAGCTTCTGGCCGATGGCCAGCAGGTCGCGCACCTGCTCATCCTCGTCGGCCAGCTGCTGGAGCTGCGGCACTTCCTTGAGTGAGCGTTCCAGCGTCCAGGGATCGGCCGGGTTGGCCGGTACGAGCTTGGCGATGCGGTCGACCTGCCCATAGGGCATCTGCAGCACGCGCCCGACGTCGCGCAGCACGGCGCGCGCCTGCAGCGTACCAAAGGTGATGATCTGCGCGACCTGCGCCTCGCCGTACTTCTGCTGAACGTAGCGGATCACCTCTTCGCGGCGATCCTGGCAGAAGTCGATGTCGAAGTCCGGCATCGACACGCGTTCGGGGTTGAGGAAGCGCTCGAACAGCAAATTGTAGGCGAGCGGATCGAGGTCGGTGATGGTGGTCGCATAGGCCACCAGCGAGCCGGCGCCCGAACCACGGCCGGGGCCGACGGGGATATCGTGGGCCTTGGCCCACTGGATGAAGTCGGCCACGATCAGGAAATAGCCTGGATACTTCATGCGCTCGATGATGCCGAGCTCGTATTCCAGCCGCTCGCGGTAGATCTCTTCGGTCTTGCCGGGGGCGACTCCCACGACACGGAACCGCTCCTCGAGGCCGGTCCGCGCCATGTGTGCTAGCGCCTGCGCCTCGGCAGCCACGGCTTCCTCGGCCGTCTGTCCAGGAGACGCCGCAAAGGTCGGCAGCACCGGGTTGCGCTTCTTCGGCCGGTAACCGATGCGTTGCGCGATTTCGATGGTGTTGTCGAGCGCCTCGGGCAGGTCGGCGAAGAGCTTCTGCATCTCCTCGCGGGTCTTGAAGTAGTGCTGGTCGGTGAGCTTGCGGCGCTCGGTCTGCGCCACCACCGTGCCGCCGGCGATGGCCAGCAGCGCGTCATGCGCCTCATGGTCGGCGGGGGCCGGATAGAACGGCTCGTTTGTCGCCACCAGCGGCACGCCGCGGGCATAGGCATAATCGATCAGCTTGGCTTCGTTCAGCGTTTCCTGTGGCCGGCCATGCCGTTGCAGTTCGATGTAGAACCGATCGCCGAACAGCTCGCGCAGCCGATCGAGCCGGGCCTGCGCAATGGCATCGGCATTGTTGGCGAACCACGGGTCGATGGCCCCCTCGGGGCCACCGCTGAGGCAGATGATGCCCTCCAGCGCCTCGCGCCGCATCCAGTCGAGCTTTGCGGCCGCGCGTCCGTTCTCGCCTTCGAGATGCGCGCGGCTCACCAGGGTGGAGAGATTGGCAAAACCGGCTTCCGATGCCGCCAGCAGCACCACCCCGCCCTTGCCGTAGCGCCCCCGGTCATGGCCGCGCTCCTGCATGCGATCCTGGCTGTCTTCCATGACGGAGAAATCGACATCCAGCTCGACACCGATCAGCGGCTGGATACCCTTGCCGGCAGCCTTCTCGGAGAACTCCAGCGCCCCGAACAGATTGTTGGTGTCGGCGATGCCGAGCGCCGGCTGTTTGTCCGCCTTGGCGAGATCAAGCAGCTTGCCGAGCGGCAACGCCCCCTCGAGAAGCGAGTAAGCCGAGTGTACGTGCAGGTGAATGAAGCCGGGGCCAGCCATGCGTCGTTCCTAACCTCGTGCCGGCACCTCGGCCACACACGAGGACGTCAATCCACAAGTCACTCACACGAGTCGGGCAGCGATATCCATCCAGGTGAGCGAAGCGACGGAGAAGCCGCAGATGGTGACGAAAGCCAGCAGATCCTTGACGAAAGAGAGCATCGGAACCTCCAAAGTTTCTGTTCCGTTCTTCTATGTTCCCAATTTGTTCTTGTCTAGCGGCGGCGTCCTGTCCATGAATACATGGTTAACGCGCGAGTCGTGGGCCGTCGCCCGGTTCGAGGAGAACGAGTGTTGAACCAGCAGCAGAAAGCCGAGCGTTTCCAGGCGCTTCACCAGGGGCCGCTCTTCGTCATTCCCAACCCGTGGGATGCGGGCAGCGCACGTCTGCTGGCTGGTCTCGGCTTCTCCGCATTGGCCACAACCAGCGCCGGTCTCGCTTTCGCCCTCGGTCGACGGGACGGCGAAGGCGGCGTCAGCCGGGACGAAGCCCTGCGCAACGCTGCCGACATTATCGCAGCAACCGACTTGCCGGTCAGTGCCGATCTCGAGAACGGCTATGGCGACACGCCCGAGATCGCTGCCGAAACCACGCGGCTCGCCGGTGAGGTCGGGCTCGTCGGCAGCTCGATCGAGGACGCTACCGGCAACCCTGCCGATCCGATCTATGATTTCAACCTGTCGGTGGAACGCGTGGCCGCAGCAGCCGAGGCCGCGCATGCGCAGTCTTTCCCGTTCACCTTCGTCGCCCGCGCCGAGAACTTCCTCCACGGGCGCAACGACCTCGACGACACCATCCGCCGGTTGCAGGCCTACGAGAAGGCTGGCGCGGATGTGCTGTTCGCCCCTGGCCTGCCGACCATCGACGCCATCCGCACCGTGTGCGCCTCCGTTTCCAAGCCGGTGAACGTGGTGCTTGGAGCCAGGAACACCCCCTACTCGCTCGCCGACCTCGCGGCCGCCGGCGTTCGGCGCGTCAGCACCGGGAGCTCTTTCGCCCGCGCGGCGCTGACCGGCCTGCGCGACGCCTCGCTCGAGCTGCTGGGCCCGGGTACGGCGACCTACCTCGATGACGCCATCAGCTTTGCCGAAGTGACGGCCCTGATGGCCCCGAAGCGCTAGGCCCAAGGGACGATGAGACCCGCTCTTCGACCTCTTCCTCCAGGGGAAAAGGCAAGGCGGCTGGATTTCGCGTAGCGATCCGGTTACCCCTGTCGCCATGGCGATAGATGCCCGCACCCGCAAGAAGCTCGTCCGTATCCTGAAGCTGCTCGGATCCGACAACCCCGGCGAACGCGACTCCGCCGCGCTCGCCGCCCACAAGCTGGTCGCCTCGCTCGATACCGACTGGGATACCCTGCTCGAGCCGCCGCCCGATACCAAGGTGGTGGTGCGACGGGTGCGCGAGTGGGACATCAACCACCAGGAGGCGGCCGAGACCCGCATCCGACAGCTCCGTGATACCAATGAACGGCAGGCCCGGCAGATCCGCGGGCTGAGGACGCGCGTGAACAGCCTGCTGGACCGCGAACGACTGCGACGGGCTGGCGAGGACGATGAGGACGAGATCCGGACGGACGGCTAGGTTCTCACCTCGAAGGATATGAGAATGTGTTGGTCGCCGTTCACACCTAGCGTGGCAGTTCAGTCCCTTCTCCCCCTCAGGGGAGAAGGTGGCCGAACTCCGGTTGAGGGGTGAAGCGGCTCAAGGAGCTCTCGTTGAGAAGCTGAACCCCGCACCCTAGTTCCGCTACGGACCTTCGGTCCGAGCTGCACTACCCTTTCCCCTCAGGGGAGAGGAAACGCCGGCCGCCCTACTTGCGTTGGACCGCAAGCCCTACAAAGTGATCGGCTCGATCAGCCCACCGCGCAGCGTCACGATCCGGTTCGCCCGCCTTGCCAGGTCGTGGTTATGCGTGGCGATCAGCGCCGCCGCACCTTCTTCCCGGATCAGCGATGCCAGGGCATCGAACACCACGTCGCTGGTGGTCGGATCGAGATTGCCCGTCGGCTCGTCCGCGAGAATGATACGCGGATGGTTGGCCGCCGCCCGGGCGATTGCCACGCGCTGCTGCTCGCCACCCGAAAGTTCAGCCGGCCGGTGCAGGGCGCGCGGCGCGATGCCGAGGATATCGAGCAGTTGCATGGCTCGCTGCTCGGCTGCGGCGCGGTCGCGGCCGGCGATCAGCTGCGGCATGGTGACGTTCTCGAGCGCCGAGAACTCCGGCAGCAGATGATGAAATTGGTAGACGTAGCCGATGGTGTCGCGGCGCAGCAAAGTCCGTCCACGCTCGTTCAGCTTGCTGGTGGGGATGCCCGTGATCTCGACCTCGCCGCCTTGCGGGCGCTCGAGCAGCCCCGAAATGTGCAGCAGCGTCGACTTGCCGGCGCCCGACGGCGCGACGATGGCGACGAGCTCGCCGCCTCTGACCTCGAGATCGGCCGCCTCGAGCACTCGCACCAAGGTGTCGCCCGCGCCGTAATGGCGATGCACCTTGGCGAGCTTGAGGTGGACGTCACTCATAGCGGAGAGCCTCGACAGGATCGTATTGGGCGGCGCGCCAGGCGGGATAGAGCGTGGCGAGGAAGCTGAGTCCCAGGGCCACGCCGACAATGGCGATGACCTCGGACGGATTGGTGCGGCTCGGCAAGGAAGACAGGAAGAACACTTCGGGCGGGAAGATGGTGATGCCGAGCAGGCTCGACAGGAAGGCGCGGATCGCCTCGGCATTCGCCGCGATCACCAGCCCGAGCGCCAGCCCCAACAGCGTTCCGCCGACCCCGATCGCGACGCCCGCGATGCCGAAGATCCGCATGATCGAGCCGCGGGTCGCCCCCATGGTGCGCAGCACCGCGATATCGGTGCCCTTGTCTTTCACCAGCATGATCAGGCTGGAGATGATGTTGAAGGCCGCGACGACCACGATCATCGACAGGATCACGAACATCACGCTGCCCTGCGTCTGCAGCGCATCGAAGAAGTTCTGGTGCTGCTGGCGCCAGTCCGAAAGGATCAGCGGCCGTTCGATCTGCTGGCCGATCTTCAGCCGCATGGCGTCGAGCGCATTCGGATCGGCGATGAACACCTCGATGGCCGTGGCGCGATAGATGCGGTCATAGGCCGCCTCGCGATCGGCCTCGTCCGCATCGAGCGGCGGCACGCTCGCATCGGGCTTCAGCACCCGATCGAACATCTCGAGATAGTCCTGCGCCGGCCGCAGCGGCATGTAGAGATAGAAGCTGTCGAACTCGGTCATCCCCAGGTCGAATATGACCTTGACCGGAAACGAGCGGGTGCGGGGCGCGGCGCCGCTCTGCAGGCCCGAAGCATCGGGCGCCAGCAGCGTCACCGGGTCGCCGATATTCACCTTGAGCTTCTCGGCCAGCCGCCGGCCAATGGCGATGCCGTTGCCATCGTCCCAGCCATCCCAGTGGCCCAGGATCGCGCCACCATGCAGCAGCTTCAGCTTCTCGATCGAACCCAGCGACACGCCACGCACGATCACGCCGGTAGAATCGGCCTTGGCGCCCGACGCCAGCGCCTGGCCCTCGACGAAGGGGATCGCGGCAGTTACGCCGTCCACGCCCTGGATCTGCTCGGCCGAGCGGTCGTAGTCGGTGAAGCGCGCCTCTATCGGATAGGCGGAGAAGTGGCCGTTGAGTCCCAGCAGTTTCGAGACGATCTCGGCGTTGAAGCCATTCATCACCGAGGTGACGACGATCAGCGCCGCCACCCCGAGCGCGATTCCGGTCAGGGTCAACCCGGCGATCACCGAAACGAAGCGGTCGCGGCGACGGGCGCGCAGATAGCGGCCGGCGACCAGGAACTCGAAGCGCGAGAACGGGCCGGGATCTGTAGCTGAGGGCCGATCGTTCACTGGTTCAACCCCTCGACCGGATCGAGCCGCGCCGCGCGCCAGGCCGGATAGAGCGTTGCGAGGAAGGTGAGCCCCAGCGACAGCACCACCACCACCACCACCTCTCCGGTATCGATCCGTGAGGGCAAGGCCGACATCAGGAACAGCTCGGGCGGAAAGATGGAGATGTTGAGCAGGTTGGAAACCGTCGAGCGGATCGCCTCGACATTGATGGCGAACACCACTCCGAGGATTAGGCCGAGAAGAGTGCCCGACAAACCGATGGCGAACCCCGTCATCGAAAAGATCCTGAGGATCGCGCCGCGGGTCGCACCCATGGTGCGCAGCACCGCGATATCGGGCCCCTTGTCCTTCACCAGCATCACGAGGCTGGCGATGATGTTGAAAGCGGCGACCAGGATGATCAGCGACAGGATGACGAACATCACGACGCGCTCAACCTGCAGGGCGGAAAAGAAGGTGGCGTTGCGCTGCTGCCAGTCGGTGATGTTGAACGGTCGATCGAGCACCGCCTGCAGCTTCTCGCGCATGCCCCCGATCTGGTCGGGGTCGGCGACGAACACCTCTACGCCGCTCGCCTTGTAGGCGCGCTCGTAGGCGGCATCGATCTCTTCGTCGGTCGCCATCACGCCCGGCATGGAAGCGCCCGGCTTGAGCTTGTCCTCGAACATGCGGAAGTAGACCTGGGCCTCCTGCATCGGCAGGTAGATGTAGAACCCGTCATATTCCGGCATGCCGATGTTGAAGATGACGTTCACCGGCAGCGTCAGCTCGGCGGGTGTCATGCCGAACGGCGTCGGCGTGCCGTTGGGATTGATGATGGTGATCTTGTCGCCCAGCACCACGCCCAGCCGTTCGGAGAGCCTCTGCCCGATAGCGACCCCCTGGCTGCCGTCCCACTGATCCCAACCGCCGAGCGCCGCGCCGTCGCGCAGCAATTGCAGCTTGGCCAGTGACGCCTCGCTGATGCCGCGCAC